>JBQTJF010000001.1:0-11648 GCA_052387375.1 Betaproteobacteria bacterium
CCCCGCGGAGCTTGCCGAAGCGCGCGCCCGGGCGAAGCGCGGCGAGATCGACGCAGCGGCCCTGCGCGAGGTGCAGGACCGGTGCATCCGCGACGCGGTGGCGCGGCAGGAGGCGATCGGCCTGCAGTCGATCACCGACGGCGAGTTCCGCCGCGACTGGTGGCACATTGATTTCCTCTCGAGCCTCGACGGGGTCAGCGCCCGCCCCGACCCCGGTGTCGCGCGCTTCAAGGATATCGACGCTTCCGCGATGCCACCGATCATGGGGGTGACAGGCAAGATCGCGCGCGGGCGGCCCGTGTTCCTCGAGCATTTCCGCTTCCTGGAATCGGTGTCTCGCCAAACGCCCAAGATGACGCTTCCCGCGCCGGCGACGCTGCATCAGCGGGGCGGCGGCGCGGTCATCGACCGCAGCGTGTATCCCGATCTCGGCGCCTTCTGGGACGACGTCGCATGCGCGTACCGCGAGGAGATCCGCGATCTGGCCGCCGCGGGTTGCCGTTATCTCCAGATCGACGACACCAGCTACGCGATGCTCTGCGACACGGATTTTCGCGCCATGGCGGCGCGGCGCGGCGACGACCCGTCCGCGCTGGTGCGGACCTACGCCGAAGCGCTCAACGCGGCGCTCGCCGGCCGCCCGTCCGGACTGACCGTGACCATGCACACCTGCCGCGGCAACTTCATGAGCTCCTGGGTCGGCTCCGGAAGCTACGAAGCGGTCGCCGAGGCGGTGTTCAATTCGGTCGACGTGGACGGGTTCTTCCTCGAGTACGACAGCGATCGCGCCGGCGGCTTCGAGCCGCTGCGCTTCATGCCCCGCGGCAAGAGGGTCGTCCTCGGCCTGGTTACCACGAAATCGGCGGAGCTCGAGCGCAAGGATCTCCTGAAGAGGCGGATCGACGAGGCCTCGTGCTTCGTTCCGATCGAGCAGCTCTGCCTTTCCCCCCAGTGCGGATTCGCCTCCACGCACCACGGCAACCGGCTCGGCGAGGCGGACCAGTGGCGCAAGCTAGAGCGCATCGTCGAGGTGGCGCGCGAGGTCTGGCGATGAGCGCCCGGGGCGCGCTCCTCGTTGGGAGCGTGCCGCTGGCCGACGCGCCGGCGGTGTTCCGGCTCGCCGGCGCGAAGCTCGGCCGCCACCTGCGCCGCGTTCCCGACGGCGAGACCGGCGAGCGCAAGAACTGGATCGCCTGGCAGCTCGGCGTGTTCGCGGCGGTTCCGGGCTTCGACTCGGAGCTCTACGACGCCGGCTACATCAAGCGCCAGCGATTCAGGCTGAAACCCGGCGTCGACCCTGCCGCGCTGCGTTTCCCGGAGCTGGGGTACAGCGCCGCCGCGATCACATCCTATGCGCAATTCAGGCACCTGCGCGACGCGGGAGAGATTCCCTCGCACCTGCGCTTCGAGGTCTGCCTGCCGACGCCGGTCGCCGGGCTGACGGTGTACGTTTTCCCCGAGAGCCAGCGCGCGGTCGAGCCGGTCTACGAGGCAAAGCTCCTCGAAGAGCTCGACCAGATCCTGGCTGCGGTGCCGCACGGCGACCTGGCGATCCAATGGGACGTCGCGATCGAGTTCGCGATCCTGGAAGGCGTGATGCAGTCCCACTTCTCGGATCCCGAGCGGGATATCGTGAAGCGGCTTGCGCGCATCGGCAACTGCGTCCCGCGCGGCGTCGAGCTCGGCTACCACCTGTGCTACGGCGATTCCGGCGGGCGCAATTTCAAGGAGCCCGCCGACACTGGCCTCATGGTACGCATCGCCAATGCGCTCGCGCAGCAGCTCGCCCGGCCGCTCGACTGGGTTCACATGCCGGTGCCGCGCAGCCGCAACGACGCGGCCTACTTCGCGCCGCTCGCGTGACTGCGCCTTCACGAGCAGACCGAGCTCTACCTCGGCCTGGTGCATGCCGCCGACGGCGCCGAAGGCGCGAGGCGGCGCATCGAGGCGGCGCGCCGCTTCGCGCCGCGCTTCGGCGTCGCGACCGAGTGCGGCCTGGGGCGCCAACAGCCGGAGACCATTCCGGCGCTCCTCGAGCTTCACGGCGCGGTATCCACCCACAGGGAGAGCCCCGGTGCTTGAGCTGTATCACCATGGTTCCTCGGTCTGCGCCGCCAAAGTGCGCCTCGCGCTTGGCGAGAAGGGCGTCGAGTGGAAGGGGCACTACCTCGACATCCTGAAAGGCGACCAGTTCGACCCTCAATACCTGAAGCTCAACCCCAAGGCCGTGGTGCCCACGCTGGTGCACGACGGCAACGTGATCGTCGAATCGACCGTCATCTGCGAGTACGCGGACGAGGTGTTCGACGGCCCGCCGCTCAAGCCCGCCACTGCGCTCGGCCGCGCGAAAATGCGCCTGTGGACCAAGGCGGTGGACGAGGACGTGCACCCCGCGTGCGGCGAGATCACCTTCGTCTCCTGCCATCGCCACATCATCAACCGCCTGCCCCCGGCCGAGGTGCAGAGGTTCCTCGACAGCACGCCGCCGCAGTCGGTGACGCCGACCTGGCACGAGCGCAAGAAGCTTCTGGTCTGCGAGGGCCTCGCCGCGCCCGGCGTCGCGGCCAAGTTCAAGCTCTACGACCGCTACCTGCAGAAGATGGAGGACACGCTCCAGCACAGCCGCTGGCTGGCCGGCGATGCCTTCACCCTCGCCGACGTAGGCATGGCACCCTATGTCAACCGGCTCGACATGATGGGCATGTCGGAGATGTGGAGCCGCAGCCGGTTGCGCCTGGCCGGCTGGTTCGAGCGCGTGAAGTCTCGCGAAACCTTCAAGCCGGCGTTTCTCGACTGGTGCCCGCCGGACCTGACGCGCGACCTCAAGACCTTCGGCGAGCAGACCTGGCCGGCGGTCAAGAGACTCCTCGCCGCCTAGCGGCATGGAGACCCTCGCCGGGATCCTTCTGAACGGCGTGGCGTCGGCGATGATCCTCTACATCATCGCCATCGGGCTGTCGGTGACCCTCGGGCTGATGAACTTCGTCAACCTCGCGCACTGCGTGTTCGCCATGGCGGGAGGCTACGCAGCGATCTTGCTGCTGCAGAGGACCGGCATGCCGTTCGCGCTCGCGCTGGCGGGATCCGCGATCGTGGTCGCCCTGATCAGCGTCCCGATCGAGCGGCTGCTCTATTCCCGGCTCTACGGCGCGGGCGAGCTTGACCAGGTCCTCTTCACCATCGGCGTGATCTTCGTCGGGATCGCGCTCGCCCGGGACTTCTTCGGGCCCTCTCCGGTCAACATCGCGATCCCGGACGCGCTGCGCGGCCAGGTGGACCTGGGCGTGCCGTTCCCGGCCTACCGGGTGCTGGTGGCGGCGGCGGGCTTCGCGCTCTTCGCCGTCATGTGGCTCGCCGTGGAGAAGACGGCGTTCGGCGCGCGGCTGCGCGCCGCGGTCGACAACCGCCGCATCGCCGAGGCGGTCGGCGTGCGCACCGACCGCCTGTTCACGCTCACCTTCGCCCTCGGCTGCGGGCTCGCTGCGCTCGGCGGCGCGCTCGGCGCCGAGATCCTGCCGATGCGGCCGAACTATCCGATCGACCAGCTCAATTACGTGCTGATCGTGGTCGCGGTGGGTGGCCTCGGCACCCTGCACGGGCCGTTCATCGCCGCGCTGGTGCTCGGCATCGCCGACACGGCCTGCAAGTACTACGTGCCCGAGTTCGGCGCCTTTTTCATTTTCGCGGCGATGATCGCGATCCTGCTATGGCGCCCCAACGGGCTGTTCGGCCGCGCATGAGCCACCGCCTCCGGGGCGCGGATCTCGCGCCGTGGGCGCTCGCCCTGATCGCGCTGTTCGTGTTTCCGAAGCACCTTCAGCTCGGCACGCAGATCCTGGTCATGGTGCTGTTCGTGCTCTCCATCGACCTGCTGCTCGGCTATGCCGGCATCATTTCGCTCGGTCACGCGGCGTTCTACGGCCTGGGCGCGTACTGCGCCGGCATCCTCGCCGTGCGGGGCGCGGGCGACCCGCTCGTCGGCCTGGCGGCCGCCGCCGCGGTTTCGGGACTCGCCGGCCTGCTCTCGGGCCTGGTGATCCTGCGCACCCGCGGGCTGACGCTTCTCATGCTCACGCTCGGCATCCTGCTCATGCTGGAGGAAGCCGCCAACCGCGCGGCCTGGCTCACCGGCGGAGCGGACGGATTGCAAGGCATGCAGGTCGCGCCGCTCCTCGGCGTCTTCGAGTGGGACATGTACGGCCGCACCGGCTACCTCTACAGCCTCGCGGTGACGTTCCTCGGGTTTGTGTTCGTGCGCACGCTGGTCCACTCGCCCTTCGGCCGCTCCCTCGCCGGTATTCGCGAGAACGCAGTGCGCATGGAGGCGATCGGCGCGCCGGTGCGCTCCCGGCTGGTCGTTGCGTACGGCATTGCCGCGATGCTCGCCGGCGTCGCCGGGGCGGTCAATGCGCAGGCCTTTCAGTTCGTGGCCCTCAACGTGCTGTCCTTCGAGCTCTCCGGCGCCGCGCTGATCATGCTGATTCTCGGGCGCGCCGGACGGCTCTACGGCGCGTTCATCGGCGCGCCGCTCTACATGATCGCCTCCGACACCTTCGCGAAGCTCGATCCCGCGTACTGGCTGTTCTGGCTGGGAATGCTGCTCATCGTCATCGTCATGTTCCGCAACCGGAAGGCCCGGTGAGCGCCGCGGCGCTCGAGACGGTCGGGCTGGAGAAGCGCTTCGGCGCCATCGTGGTGGCGGAGGGAATAGACTTCCGGTTGCACCCCGGCGAGCGCCATGCGTTGATCGGGCCGAACGGCGCGGGCAAGACCACCTTCGTCAACCTTGTCACCGGACGGCTCGCACCGAGCGCCGGGCGCGTCCTGCTCGGCGGCGAGGACGTGACGCGCCGCGCCCCGCTCGAGCGCGTGAAGCGTGGACTCGCGCGCACCTTCCAGATCAACACGCAGTTCATGGGCCTGTCGGTGCTGGAAAACGTGAGGCTCGCCATCTTCGAGCGCGAGGGCTTGGCCTGGCGGATGTTCGCGCCGGCGGAGGGCTACCGGGCGGTGGCCGACGAGGCGCTCGCCATCCTGGAAGACCTGCGCCTCGCGGCGCTCGCCCACCGGCGCGTCGATGAGCTTGCCTACGGCGAGCAGCGCATGCTCGAGGTGGCGCTCGCGCTTGCCTCCCGCCCCTCTGTGCTGCTCCTCGACGAGCCTTCCGCCGGCGTGCCGGCGGAAGGCTCTCAGGCGATCCTCGATCAGCTCGCGCGGCTGCCGGCGCAGATCGCGGTGATGATCATCGAGCACGACATGGACCTCGTGTTCCGGTTCGCGCAGCGCGTGACGGTGCTCGACCAGGGTCGCGTCGTCGCCACGGGAACGCCCGCGGAAGTCCAGGCCGACGCGCATGTCCGCGCCATCTACTTCGGCGAACGCCCGCATGGCTGAGCCGCTCAAGCTCCGAGCGCTCCGTGCCGGCTACGGCCCGACCGTGGTGCTCGACGGCATTTCGCTTTCCCTCGACGCCGGCGAGTCGCTCGCCGTCCTCGGGCGCAACGGCGCCGGCAAGACGACGCTGCTCGAGACGGTAATGGGACTCACCACGCTGCACGGCGGCGCTATCGGCTACGGCGACGCCTCGGTCGAACGCTGGCCGACCTGGCGGCGCGCGCGCGCCGGGCTGGCGCTGGTGCCGCAGGAGCGCGAGATCTTCCCCTCCCTCACGGTAGAGGAGAACCTCGCGGTGGCGCGCCGCGGCGGGCAGTGGGCCCGCGAACGCGTGTATGACCTCTTTCCGCGGCTCGCCGGGCGCCGCCGCAATCTCGGCAACCAGCTCTCCGGCGGCGAGCAACAGATGCTCGCCGTAGGCCGGGCGCTCATGGGCAGCCCGTCACTGCTTCTTCTGGACGAGCCTTTCGAGGGTCTCGCGCCGGTGATCGTCGAGGCGCTGCTGCTTTCGCTCGAGCGCCTGCGCCGGGAGACGGCGCTCGCCATGGTGCTGGTCGAGCAGCGCGCCCGGCTGGCGCTCGGCTTCGCGCCGCGCGCGGTGGTGCTGGTGCGAGGAAAAGTCGCCTATGACGGGGCGAGCGAGGCGCTCGGGCGGGACGCCGGGCGCCTCGCGGGATTGATCGGAGTTTCCGCTTGACCTAGGAGGCTATATGAAACGCTGGTGGATGATGTTGCTTCTCGCGTTGCCCGTGACCCTGCCTGCGCAGGAAACGGTGAAAGTTGGCGTGGTGATGAGCTTCAGCGGGCCGTTCGCCGTGTACGGCGAGCACACCAAGCGCGGCATCGATCTGTACCTCGACGAGGCCGGGGGCAAGGCCGGCAATACGCGCATCGAGGCCATCTACCGCGACGAGGCCGGCGGCCCCGAGAAGGCGAAGCAGGTGACCCAGGAGCTGATCGTGCGCGACGGCGTGCAGTTTCTCGCCGGGTTCAACCTGTCGCCCAACGCGCTGGCAGTGGCGCCGCTCATCAGCCAGGCGAAGATGCCGACGGTGATCCTCACCGCCGGCACCAGCGTGATCACGCGCCGCTCGCCCTACTTCGCGCGCATCTCCTTCACCGTCTGGCAGGGAAGCTACACGCTGGGCGAATGGGCGGCGCGCGCCAAGGTTGGAGATGTCGTCATCGCCTACTCCGACTACGCGCCCGGCCATGATGCCCGGGAGGCCTTCAAGACATCATTCCTCAAAGGCGGCGGCAAGGTGCTGAGCGAGATCGGCATGCCGCTGCAGACCAACGACTTCGGCCCGTACATGCAGAGGATCCGCGACCTGAAGCCCGTGGCGGTCTACCTCTTCACCCCCGCCGGGCCTCCGGGAGTGGGCTTCATGAAGACTTTCTCCGCCTACGGGCTGCGCGCCGCCGGCGTGAAGCTCCTCACCACCGCGTCGGTGGACGAGCTCGAGCTGCCGGCGATCGGCGAGGACGCGCTCGGAGCGATCTCGGCCTGGCACTACTCTCCGCATCTCGCCACGCCGGAGAACCAGCGCTTCGTCGCGGCCTACCGCAGGAAATACCCCGACGGCTCCCTGCCCACCTTTCAGGTGGTCGCCGCCTACGACGGCATGCGCGCGATCGGCGACGTCGTGGCGAAGCTCGGCGCCAAGTTCGACGCCGACCAGGCCATGGCGATACTCAAGGGCTGGAAGGGCGCCAGCGCGCGGGGCGCAATCGAGCTCGACCCGGTCGAGCGCGACATCATCCAGAACATGTACATCCGCCGCGTCGAGAAGCTGCCGAGCGGCGGCCTGGGTAACGTGGCCTTCGAGACCATCCCGATGGTCAAGGACCCGTGGAAGCTGCTGAACAAGTGAGGGGAAGTCTCTAAAGGACGATTCGCGGCGTCGCGCCGTGGACGCGGATGCCGTTCACCCACTGCTTGACGAACGGGCTCATCGGGCGCAGCTCCGGCACGCGCAGCCACAGCCGCCACAACAGCCGCTTGCGCTCCGGCTCCGGCCAGTCCTGATACCCGGTGCGGCAGTGCATGATCACCGAGTTGTTCAGGATCTGCACGTCGCCCGGCTCGAACTCCATCCACAGGTGCAGCCGCTCGCAGGCCTCGTGCATGGCGTTCAGCGCGAGGGTCTGCTTCTCCGTCAGCGGCGGCACGCCGGGCTGCAGGTGCCCCTTCTCGATGTGCTTGGGTCCGCAAGACACGGACAGCGTGCCGTCGATGTAGTTGAACACCGGGGCACGGTACCAGTCGTGCTCGCCGGGATCGATCTCGCCGTGGCGGGTCCAGTAGAAGGGGAACTCGAGCTCGGCGGCGAGCCCCGGGTGGCGCGCCACCAGGTCGTTGTGAACCGCGATCGAGCTTACGATCTTCGAGCGTCCGCCCGAGGCCGGTGTCCGCAGGCACAGCAGCAGCACCACGTCCGCGTAGTCGATGTGGAAATCCATCTCCGAGCGCGTCTGGTAGCCGCGATGCTTCGGGTGGTCCCAGGATTTTCCGAGGTCGGTGACGTGGGCGATCATGTCGCAGTCGGCGTTGTTCGACACCGGCGCGCCGAGGTGCCTGCCGATGGCCCAGTAGACGATCGCGCTGTCGAGCGGGGCCCAGCGCTGCACCGGCAGCCCCCTGAGCAGGACGAAGCCGCGCCCGTCCTGCAGCTCGCGCCGTATGCCGGGCAGCACTGCGCCGAAGCCGCGCAGGTCCAGATCGCCTGGCGAAAGCTGCAGCAGGCCGTTCGGGTCGGTGCCGATGCGCCTGCGAGTCGCCGCGATCAGCGCTTCGAGCCCTTCGATCTCCGCGGCGCTGAAGGGCCTGATCCAGTCCCGGCGTCCGAGCATCTCCTCGCCGGTCCACAGCGCTGGATCCACCACCGGTTCGCCGGGCTCGGCCTTATTTCGAATGATGCGCATGTCAATCCAGCGCCAGCTTTCTGGACTGGACGAAATTCGTCCAGAACTGGTGCTCGCGCGCGATACGCTCGGCGGTCCGATGGTGGTTCAGGCCGCCGAGCGGCCTGAGACCCAGCCGGCGCAGCGCCTGTTGCACCTCGGGTGTGCCGAGCACTTCGTCGATCTCTCGGTTGAGCTTTGCGAGGATCTTGTCCGGCGTCTTCCGGGGCGCTCCAATGACCACCCAGCCCTCTGTCTCCATCCCCGGGATCCCCGATTCGGTCATGGTGGGCAGATCCGGGGCGAAAGGAGAGCGCGAAGCCGCCGCCATCGCCAGCGCCTTGAGCTTGCCCGACCGGACGAGCTCGATCACCACGTTCAGCGGCGCAAATGTCGCTTGCGTCTGATTTGCCACCACGCTGGTCACCGCCTGGGGAGAGCCCTGGTAGGGGGGCTGCAGCATCTCGATGCCGGTCGCCTCGCGCAGGATCTCGTTGGCCAGATGCGCGGGAGAGCCGACGCCGCCGCTGGCGAAAATCATCGGCGGCTGCATGCGGCGGGCGAGGCTGAGCAGGCCCTGCACCGTGTCTGCCTGCACGCTAGGATGCACGACCAGCACCAGCGGCAGGTCGGTCAGCATGGCAATCGGCGCCAAGTCGTCCATCGGGTTGTTTTCCACCTTACGGTAGAGCACCGGCACCAGCGTGATGCTCGTGTCAAGCGTAGCGATCAGCGTGTAGCCGTCGGGCGCGGCCTTTGCGACCTCCCCGCTGGCGACGTTGCCCATCGCGCCGTGACGATTCTCGACGATGAACGGCTGCCCGAGTCGCGCCGACAGCCGCTCGCCGACGACGCGGATTACCACGTCGACCAGGCCACCGGGCGGGAAGGCGACGACGATGCGAACCGGCTTCGAGGGATAGGGCTGCGAAAGCGCAGGGGCGGGGAGGACGCCGGCGAGCGCCGCAGCGACGCATAGAATCCGGTTGAGCACGAGCACGGCACCCTCCTCGACGCGCTGCTGCCGTCGATGCGCGGCGCGTGATACTCATCGTACCCACGCAGAGACCCGCCAGTCTGTTCTAGCAGCTATGCCGAAACGGAATACCGACCTGCGCGAGAGGCTAAACCCTGCGGCCGGGACCGACATCAGCATCGTGTTCGGCGGCTGGAACATCGACGACGCCGAGATCTCATCGCTGGGTCCGGTGTGCAGCTCGCCGGCGACCTACGGCACGGCGAAGCAGACCTCGATCGGCACGTTCCCGTCGAAAAACCCCGCTTAGTCCCGAAGCTCAGCCTCGAGAGCCCGCCGCGCTTGCCGCAACGACTTGATCGCGCGCAGCCTCAGGGCCTCGTCATAGCGCACGCTGGGAATTGCGACGTTGAGCGCGCCGGCCGCGTGGCCCTGTTGATCCAGCACCGGCACGGCTACGCCTACGATCCCCGGCGTGAACTCCTCGAAGGAATAGGCGACGCCTTCCGCCGCCACTTGCCGCAGCACCGACATCAGGCGTCTCATGGAGACGATCGTGCGCGGCGTGACGCGCTCAAAGGACACCTTCGAAAGACAGCGGTCTCGCTGCTGCGGCGGGAGAAAGGCCAGAATGGCCTTGCCGCTCGAGACCGCATGAACCGGAGCCCGCGATCCGAGTTTCATCGAGTACGTGAGCGCCTGCGGCGAGTCGGCGCCGCACGCGCGCTCGATCTCTCCCTCCCGCAGCAGGTTGAGCGACGAGGACTCGTCCGTCTCCCGGGTGATCTGCTCGACCAGCGGCTGCGCGATCGCGGCGAGGTCGCGGCCGCGCCGGCCACGCTGGGCCAGGGTGAATACGGCGGGTCCGATGGCGAAAGCCTGCGCTCCGGGCGGCGACGCGATGTACTGGCGCGCGCACAGGTTTCGCAGCAGCTGGGTCAGGCTGCTCTTCGGTATGCCGAGCGCGGCGGCGATCTCCGTGTGCGACATCGGCTGCCCTTGGCGGGCGAGTAGCTCAAGCACGTCGAGGACGCGGTCCGCGGACTTGACAACCGGCAACTCACCTGATTTCATATATGTGTACTAGTTCATATACGTGAACACGCCGAGTATGCGCGCTTTCTGCAGGGTTGTCCAATCGCCATGACCGCGGCGCAGCCGAGCGGCGTGCTGCCGACGGTGGACGAGCGCGCCGAGGAAAGCCGGCAGGAGTTCTACGCCCGCGCGCGCACGCTGCACCTCGCGCCGCTTTGGAGAGTGCTGAACAAGCTCGTGACCGAGGAGCCGCGGCCGCAGTGCGGTCCCGCTCTCTGGCGCTACCGCGACGTCAAGCCGTACCTGATGGAGGCCTGCGACCTCATCGCGGCCGAGGAGGCGGAGCGGCGGGTTCTCGTGCTCGAAAACCCGGGCTTGCCGGGACAGTCGCGCATCACCGGGAGTCTCTTCGGCGGACTGCAGATCATTCGCCCGGGAGAGATCGCACCCGCTCACCGGCACGTCGCGTCAGCCCTGCGCTTCATCATCGAAGGCCGCAATGCATACACGGCGGTCGCGGGCGAGCGCACCACCATGGAGCCGGGAGACTTCGTCATCACGCCGTCGATGACCTGGCACGACCATGGAAGCGAAGGCAGCGCCCCGATGGTTTGGCTGGACGGCCTCGACATGCACATCGTGAACCTCATGTCGGCGAGCTTTCGAGAGGCCTACCCCGCGGCGTGTCATCCCGTGGATCGCCCGGAAGGCGCGGCGCTCACCGAGTTCGCCTGCAACCTGCTGCCTCTGGATTGCGCCCGTGCCCCGGGCACGTCCCCGATCTTCAACTATCCCTATCGGCGAACGCGCGAGGTGCTGGGGCAGTACAGCCGGCTGCGGGACCCCGATTCGTGGCACGGGTTCGCCATGAAGTTCGTGAACCCGCTCAATGGCTCGTGGGCGATGCCCACGCTGTCGTGCTGGATGCAGCTCCTCCCCGCGGGCTTCAAGACCAGGCCCTATCGGTCGACGGACAGTACCGTACACGTCGTCGTTGAAGGCACCGGGACAAGCACGATCGGTGATGAGGTCTTCGACTGGAGCCCGGGAGACATCTTCGTCGCACCGAGCTGGATGAGCCGCTCGCTCGCGGCAGCGAGCGAGGCGGTCCTCTTCAGCTACTCCGACCGCGTGGTCCAGGAGAAGCTCGATTTCTGGCGCGAGCGCAGGGACTAGCGCGGCGCCGAGAGAGCGAATGAAACTTGCCAGCTACCTCCTGAACGGGCGCCCAAGCTATGGCGTGGTAGACGGCGAGAGCGTCTTCGATCTTGGCAGCCGGCTGCGTTACTGCGACCTCAAGGCCCTCGTGGCGGCGGAAGCCTACGACGAGGTGCGCCGT
>JBQTJF010000002.1:0-1874 GCA_052387375.1 Betaproteobacteria bacterium
CTCGCCTCGCTCGGCGGAAAAGTGTTTCTCGGCACCCTCGGCACGGTGGTCGGCTTCGCCCTGATGATGTTCATCCTCTTCTTCGCCATCCGCGACGGCCAGAGGATGCTCGCCACGCTCCGCGCGCTCATTCCGATGCCCGTCGTGCACAAGGCCCGTCTGTTCGACCATCTTGCCGCCGTGACACGCGCCCTCGTCTACGGCACCGTCGTCACTTCGCTCGGCCAGGGCGCGCTGATCGCCGTCGGCTTCGCCATCGTCGATTTGCCCTCGCCGGTCGTGTTCGGCGTTCTCGCGGCGTTCTTTGCGATGGTGCCGATGGCGGGCACGCCGTTCGTCTGGGTGCCAGCCGTCATCTGGCTTGCGGTGGAGGAGCGCTGGATCGCTGCGGTCTTCCTCCTCGTCTGGGGCGCCGCGGTCGGGACGATCGACAATTTCGTGCGGCCGATCCTCGTAGCCGGCCGCGCGGAGGTCGGCGCGCTGCTGGTGTTCATTGGCGTATTGGGCGGTATCTCGGCCTTCGGCACGATCGGCGTGATCGCAGGCCCACTCGTGCTCGCGCTGGTCGTCGCCCTCATCCGCTTCACGCTCGAGGTGCGTGAGGCGCAGAGCGGCTCTGTCTGACGGTGAGCCCTATAGCGGCTACCGTCCCGCCCCGCATGAGCGACTCGAACCCGCGACCCCCCGGCGGAAAAGGGCGGTAAGTGGTTAATGCAAACAGGGACTCGACGGGCTAGGCGCCCCGCGGATTGAGAACGAAGCCGCGCGCGGCGGCGCGTCGCGCCCACTCCAGGCTGTACAGGCGGCTCTGGAAGAGCTCGAGCGCGTTGAGCGCCTGCTGCTTGAGGAAGTCCACGCCCGAGAGCGGCTCGCGCCGCCATTTCGCGTGCTCGCCCTGCGAGAGCAGCTCGGCGGCGAACTCGGCGGCGACGCGGATCTTCTCGCGGCAATAGGCGTCGTTCACCGCCTCGGCGGCGCCGCGGCACAGGTCGACGGCGCGGCGCAGCGCGCGCAGGTCGGCCGCCTCGCCGGCGTGCCGCTCGATGAGGCGCTTCAGCGCCGCGTGGTGCCGGCGCGCCTCTTCCAGGTCCGCGTAGGCCATGGGCAGCGGACAAACTACTCCTTTCGCCCCCGCGGCGCTGTCGCCGCGCGCCGCGCCGCGGCGTCGCAAGGGCGCTACATCCGCCTTCCCACGCCCGGACGGACTATCGCCGCGGCCGGCCGCGGCAGGCGCGGTGTCGCCCGGCGGGCACATAGTGCCGGCCATGACGCGGCGACTATGCGGCGCCCTGCTCCTCCTGTGCCTTTCGGGCGGTTGCAGCTCGCTGCTGCCGCGCTCCCACGAAGTGACGGTAAGCCCCTGGGCGAGCTACGACGAGGCGCAGGCGACCTTCGACCTGATCGAGCCGGGATGGACCACAGCCTACGAGCTGAAGGCGCTCAGCCTCGACCCGGAGACGAATCCCAACATCGCCATCCTCAACTACTCGGACGTGCTGCGGCGCTTCCTCGTCAGCCCCTCGGTGACGCTCGCCGACCTCGACGCGGGCGTGCGGGAATGCATCTCGGCCAAGATCGACTGCCGCGGCTTCGAGGTCACGCAGCAGCAGGTGCGCAAGCACCGCAACGGCAACTTCTGGCTCGACTTCCTCGGCTTCAGGAAGGAGACGCACACCGCCGGCTGGCGCTTCACCGGGCTGGTGCTGCTCAGGGAGGACGTGGTGGTCTACAAGCTGAGCGGCGGCCAGCCCTCGATCCACCAGCAGGAGAAGACGAGCACGCCGCTCGGCCCGGTGCAGGCGGTGGGCGACAAGCTCTTCGGCACGCTCTTCCCCAACTAGGAGGAGACGCGGATCGCGTCGCGGCCGGCGGTC
>JBQTJF010000003.1:0-14080 GCA_052387375.1 Betaproteobacteria bacterium
GGCGGAGCTCCAGTACCTCGAGCCGGGGCGCCGCATCGCCGTCGACGCCGAGTTCACGAGCGAGAAGGAAGGCGTGGTCTTCACCGCCGCGGGCGAGTACAAGGGCCTCGCCATGCTCGCCTCCGGCGTCGGCGGCCAGGTGCTCAAGCTGCGCGACGCCGACACGCCGTTCCCGCTCAAGGGGCAGGCGAAGCTCGGCGCCACCACCATCGACGTCGACGGCAGCGTCACCAACATCGTCGACCTCGATTCGCTCGACGCGAAGATCCGCGTGCGCGGGCGCACCATGGCGCAGCTCTACGACATTTTCGGCATCGCCTTCCCCGACACCAGTCCCTACGACACCGCCGGGCGCCTGGTGCGCACCGACCACACGTGGCGCTACGAGGACTTCTCCGGCAAGGTGGGGAAGAGCGACCTCGCCGGCACCTTCGAGTTCCGCGTGCAGAAGCCGCGGCATTTCATGAAGGCGGAGCTCAGGTCGCGCCTGCTCGCCTTCGCCGACCTCGGGCCGCTGGTCGGCACCACCACGCCTTCCAAGTCCGGCCTGCTGCCCGACCGGCCCTTCGACACGGCGCGCTGGGGCAGCGTCGACGCCGACGTGACGCTGCAGGCCGGCAAGATCGAGCGGCCGGCGCAGCTGCCGCTCGAGGCGCTGTCGGCGCGCATCCGCATGCAGGACAGGCTGCTGACGCTGCAGCCGCTGGAGTTCGGCGTCGCCGGCGGCAAGCTCGCCGGCACCATCGCCCACGACGGCGCGCAAGCGCCGATCGACGCTGCGGTGAACATGCGCGTGCGGAACCTCAAGCTCGCGCAGCTCTTCCCGACCGTCAAGGAGGCGAAAGGATCGCTGGGCGACGTCGACGGCCTGATCGAGCTCGCCGGCAAGGGCAACTCGGTGGCGGCGATGCTCGGCAGCGCGAGCGGCAAGGTCGGCCTCTTCATCGACGACGGCCAGATCAGCAAGTTCCTCATGGAGCTGGTCGCCCTCGACCTGTGGGACGTGGCGCGCGTCAAGCTCAGGGGCGATGAACCGGTGAAGATCCGCTGCGCCATCGCCGACTTCGCGGTGCAGGGCGGGCTGATGCAGGCGAACGCGCTGGTCTTCGACACGGCGGTGGTCAACGTCGGCGGCGCCGGCAGCGTCAACCTGAAGAACGAGCGGATGGACCTGACGCTCAAGCCCGAGCCGAAGGACCGCAGCATCGCGTCGCTGAAGAGCCCGCTCCACGTGCGCGGCACCTTCTCGAAGCCCGAGGTCGGACCCGACATGGGCAGGCTCGCCGGCCGGGGCGCGGGCGCCATCCTCATGGGCATCCTCAACCCGCTGCTCGCCGTGATCCCGCTCCTGGAGGAGGGCAGGGGCAAGGACTCCAACTGCGCCAGGCTGATCGCCGCGGCTACTTCTTCAGGCCGATCAGCTGCATCAGGCGCGACAGGGAAGCGTCCTCCTTCGCAATCAGCTCGCTGAAGCCGGCCGCGTCGAGGAACGCCGGGCGCACGCCGAGGTTCGCGCTTTGCTTCTCGAATTCCGGCGATTCAACGGTTCCCTTGATGGCCGACTCCAATGAACCGATAACCGCCTTCGGCCTGGGACTACGCCGGCAAGATGGAGTTGATGCGCTATTTCTGGGACGCTGCGGTGGCGCTCGAGCGGAGCGCCTTGAAGCTCGACGAAGGGCGCCGCTTCCCGCTCTGCCAGCCGCCGGCGCTCGAGGCGCTCTTCAGGGAAGCGGGGCTGCGCGAGGTCGCATCGCGCCATCGACGTCCCCACCGTGTTCCGCGACTTCGACGACTTCTGGACGCCGTTCCTCGGCGGGCAGGGGCCCGCGCCGGGCTACTGCATGTCGCTCAGCGAAGAGCGCCGCGCGGCGCTGCGCGAGCGGATCCGCGCCGCGCTGCCCATCGCCGCCGACGGCTCGATTCCGCTCATCGCCCGGGCCTGGGCGGTCCGCGGACGAGCGCCATAGGTATGATTCCGGCGATGCCAAGCGACCGCCAGGCGAGCGCCGAGGCCTCGGCGGCGAGGACCGTGGGCGGGGTCGTCCTCGCCATCGGCCTCGCTTCGTTCGGCGTGCTGCTGTGGGTCTGCCGCAGGATCGCGGCCTCCGAGCGCCTGTGGGACCTGGGCGATGTCGCGGTCCTCGCGCTGTTCGCGGCCTTCGGCGTCTTCTGCGTCTGGGCGGGCTGGCGCCTCATCGGCAGCGTGCCGGCGGCGGCCGGCGCTGCCGCCGCCATCCCGTCTCCCGCCGCGGCGCCCGCGCCCTCGCGGCGCGCGACGCTATCGCACGGCTTCGCCGCCTCGGGCGTGCTCGCCCTCATCCTCTCGGTGCTCGTCCCGGCGCAGTGGCACCCGGTGCTGCTGCTCTTCGCCGGGCTTGCCTGCCTGGTGGTCTCGCACGCCCTTACTCCCTGCGAGGAGCGCATGGAGAAGCTGCGGAAGGCGCGCGCCTCGCTGCACCAGCTCTAAGCGCCGGGGTGCGCAGAATGGGTCCGATCGGACCCATTTGTTCCTTCCCAGCCCTTCGTTCCAGCCCCGGTATGATGCCGCCCAGGTACGGCGGCGCCTATACGAGCTTTCATGGGCGGCGATCTTCACTTCAGCCGCCTGCGGTAAATCGGGGTCTGACCCCGAATTACTTGTGCCGCGGATCCAGCGCGTCGCGCAGGCCGTCGCCGAGCAGGTTGAAGGAAAGCACCAGCAGGAAGATCGACAGGCCGGGCCAGATCGCCATCCACGGGGCCTGGTCGACGTAGTTGCGCGCGGTGTTGAGCATGCTGCCCCAGCTCGGCGCGGGCGGCTGCTGACCTAACCCGAGGAAGGAGAGGCTGGCTTCGGCGATCACGGCGGCCGCGATGGCCAATGTCGCCTGGACGATGAGCGGCGCGACGATGTTGGGGAAGATGTGGCGCAGCGCGATGCGGTAGTGCGGGTTGCCCAGCGCCCGGGCGGCTTCGACGTAGTCCTCGGCCTTGGCCGAGAGGACCTGGGCGCGCGTCAGGCGGATGAAGATCGGCGTTGCGGAGATGCCGATGGCGATCATGGCGTTGGTCAGGCTTGGTCCCAGGAAGGCGGCAAGCGCGATCGCCAGGATCAGGAACGGGCAGGCGAGCATGGCGTCGGTGATGCGCGAGATCAGCGCGTCGACCCACTTGCCCAGGTAGCCGGCGAGCATGCCGATCGGCACGCCGAGGCAGAGCGAGATGCTCACCGAAACGACGCCGGCGAGGATCGAGGCGCGGGCGCCCCAGACGATGCGCGACAGCACGTCGCGGCCGAGCTCGTCGCCGCCGAACCAGTGCGCGGCGCTCGGCGCGGCGCGGATGGCGCTCCAGTCGGTCGCCACCGGGTCGTAGGGCGCGAGCCACGGCGCGAGGACGGCGAGCAGCACGAAGAACACCACCACCGCAAAGCCAAACACCGCCCCGCCGCGGCGGGCAAGTCGTTGCAATGCACGTCTTCCAGACGTGGTTTCTATTCGTTCAAAAACGATTGCGGCCATCAGACGCGCAGCCTCGGATTGACGAGGAAGTAGGCGAGGTCGGCGAGGAGGTTGAGCGTGATGTACACGGTGGCGGTGAAGAGCACCACGCCCTGCACCACGGAGTAGTCGCGGTTGAAGACCGCGTCGACGATCAGCTTGCCGAAGCCGGGGATGGAGAACACCTGCTCGGTGAGCACGGCGCCGGAGAGGAGGGTGCCGAACTCGAGCGCGCCGAGCGTGATGATCGGGATCAGCGCGTTGCGCAGGGCGTGCTTGAGCACGACGACGCGCTCGTTCAGGCCTTTGGCGCGCGCGGTGCGGACATAGTCGGAGGAGAGAACCTGCAGCATGGCGCTGCGCGTGTGGCGCATCAGCACCGCGGCGATGGCGTTGCCTAGCACGAACGCCGGCATGATCATCGCCGCGAGGTTCGCCTTCAGGTCCTCGAAGGGGCTGACGTAGCCCGAGGCCGGCAGCCAGCCGAGGTTCACCGCGAAGAGCAGGATGAGCAGGATGCCCAGCCAGAAGTTGGGCGTCGACAGGCCCCAGAGCGCGAAGACGTTGGCGCCGTAGTCCCACAGCGTGTCCTTCTTCACGGCCGAGATGACGCCGGCGGTGATGCCGATGAGGAGCGCGATCAGCATCGCCATGGCGGCGAGCTGGATGGTGACCGGCAGCTTCTCCAGGATCAGCTCGGTGACCGGCTTCTGGATGCGCACCGAGTCACCGAGGTCGCCCTGCAGCACGCCTGAGGCCCAGTACCAGTAGCGCACTGGGAGCGGCTCGTCCAGGTGAAATTTTTCTCTTAAAAATCTAATTGTTTCTGGATCGCGCTCCTCCCCCGCGAGGGCGATCGCCGGGTCGCCGGGGAGGAGTTGCTGCAGCCCGAAGATCAGGACCGAGACGAAGAACAGCGTCGGGACGATCGTCGCCAGGCGCTGCAGCAGGAACTTCAGCACGTCAGTTCATTCTGAGGCCCTGCACCCGCACCATGCCGTCGGGCACCGTGCGCAGGCCGGAGAGCTTCGCCGTGTGCGCCCACAGCCAGTGCCGGTGGTAGAGGTACACGATCGGGCGGTCCTTCTGCACGTGCTGCGCGATCTTGTCGTAGGTGGCGGCGCGTTGCTCGATGTCGAGCGAGGTGCGCGACTCGTTGATGAGCGCCTCGACGTCGTCCTTGCAGTAGCCGGCGTAGTTGGTCGGGCCCTTGCACGAGAGCATGGTGTGCAGGTTGCCGTCGGGGTCGGCGCGCCCGCTCCAGCCGATCACGAAGGCCTCGAACTGGCCCTTGTCGGCGAGGTTGAGCGAGGTGGCGAACTCGGTGGAGTGGATCTTGATGTCGAAGCCGGCGTCCTTGGCCATCGCCTGCACCACCTGCGCGATGCGCTGCGCGTCGGAGGTGGTGGGTGTCATCAGCGTGAAGCTCGGGTTGGGCACGCCCGCCTCCTTGAGGAGCTGCTTCGCGCGCGCGATGTCGCGCTTGGGCATCCGCGCGCTCTTGCCGTAGAAGAGGTTGGTCGGCGCCACCCACTGGTTGCCGGGCTGCGCCTCGCCCTCCATCACCACCCTGACGATGGCCTCGCGGTCGAGCGAGAGCTCGAAGGCCTCGCGCACGCGCCGGTCCTTGCCGAGCGGGTTGTTCCGCCCCAGGTCGCTCTTGTTGAGGTTGATGGTGATGCCCTGGTAGCCGATCTCGACGATCTTGGCGACCTTGAAGCGGCTGTCGTTCCTGATCTGCGGGATGTCCGAGGGCGCGACGCGCTCGATGAAGTCGAGCTGCCCCGAGCGCAGGTTGGCGAGGCGCACCGTGGCGTCGACGATCGGCTGGTAGACGATGCGGTCGAAGTGGATCCGGCCCTTGTCCCAGTAGCCCGGGAAGCGCTCGAGCACGATGCGGTCCTGCGCGATCCTCTCGACGAACTTGAACGGCCCGGAGCACACCGGCCTGGCGCCGAACTTCTCGCCGGCGGCCTCGGCGGCCTTCGGCGACACCATCATCCCGGAGCGGTCGGTGAGCACCGCCAGCAGCGGCGCGAACGGCGCCGCCAGGTTGATGCGCACCGTCTGCGGATCGACTGCGTCGACGCTCGACACCACCGCCAGCTCGCCGCGGCGGCTCGAGCCCTTCATGCCCTTGTGGCGCTCGAGGTTGTACTTCACCGCGGCGGCGTCCATCTTCTCGCCGTCGTGGAAGGTGACGCCCTGACGCAGCTTGACCTCGAGCGCCTTGTTGTCCGCCGACCATTTGTAGCCGGTGGCGAGCTGCGGCACGATCTTCAGCTTCTCGTCGAGATCGAAGAGCTTGTCGCACAGGCCGGCGAAGACGATGCGCCCGACGAAGGTGCGCGCCATCGCCGGGTCGAGGATGTCGGGGTCTTCCGCCAGGCCGATGCGCAAGGTTTGGGGTTGAACTGTAAGGGGCAGAACCAGCAGGGCTGGGAATAGAAGCTTCTTCATCATGATGGTGAACCTCCCGAGGATCGGAACGCTGCCTGAAGGCGGCTCAGTCTCTCATTGACTGCGGTCAAGTGGGAAGCGGCGGCGAAAGGCTCGAGCGTGCGCCAGTAGTGGCACGCCACGCCGTCCTCCAGGGCCGGCACTTCCGCGCTGCAGCGCGGCTGCGCGTAGGCGCAGCGGGTGCGGAAGCGGCAGCCCGAGGGCGGGGCCGAGGGGTTGGGCACGTCGCCTTCCAGAATGACTTTCTTCCGTGAAATCGACGGGTCCGGCACCGGGATCGCCGAAAGGAGCGCCCGGGTATAGGGATGCCGCGGCGCGGCGAAAAGCGCGCGCTTCTCCGCCACCTCGACGATCTTGCCGAGGTACATCACCGCCACGCGGGTGGCGATGTGCTTGACCACCGCGAGGTCGTGGGCGATGAAGATGTAGGCGAGGCCGAAGCGCTTCTGCAGGTCCTGCAGCAGGTTGATCACCTGGGCCTGGATCGACACGTCGAGCGCCGAGACCGGCTCGTCGCAGACGATGAGGCGCGGCTCCACCGCCAGCGCCCGCGCGATGCCGATCCGCTGGCGCTGCCCGCCGGAGAACTCGTGCGGATAGCGCGATGCATGGTCGGGCGAGAGGCCGACGAGGCCAAGGAGCTCTGCAACACGATTCTGTCTGTACAGACCGTGAAGATGCAACGGCTCCTCCAGCATGTCGCCGACCGTCATGCGCGGGTTGAGCGATGCGTAGGGGTCCTGGAAGATGATCTGCATCTCGCGGCGCAGAGAGCGAACCTGATGTTCGTTTAATTTGAATATCTCTTCCCCGTTGAACCAGACGCTTCCCGCCGTGGGCTCGATGAGGCGCAGCACCAGCCGCCCGGCGGTGGACTTGCCGCAGCCCGACTCGCCCACCAGCGCCAGCGTCTCGCCGGCGTGCAGCTCGAAGCTGACGTCGTCGACCGCGCGCACCTTCCTGAAGTGCTTCACCAGCCGCTCGGCGCGGAGGAGGGGCTGGCTCAAAGGGGCGCCCTCCAGCAGGCGACGAAATGGTCTGCAGAGATCCGTTGCAGTCGTGGTTCTTCGCGGCGGCACCTCTCGATCGAGAAGGGACAGCGCGGGTGGAAGCGGCAGCCTTCGGGCATCGCCGCGGCGTCGGGCACGAAGCCCTCGATGGCGGAGAGGCGCTCCTGCGCGAGGTCGAGGCGCGGGATCGAGCCGAGCAGCCCCACGGTGTAGGGATGCTGCGGCTCGGCGAACAGGCGCGGCACCGCGCAGCGCTCGATCACCTTGCCGGCGTACATGACGATCACGTCGTCGGCGAGTTCGGCGATGACGCCGAGGTCGTGCGTGATGAGGACGATCGCCGTGCCGAGCTCGGCGCGCAGCGCGCGCATCAGCTCGAGGATCTGCGCCTGGATGGTGACGTCGAGCGCGGTGGTCGGCTCGTCGGCGATGAGCAGCTTCGGGTTGCAGGCGAGCGCCATGGCGATCATGACGCGCTGGCGCATGCCGCCGGAGAGCTGGTGCGGGTACTCCTTCGCGCGCGTCTCGGGCGAGGGGATGCGCACCTTGCGGAGCATGTCGACAGCCTGTTTTTCAGCTTGAAATCCATTGACGTCCTTATGTCTGAGAATCGCCTCGGCAATCTGATCCCCGACCTGGAAGGCCGGGTTGAGCGAGGTCATCGGCTCCTGGAAGATCATGGAGAGCTTGTCGCCGCGCAGGTCGCGCATGCGCTGCGCCGGAGCCTTGAGGAGGTCCTCGCCCTCGAAGCGCACCTCGCCGCCGGCGATGCGCCCCGGCGGCTGCGGCACCAGCCCCATGATGGAAAGCGCGGTGACGCTCTTGCCGCAGCCCGACTCGCCGACGATGCCGAGCGTGCGGCCGCGCTCTAGCGAAAGGTCGACGCCATCCACTGCCCTCACTTCGCCGCGCTCGGAGGCGAAGTAGGTGCGGAGCCCGGTCACTTCAAGAAGCGCCACGCGATCTTTGAAATCTCTGAATCTCTTGCTCTATGCGTTCCCGGTCGGTGATGCCCCAGGGGCGGGCCTGGCTCGGGCTGCAGGCGAGGTAGGGCACGAAGCGCTCGTGCGCCTTCTCGTAGAGCCGGCGCAGCTCGGCGAGGGGTTCTGCGGCGTCATCCACTCGCAGATCGAGCTGGGGGTACTGCTCCGTGGAGAAAACCAGAAGGGCCGCGGACTGCTTGCCGCGCTTGTCGCCGCCCGCCGCCTCGCCCGCTTCCAGCGCCGCAATGAGTCTCTCGGGAAACGGCTTCTTGCTCAGCTCGTACGCCCTCGCGGTGTCCTTGATCACCCGTTCGTTGGCGAGCATGTTGCCCGCGACGGAGAAGTCCTTGCCCTTCAGGGCGCCGCACCAGTCGATGCACTGCGCGCCGGTGAACTGGCCGACGCGGCCCCGCGCGTCGATGACGTGGAGCTGGCGGTGCTCGCGCCCTTCGTCGGGGGCGACCAGGCGCTGCACCGCCTCGGGCGCCGGCACGCCCTGGCGCAGCAGATCGAGCCCCTGCCTGCCGTAGTGCGGGTTGACGAGCGCCTGGGTGGAGAGCGCGCCGACGCCGCTCTCGGCGTGCGGGAAGAGCGCGCCGACGGCGAAGAAGCGCGTGGCGATGGCGACGCCGAAGGCGCCGCCCGCGTCGCGCGCGATGATCGACCAGGTCATTGGCGGCGATCATAATCGAGTGTGGGGATGGGCGTGCTCGCCAGGTTCATGATGCTTCTCTTGCTCTGGCTGCCGATCGGCGCCGGGGCGCAGGACAGCCACCGGCAGGCGGTGCTGCGGCTCGTGTCGATCGTTTCGGCGCTGCGCGACGAGGCGCGCTCGCTCGGCGAGAACGGCATGCTCGGCATCGACATCCAGTCGCGCATGGCGGCGCCGGAGTGCGCGGAGCTCTTCCAGGGCGTGGTCTCCATGCGCAACGTGCAGGCCGTCAGCGCCGGCGCCGACGACCTTGTGGTGCGCTGGCACGACAAGCGGGAGCTGATATTGCGCTTGCGCAGAGACCCGGCGTTCGCGCTCGAGGTGAACGACAAGGCCGGCCCGGTGTGCGCCGTCTCCAGCGTTCGTGCCCGCGCGGAGGGCGGCTGGCAGGGCAAGCTTACGCCGCTGCTGCTCGATCTCCCAGGCATGAAGCAGGGGCCGTCGCAGGTGTTTCCGGTCGCGGTGGACCGCGCGCCGCCCGCGCAGCCGCTTCCTCGGGAGTAATGAGCACCTCCTACGCGGCGCAGATCGCCTGGCTTTTCGCGCGCTCGGCGTTCTACCGCAGGAAGCTCGCCGCCGCCGGCTTCGACTCGCCCGCCGCGGTGGGCGGCCTGGAGCGCATTGCCGCGCTGCCCTTCACGACCAAGGAAGAGCTGCGCGCGAGCCAGGCCGAGGCGCCGCCGCTCGGCGCGCACGCGGCGATCCGGCCCGAGCAGGCGGCGCGCATCTACTCCACCAGCGGCACGAGCGGCGCGCCGAGCTACGTCCCGCTCACGCGCGGCGACCTCGACGAGTGGCGGCGCATCGCGCGCGAGAGCTACGCGCGGAGCGGCGTGCAGCCGGGCGAGCTGCTCCTCAGCACCTACAACGCCGGCCCCTTCGTCGCCGGCGCCGCCCTCGACGCCTTCGACTCGCTCGGCGTTACGCACATCCCCGTTGGCACGGGCCAGACCGAGCGCCTGCTCGAGGCCCTCCGGCGCTTCCAGCCGCAGACTTTGGTTTGTACCCCTTCCTACGCCTTGCACCTATCCGAGAAAATCAACGACAAAACCCATTTGAAAAGAATTCTCGTCGCAGGAGAGCCCGGCGGCGGGGAGCCGGCATTTCGCCGAGCGCTGGAAGAACGCTTCGGCGCGCGCGTTTACGAGGTCATGGGCATCGGCGACGTCGCCGCCTCGCTCTGGGGCGAGTGCCCGGCGCAGGCGGGCATGCACTTCTCGGGCGCGCCGAGCATCCGCCGCTGCTGCGCTTCCGCAGCCGCGACCACGTGCGGGTCTGGGCTTCGCCGTGCGCTTGCGGCCTCGCCTCGCTGCGCGTGCGCTGCATCGGCCGCACCGACGACATGCTGATCGTGCGCGGCGTCAACGTCTTCCCCTCCGCGATCCGCGAGGTGGTGGGGGGCTTCCGGCCGCAGGCGACCGGCGCGCTGCTCGTGCGCCCGCGCCGGCGCGGCGTGCGCCAGGACCCGCCGCTGCCGGTAGTCGTTGAAGCAGAGGGGGCGGCGGAGCTCGGTTCCAGGATCCAGGACGAGATTCGCAGCAAGCTCCTGGTGGCGACCGAGATCACGCTGGTTCCACCCGGAAGCTTGCCGCGCTCGGAATACAAGTCCAAGCTAGTCGACTATTCCGAAGCGCGAGGAGAGGAGCCATGAAGGTCTACTACCACCCCGTTTCCACCACCAGCCGCCCGGTGATGCTGTTCGCCATGGAGAACGACCTGCCGGTCGAGTTCCAGGTCGTCGACCTGATGAAGGGCGAGCACATGCAGCCGCCCTACGCGGCGAAGAATCCGAACAAGCTCGTGCCGCTGCTCGAGGACGGCGACTTCCGGCTCACCGAGAGCTCGTCGATCCTCAAGTACCTTGCGGAGAAGTCGAACTCGCCGGCGTATCCGAAAGACCTGCGTGCGCGCGCCAAGGTCAACGAGATGATGGACTGGGTGAACACCCAGCTCTGCCGCGACCTCGCCTACGGCCTCGTCTACCCGCAGATCTTCCCCGGCCACAAGCGCCCGACCGACGAGTTCCAGAAAGGGCAGCTCGCCTGGGCCAAGGAGCGCGCCCAGGGCTGGATGAAGGTGCTCGACCAGCACCTCATCGGGCCGCAGCAGAAGTACCTGTGCGGCAGCGAGATCACCGTCGCCGACTACTTCGCCGCCGCCTTCGTCAGCCTCGCCGAGTTCATCCGCGCCGATTTCTCGCCCTACCCGAACCTGAAGCGCTGGTACGAGCGCATGAAGGGCCTGAAGCAGTGGAACAAGGTGCACGAGGTGTTCTACGGCTTTGCCGGCTCCATGAAGGAAGCCAGGTTCGAGGTGGTCTGACATGATCAAGGGACTGCACCACAACGCCTACCGCTGCCGCGACTCCGAGG
Organism: Betaproteobacteria bacterium; assembly: GCA_052387375.1. GTDB lineage: Bacteria > Pseudomonadota > Gammaproteobacteria > Burkholderiales > SG8-39 > SCGC-AG-212-J23. The sequence continues at coordinate 11,020 of JBQTJF010000003.1, forward strand.
AGACGCGCCGCTTCTACGAGGACTTCCTCGGCCTGCGGCTCGCCTGCACCCTGGAGATCGGCGAGACCATGACCGGGCGAAAGACGAGCACGCTGCACACCTTCTACGAGATGGGCGACGGCTCCTACCTCGCCTTCTTCGAGGCGCCCGACGTGCCCTTCGACTTCAAGCGCCAGCACGACTACGACCTGCACATCGCGCTGGAGGTGGAGGAGAAGGCGCTGGCGGCGATGATGGCGAAGGGAAAAGCGCGCGGCATCGAGACGCGCGGCGTCTCCGACCACGGCTTCATCCACTCGATCTACTTCCGCGACCCCAACGGCTACGTGATCGAGCTCACCGCGAAGACGCCCTCGCACGCCGAGGCCACCGACCCGGCGCGCAACGCGGCGCGAGAGACGCTCGAGCGCTGGCAGGCGGCGAAGAAGCAGCCGGCGTAGAGAGTCGGGATTCGCCGGCGAGCGGAGGGGTTGGGAACTGGAAACCTGAGGCGAGACGGGCGGTCGCGCTTCCTACAGACTTAGAAGCCAGTACCAGCCGACTAAGATAGCGATGCCTGTAGCGGCAAGGATGACTTTTGAGCGTGTAAAGCCGATCGAGAAGAGCCAACCCAAGATAGCGTAAAGTCCAACATTCATGGCGGTGGATAGAACCGGCAACATCACACTCTTATCTTCTGGATCACCAATCAACAGTATGGAGCCTGGCCAAAGCATCAAGAGTAGGCTCTCGAGCCAAGGGCTTTTCATGATGGCCTTTGAAACCTCAGGGCTCTGGCCGAAGGTCCAATAGAAGGCGAGCCAGCTCAGCGGCACAAGCGCGCCGACTATTGAGAACCAAATTACGAACCTTTTCGCGCTCATCGCTTGCCGACTCAAGGCCAACCTAATTCCCCTTCAAGCCCCTAAAGAATGGTTTCGGTTTAATAGTATCGGGAGATTCGACCCCTGCTTGGTTTAATACTTGGCGAACGAAGTTCACGCAATTGTTGCTCGCCAAAGTGTAGTCCGTAACTGGGCCTTGGCTGGCACCTTTGATGAAGTTCAGCATTTTCTTATCCTGGCTCGGTGTAGTCGCAATCGTCTTACAGCTTACGGCCTCCTTCTCGTCCGCTTTCACTTCACCGGGCGTCCCTGTTATAGCGTTACCGCTATCGTCATCCTGCGGATAGAAGCCGACGGTCGACTTCTTGTTGTTGATACCGATTCCGACGTGTCCGAATCCGCCGGCCCCTGGATAGAGACATACGGTCGCATCAAGTCCTAAAGGATCGGTCAAGGCAAGAGGATTGTTGTTGACGTAGGTGTAAGTGTTGAGTCCCGCCATCAATCCAATTGGGTCGCTCTGCATATAGCGACCGATACCAGAGTCGTAGTCACGGAAGACGTTGTAGTGGAGGTTTGTTTCCTTGTCCGCATACTGCCCTGGGAATCGCAGGGGGAACTCCAAGGCGACGGAGTCGCCATCCGGGTCCTCGTCCGGCAGGTTCGCTCCGAAGGGCTCTGTCTGGTCCCAGCGCCAAACCGCCTGTCCCTGTTTCGTGATCATCCGCGGCGTGTTGAGATGATCGACGTGGATAAAGTAGTAGGCCTGGGTGCTCGGAGGTGGAGGCGGGGGTGGAGGGAGGTCGCCTACAACCGTGATCGACACGGGGCGCGAGAGGCGGGAGGCGCCGAGCTTGTCGATCGCCTTCGCTTGCAGCACGTAGTCACCGGCCGCCACGTTGGTCCAGGTGAAGTGCCACGGCCGGCGGGAGGCCTCTCCGACAGGCTGTTGGTTGGCGTAGAACTCGACGCGCGCGAGGTTGTGGTCCCGGTCCACCGCGATCGCCTGTAGTTTGATCTCGGCCGGGGCGCTGAAGCGATCACCGTGATCGGGCTTGATAAGCCTTACCCACGGCTCGTGATTCTTGTGCACGTGCACGACGACAGTCTTCGACCAGTCGCTGTCGCCCAGGTTGTCAACGGCTTTCGCTCTTAGCTTATAGTGACCTGCGGCGACCTTGCTCCAGGTAATCTCATAGGGCGCCGAGGTCTTACGCCCGATCGACCGACCGTCGGCAAAGAACTCGACGCGGACGATCCTGCGCCCGCGGGCGGCCTTGGCTTTCGCCTCGACCGAGATGATCGCCGGCGCTACGAAGAGCCGCTCGCCGCGGCCGGGATCAGTGAGCCATACCACGGGGTCATCGCGCCCGGCGAGCACCTCGCCTGACGCAAGGAGCATCAGCACGGTGACTAGGGATAGCAGCGTGGTGGTGCCTTGGCGCGGGCTCACTGGAACACCCCCACCGGGATGTCCCCGAGATAGAAGATCTCGCGCTTCACCGCCCCGCCCGGGTCGGTCTCGGCGATGAGCTTGCCGCGCGTGTCGTAGTGGAAGACCCGGTCGTCCTGGACATTCGACTTCCTGATCCGCTGCCCGAGCGCGTTCACCTGGTAGGTGGTGGTGCCGAGGCTGCTCACCGCGCTCACCATGCGCCCGCGCGTGTCGTAGGCGTAGGTGTTGAGCCCGTCGACGATGGTCGAGCCGTTGGCGTCGAAGACGAAGCTCCGCACCGGGCCGCTCTGCGGGGTGATCGAGGCGATGCGGTTGGAGCTCGGGCTGTAGGCGTAGGCGTCCGAGCTCGAGCCCGCCGTGCGGCTCGTGCGGTTCCCGACGGCGTCGTAGCTGTAGGCGTAGGGCACCGCGGGCGTTACCGCGTTGGTCAGCCGGTCGAGCGCGTCGTAGCCGTAGGTGTTGGCATTGGGCGGGTTGCCGAGCTCGGCGATGAACTCGATGCGGCTCGCCGCGTCGTAGCCGATGCCGAAAGCCTGCGCCCCCAGGGTGTAGGAGGCGATGCGCCCGTCGAGGTCGTAGCTGCGCGCATAAGTCGTGCCGTCACCCAACGTGTAGCTCTTTGGGGCGCCGAACGGATGGTACGTAACCGACTGGACCACCGTCTGCGGCGAGCCGCCGGCGGTGGTGCCGATCGAGGCGATCCTTCCCAGCGCGTCGAAGGTGTAGTCCACCGTGCGCCCGGAGGGATAGGTGAGCTGGTCCATGCGCCCGAAGCTGTCGT
>JBQTJF010000004.1:0-35474 GCA_052387375.1 Betaproteobacteria bacterium
AGTAGCGTCCTGTTGGTGCGACTCAGTGCTGAAGCATTCGAAGTATCTCGACCTTCATTTCTATGAACTCCTTATCCCGGCTCAGCGTTTCGTAGTCCCTGGGCCGCGGCAAGTGCACATCGATTGATTGACGAGACCATGTCGAGATACTGTTCCCGAAATGGCGAGTGCCCCATCGCGACTTTAAAGGGCCTTCCATGCAGGTCTTGGTTGTACCACTGAGGTTTGGGGTATGAACCAGTGATAGTTGTTGGCATCACTAGGTCACGCGTGACAGTCAGCATCTACACGTCTCTCCTAATCTGGAGCGCCATCTAAAGCAGGGCGAAACGCCCGAAGACGGCATCGGCGAAACGCCTATGAAGGTTGCGAGGACGATCTTTACAATGTGAAACACACGCGTCAATAGGTTTCAGATAATGAAACACACCGTGATCCAGTCGCTTTCCCGTGGGCTCCGAATTCTCGATCTGGTTTCCTCACAGCCGGGCGGCGTAGCCCTCGTCGTCATATGCAGAGAAACCGGACTGCATCGCAGTACCGCGCATCATCTGCTCCAAACCCTTGTGCTTCACGGCTACCTTGCGCAAGACGAAGCCACGCGCGCGTACCGACTTGGCGCGCGAGTCTTTCACCTTGCCTCAACGTCCTGGTCTGAGGGCCAGTTGGCGCACCTTGCACTCCCGTACCTCCAGGAGTTGGTACGGCGGACGGGGGAGAGTACGAATCTCGCTGTAAGGAAGGACGACCAAGCCATATTGGTCGAAACCATGGACGGTCAAGGCACGTTGCGCGTGGTTGATCGAGTTGGCGCGGCGCGGCCGATTCACGCAAGCGCGATCGGTAAGGTGGTTTTAGCGTGGGCACCCGAGACCGAGAGGGAAGCAATCCTGCAATCACTCAAACTTAAGGCTTTCACGACCCGTACGATTGTCGATCGCACCAAGCTGCGGCGTGAGCTAAATAGGGTGCGCACCGCTGGTTACGCGCTAGACGATGAAGAAATGGCGCAGGGCGTGCGGTGCGTAGCTGCCCCGGTATTTGGAGTCCCGGGTCGCATTGTCGGTGCAATAGGAATCGCTGGCCCCGCTGCGCGAGTGAGCATGAGCACATTAGTCCGGTATTCGAGACCGTTAATGAGTGCAGTACGGCGCCTCTCGGATCGCTTGTCGCAAGCCATCCAATGATAATTTTCGAACGCCTCACTGACGGATTGGGGTTTGGTGAAGGTCCAGCCTGCCTACCGCACACAGCTGAAAGCACCACAAGGCGCTATCCGCTTCCATGCGGCGGAGCTTGTATATCAATTGTTCCGCATGTTCGCCGTCTTGATTCCTGAACACGCTACCCGGCCCAAGAGACCCGCTGTATTTCGTAAGGTCATAGCCGAAATGCCGAACGTAAGTACCTGCAGCAAACGATTGGTCCTTTGTATCGATCTCAAGCATGTTTCCATTACAAGGTCGCGCGACTCTGTGAGGAAGCGAATAAAGAACTCTGGCAGCGCACTCGGCATACGAGCGGGATGAAAGTCCAAGTTCTTCTTCCGACAATAGATCTGATAAGCGTCATTCGACCTTGTGTTCGATATGGTGAGCACATTCGGGGGTATAGCCCCTGTGTGATTCTTCAGGAAAGAGGTCTTGCCGATATTGTGCTGTGAGGGGCGTTGGAAATGGCGGAGAGGCAAATATCAGCCGCACTTTGCTTCGATACTTCTGCCTGAATAGTGGATGCTCCAATACATCTTCGGCGAAACCCTTATAGGCGACTCCGCGGCCAGTGCGATAAGCAATCGACAACCGGGACGTTCTGGGTCGATCGTCATCCAACCATACCGTCCGCAGGATCGGAGCCATCAGTCGCCTGCAAAGTGCTTGCGCGTGAGCGCCGCGAGCGAGCGCTCGACCGAGTCGGCGGACCTCTCCAGCGCCGCGGCGATCAGCTCCTGCTCGCGCCGGCCGCGGTTCTGCGAGAGCTTCCAGCGCGTCTCGAGGCGGCTGACCGGGATCTCGAAGTTGACGATGCCGTCGAGCATCTTCGCCACGTACTCGGCGCCCAGCGCGTCGAACTTCGGCAGCCACTCGGCATCGAGCGAGGCGATGAGCCGCCGCTGGGAAACCAGTTTTTCGGAAGGTTGAGTAACTATTCTCGGCACACCATAAGCATGGACAGCGGCGTAGTTCCAGGTCGGCACGCGCTCCTTCTCCTCGTACCAGCGCGGCGAGACGTAGGCGTGCGGGCCGGGGAACACCGCCAGCACCTCCTCGTCGAAGAACTCGCGCCACTGCGGGTTGGCGCGCGCCATGTGCATGTCTATGGAAAGAGAATCTCCTCTTTCATGCACCATTGCGGGAAGATGCGAGGCATGCAGCGTGCCTCCGGTGCCGGTGACCAGCATGACGAAGCTGTTGGCGCGCATGAACTCGAGCAGCTCGGCGCGGTTCTCGAGGCGGTTGTAGGGCGGCGAGTACATCAGTCCTGCTCCACCAGGGCGATGGCCTGAGCGGCGATCCCCTCGGCGCGGCCGAGGAAGCCGAGCTGCTCGGTGGTGGTCGCCTTGATGTTGATCGCCGCCGGCGCCACCTCGAGGTCGGCGGCGATGTTGCCGATCATGCGCGGCATGTGCGGCGCCATGCGCGGCTCCTGGGCGAGGATGGTGGCGTCGACGTTGACGATGCGGAAGCCCGCCTGGCGAACTCTCCTGGAAACTTCTCTGAGGACCTTTCTGCTGTCGACGCCGTCGAATGCCGGATCGCTGTCGGGATAGTGCTGGCCGATGTCGCCCAGGCCGGCGGCGCCGAGCAGCGCGTCGCAGATCGCGTGCAGCAGCACGTCGGCGTCGGAGTGGCCCTGCAGGCCGCGCGCGTACGGGATCTCCACCCCGCCGATGACGAGCTTGCGGCCCGGCACCAGCGCGTGCACGTCGAAGCCCTGGCCGACCCTCATGCGCGCCGCGCCAGGATCGCCTCGGCGATCGCCAGGTCCTCGGGCCAGGTCACCTTCAGGTTCTCGCGGCTGCCCGCCACCAGGCGCGGCCGCAGGCCCAGGCCCTCGATCGCCTGCGCCTCGTCGGTGACGCGCCCGCTCGCCTGGCGCAGCGCCTGCGCGAGCAGCCCGGCGCGGAACATCTGCGGCGTCTGCGCGAGCCAGAGCTGCGCGCGGTCCTCGGTCGCCGCGACGCGCTGCGCCCCGGCCTCGTCCTTCGCGGCGCGCTTCACGGTGTCGGAAACGGGCAGCGCGAGCAGGCCCCCCACCTCGTCGTTCTGAATTTCCGAGATCAAGCTGTCCAGGTCTTTCTTTGGTAAACAGGGACGAGCGGCATCGTGCACCAGCACCCAGTCGTGGTGCGCCATGTGCGCCATCGCCGCGACCAGGCCGTTGAACACCGAGTCGCGCCGCGATTCGCCGCCGCAGTAGAGCGGCTCGAGCCGGCCGGCGAACGCGCTCCAGTCGCGCGCCGCGAAGTCGCGGTCGCCGGCGGCGAGCACCACGAACACCGTCTCCACCGGCGGCACGCAAACTGCTCTGACGGCGTGCCAGAGCATCGGCCTGCCGGCGAGCATCGCGTACTGCTTGGGCGCGCCGCCGGCGAAGCGCGTGCCGCTTCCGGCTGCGGGAATCAAGGCGAAGACGGACAAAGGCTAAGTTGTTGTTGATGCAAGGCAATATAATTGCATGCTTTTCCCCTAGATGCATCGAGACCCGCTTCCCGCCCGCAGGCGCCACACGCGCCTCGCCGGCTCCGCCGACGCGCTCGCGATCGCGCGCACCGCGCTCGCGGAGAAGCCGCTCGGCATCGTCGCCGCCACCGCGCTCGACGCGCAGCGCCTGGTCGAGGAGATCGCCTGGTTCGCGCCGGCCTTGCGCGCGTGCCTGCTGCCCGACTGGGAGACGCTGCCCTACGACCAGTTCTCGCCGCACCAGGACCTGGTGTCGGAGCGCCTGGCGACGCTCTACCGCATCCAGCGCGGCGACTTCGACGTCGCCGTGGTGCCCGCCGCCACCGCGTTGGTGCGCCTCTGCCCGCCCGAGTACATCGCCGCCCGCACCTTCTTCCTGAAGACCGGGGAAGCGCTCTTCCTTGAGCGGCTGCGAGAGCAGCTGGCGATCGCCGGCTACCAGCACGTGACGCAGGTGGTGGCGCCCGGCGAGGTGTGCTTCCGCGGCGGCATCGTCGACCTCTTCCCGACCGGCGTGGCGCTGCCCTACCGCATCGACCTCGACGACGAGCGCATCGACAGCATTAAGACCTTCGACGTCGACTCGCAGCGCACGCTGTACGCGGTGGGCGAGATCCGCATGCTGCCGGCGCGCGAGTTCCCGCTCGACGAGGCGGGGCGCGTGCGCTTTCGCAGCCGCTGGCGCGAGATCTTCGAGGGCGACCCGTCGAAGAAGCGCCTGTACCGCGACGTCTCGAACGGCGTGCCCGCCGCCGGCGTGGAGTACTACCTGCCGCTGTTCTTCGAGTCGACGGCGACGCTCTTCGACTACCTGCCCAAGGGCTGCACCGTCGGCCTGCACCGCGACGTGTCGGGCGCCATCCAGGACTTCTGGCGCGAGGCGGGCTCGCGCCACAAGATGCAGGGCGGCGATCCCGACCGGCCGCTGCTCGCGCCGGCGCAGCTCTTCGTCGGCGCGGAGGAGTTCTACCTGCGCCTCAAGGAGCATCCGCGGATCGATCTGCTGGAAAAAGAAGGAGGTCCCAATGAAGGAGAGCTCGCCAGCGTGCCGCTGCCGCCGCTCGCCGTCGAGCGCCGCGCGCAGGACCCGCTCGCCGCCTTCAAGCGCTTCCTCGAATCCCCGGGGCTGCGCGTGCTCGTCGCCGCCGAGTCGCCCGGCCGGCGCGAGACCATGGCGACATACCTCGCCGAGTACGGCCTGAAGCCCGCGCTGTGCCGGACGTTCGAGGAGTTTCAGAAAAGCACCTCGCCGTTCCAACTGGGAATCGCCCCCCTCACCCATGGATTCAGCGTGCCCGCCGAAGGCTGGGCGATCGTCACCGAGGCGGAGCTCTACGCCGGCGTGGTGCGCCGGCGCACGCGCGCCGCCGAGAAGAGGAGCGCCGTGGAAGGCATGCTGCGCGACCTCTCCGAGCTCAAGGTCGGCGACCCGGTGGTGCACGAGCAGCATGGAATCGGCAGGTATCTGGGTTTGCAGGAGATGACTTTCGAGGAGGGGAAAAGCGAATTCCTGATCCTCGAATACCAGGACGGCGACAAGCTCTACGTGCCGGTGGCGCAGCTCGGCGTCATCGGCCGCTACAGCGGCGCACAGCCCGAGGAAGCGCCGCTGCACAAGCTCGGCAGCGGCCAGTGGGACAAGGCCAAGGCGCGCGCCGCAAAGCAGGTGCGCGACACCGCGGCCGAGCTCCTGGCGCTTTATGCCAAGCGGGCCTCCCGCCTGGGCCATTCGTTTTCAGTTGGACAGCACGATCTCGAGGCCTTTGCCGCCGGCTTCGGCTTCGAGGAGACGCCCGACCAGGCCGCCGTCATCGAGTCGGTGGTCGCCGACATGGCCGCCGGCAAGCCGATGGACCGCCTGGTGTGCGGCGACGTCGGCTTCGGCAAGACCGAGGTGGCGCTGCGCGCCGCGTTCGTCGCCGTCGCCGACAAGAAGCAGGTGGCGGTGCTCTGCCCCACGACGCTGCTCGCCGAGCAGCACCTGCAGACCTTCGCCGACCGCTTCGCCGACTGGCCTGTGCGCATCGCTGAACTGTCGCGCTTCAGGAGCTCTAAAGAAGCCCAGGAAATTCTGAAAGGCCTCTCCTCCGGTGACGTTGACATCGTCATCGGCACGCACAAGCTGCTCGGCAGGCAGGCGCAATTCAAGCGCCTCGGGCTGGTGATCATCGACGAGGAGCACCGTTTCGGCGTGCGCCAGAAGGAGGCGCTGAAGCGCCTGCGCGCCGAGGTGGACGTGCTGACGCTCACCGCGACGCCGATCCCGCGCACGCTGGCGCTGTCGCTGGAAGGGATCCGCGACTTCTCGGTCATCGCCACCGCGCCGGAGAAGCGCCTCGCCATCAAGACCTTCGTCGCCCCCTGGTCCGAAGGGCTGATCCGCGAGGCGGTGATGCGCGAGCTCAAGCGCGGCGGCCAGGCCTACTTCCTGCACAACGAGGTGGAGTCGATCGAGAGAATGGGAGAAAAGCTGCGGCGCCTCCTCCCGGAGGCGCGGCTCACGATCGCCCATGGCCAGCTGCGCGAGCGCGAGCTCGAGCGCGTGATGCGCGACTACACCGCGCAGCGCTCCAACGTGCTGCTGTGCTCGACCATCATCGAGACCGGCATCGACATCCCCAGCGCCAACACCATGGTCATCAACCGCGCCGACAAGTTCGGCCTGGCGCAGCTGCACCAGCTGCGCGGCCGCGTCGGTCGCTCGCACCACCAGGCCTATGCGTATCTGCTGGTCCCCACCGAGGATTCGCTGCGCGGCAAGGCGGCGAAGCGCCTGGAAGCCATCCAGGCCATGGAGGAGCTCGGCTCGGGCTTCTACCTCGCCATGCACGACCTGGAGATCCGCGGCGCCGGCGAGATCCTCGGCGAGTCGCAGTCGGGCGAGATCCAGGAGGTCGGCTTCTCGCTTTACGCGCGCATGCTGGACCGCGCAGTCAGGTCCTTGAAAGCAGGACGTTCCCTTGAAGCTGATTCCTCCATCGATATTTCCACCGAGGTCAATCTCCACGTGCCCGCGCTGCTCCCTGCCACGTACTGCAGCGACGTGCACGAGCGCCTGTCGCTCTACAAGCGCCTCGCCGACGCCGAGACGCGCGAGGCGCTCGACGAGCTGCGCGAGGAGCTGGTCGAGCGCTTCGGCGAGCTGCCCGAGCCGGCGCGCGCGCTGCTCGAGTGCCACGCCGTGCGCGTCGCCGCGCGCCCGCTCGGCGTCGCCCGCGTCGACGCCACGCACGAGGCGGTGCAGCTGCAGTTCGTGAAGAACCCGCCCATCGACGGCGCCAAGGTGATCGACTTCATCCGCCGCAAGGGGCGCCAGGCCCGCCTCGCCGGCCCCGAGCGCCTGCGCGTCGACGCCAAGCTCCCCGCCTGGCAGGAGCGCGCCCAGGCGGTGAAGGACATCCTGCAGCAGCTCGCCGCATGAACCCCTCAAAAACAGGGACAGACCACGTTATTCCGACATGCGAAAAAACGTGGTCTGTCCCTGATTTCGATTCTTGAACCTCGTCGTCCAAAGCCCGTCGCTATCGGCCGCGCAGGCCGAGGAGCTTGCCCGCGTCGTCGGCGCCAGGCCCGGGAAGATCTCGGATCACGCCTTTCGCTTCCGGTACGTCGGGCGGGATCCCGCCGCGGCTTCCTGGTGCGAGGAACGCAGGATCGACCACGCGTACGTGCCGGAAGGAAGGCGCTTCGCCGACCTGAAGCTGCTCGCCATGGACATGGATTCGACGCTGATCACCATCGAGTGCATCGACGAGCTGGGGGCGCTCGCCGGGAAGAAGGCGGAGGTGGCGGCGATCACCGCGCAGGCGATGCGCGGCGAGATCGACTACCCGGAGAGCCTGCGCCGACGCGTGAAAGCCGTTGGGGGGCTTGAAGAAGCAGCGTTACTGAGAGTTTATGAGGAAAAGCTCAAGCTCACCCCGGGCGCCGAGGCGCTGCTCGACAAGTGCCGGCAGCACGGCATCCAGGTCCTCCTCGTCTCCGGCGGCTTCACCTTCTTCACCGAGCGGCTGAAGGTGCGCCTCGGCATCCAGCACACCATCTCCAACGTGCTCGAGGTGAAGGCCGGCAGGCTGACCGGGATGCTGCTGGGCGACATCGTCGACGCCGGTGCCAAGGCGAAGAAATTTCTCGATGTCAGCGAGAAGCTGGGTGCCAAGAAACACCAGACTGTCGCCATCGGCGACGGCGCCAACGACCTGAAGATGATGGCGCAGGCCGGGCTCTCGGTCGCCTTCCGCGCCAAGCCGGTGGTGCGCGAGCAGGCGGGCTGCGCGCTCAACTGGTCCGGGCTCGACGCGGTGGTCAATCTCTTCGAGTAGGCAGCGCCGCGTCGACGATGGCGCCGATGAGCGAGCGGTAGGCGCGCCACTCGCGCGGCCGCTCGTGCACCTCGCGCACGCCGGCGGCGAGCGCCTGCCGGCGCACCGCGTCGGCGAGGTTGACGCCGAGGCCGACCACCGGCACGCCGCCGCTCACGAAGGCCTGCAGGCTCCTGCCGTCGGCCGCCCGCAGCGCCTCCTTGCCGAGGATCGCCAGCGCGACCGGCGCGCCGCCGAGGAGATCGCTCGCCGAGCGCAGGTCCTCGGCCTGCAGCACCGTCACCTCCGGGCGCAGCGCCAGCGCCGCCTGCGCGAGGATCGCCTCGACCGGCGAGCTTTCGACGAGGATCACGGCGGGCTGGGCCATGGACAGGCAGCATAGGTACGGCCCGCCGGAGACGCTGTCAGGGAGTGTTCAGGAGCAGCAAAATTACCGCCGCGGCTTGCGCGGCGGCCGCTTTTTCTTCAGATCCTCGAGCGAGCGGTTGGCATCCCGCATCGCCTGCTCGCCGATGGCATCGAGCAGCTCCTCGTAGGTCGCTGTGGCGCCGCAACCGTCGCAGTTGAGGACGCTCGCGAGGCCGAGGGGGCCGGGACGCGCCGGGGTGAAGTCGGTCCCGCCGCAGCCTCGGCACCGGGCCGTCACCTCTGCGACGCTGACCTTCACATCATTTGGCGGCGACCACCATGATTTCGACCAGCGCCTTGGGGTCGGCCAGTTTCGCTTCGATACACGCCCGGGCGGGCAGGTTCTTCGCGTCCACCCACGCCGTCCACACCTCGTTCATCGGCGCGCGGTTGCGAACGTCGGTCACCCAGATGGTGGCCGAGAGCACCTTGGACTTCCCGGAGCCGCACTTGCCGAGCAGGCGGTCGATCTCGTCCAGGACCTGCTTCGTCTGCCCCTTCACGTCCTGGTCGAGGTTCTTCGCCACCACGCCGGCGAGGTACACGGTATCGCCGTGCACCACGGCGTTGGAGAGGATGGCGGTGGGGTCGTGGCGCTGGATGCTCATGCGGTCTCCTTGGTGAGTTCGAGCAGGATCCCGGCGAGCTCGCCCGGGACGAGGATCATGGCGTCGTGGCCGGTGGCGAGCTCGTAGATGCGCCAGGCCGGGTCGTTGCGGTACTTCGCGGCGAACTGATCGAAGGAGCCGGTGGCCGGCGAGGAGCAGTGGATGAAAGCCTTCGGGATGCGCGCCAGGGCCGCCCCGTTGCGCAGGTGCAGCGGCTGCTTCATGGTGGCGAAGGGATGCGGGGTCTCGCGGCGCCGCAGCCAGGCCACGTCCTCCGGCCGCGTGATGCCCCAGAGCGAGGGCGGCGGCGGCGTGACGAAGCCGGTGCGCTCGCCCTCCTCACGGAAGCGCGCGCCGCGCTCGGGCAGCACGTAATCCATGAGGCTCCTGCCGTTCTCGGGCACGAAGGCGTCGAGATAGACGAGGCGCGCGATGCGCTGCGGCACGCGGTCGGCGGCGCCGGTCACCACCATGCCGCCGTAGCTGTGGCCGAGCAGCATCGCGTTCTCCAGCTCCTCCGCCTCGAGCACGCCCACCACGTCCTCGACGTGCGCGTCGAGGTCGACCTGCGGCCCGGCGAGGTGCGCGCGCTCGCCCAGGCCGGTGAGCGTCGGCATGAATACCTCGTGCCCGGCGCGGCGCAAGAGCGGCGCGAGGCGCTTCCAGCCCCAGCCGCCGTGCCACGCGCCGTGGACGAGGACGATGTTCATTGCCGCAGCGCCGCCTTGTCGTAGCCGGCCACCTTCTTGTATCGGTCAGTGAGCGCTTTGAGCTCGTCGACGCTGATGACATCGTCGATCTTTCCGAACGGCCGGTCGCCGGTGCGCTCGTACACCTCGCGCAGGATGGCGTCGGGCGGGTTGCGGCGGTTCTCCAGCACGATCGCGGAAGTGGGCTGCAGCCTTGCTGTTTCGTACTGTTTGAGAGCTGTACTCGCATCAGCCTGCCTGGAAAGACATTCCCCGAGCGTCTTGGCATCCAGGATCGCCTGGCCGGCGCCGTTGGAGCCGCGCGGCACCATGGGATGCGCAGCGTCGCCGAGCAGCGTCACGCGGCCGAAGCTCCAGGCGGGCAGCGGGTCCTTGTCCACCATCGGGTACTCGAGCACCACCTCGGCGGCGCGGAAGAACGCCGGCACGTCGAGCCAGTCGAAGCGCCAGCTCTCGACGCCGGCGATGAAGTCCTCGACCTTCGCGGCGCGGTTCCAGTCCCAGCGCTTGTGCTGCGGCGTCTCGATCTCCCAGAGCCAGTTGACGAGCTGCCGCTTCGTGCCGTCGACAGTTTCGTCTACGTTACTTCGGATCGGGTAGTGCACGAGCTTGCCGGTCTTCAGCCAGCCGGCGCGGGTCATGGTGGCGCCGCTGAGGACCGGCTTCCAGCGCGTCACCCCGCGCCACATGTTGACCCCCGAGTAGCGCGGCTCGCCCTCGTCGGGGTAGAGCTGCCGGCGGATCACCGAATGGATGCCGTCGCAGGCGATCGCCGCCCTTGCCTCAACAGGATTTCGGTCCTTAAAGAAAAGCTTTACTGCCTTTTCGGTCTGCTCGAACCCGGTGCAATGCCAGCCGAGCCGCAGCCGCCCGGCGCCGAGCCGCGCCTTGACCGCGTCGAGCAGCACCGAATGCAGGTCGCCGCGGTGGATGGAGAGCTGCGGCCACTCGGAGCCGGCGCGCCGGCCGAGCGGCTCGCGGTAGATGAGCTGGCCGAAGCGGTTGAAGAAGGCGGCCTCCGCGGTCTCGACCGCCACGCGCTCGAGCGCCGGCACGAGGCCGAGCTCGCCGAGCGCCTTGGTGGCGTGCGGCAGCAGGTTGACGCCGACGCCGACCGCCTTGATCTCGGGCGCCGACTCGAAGGCGCGGCAGGCGATGCCGAGGCGGTGCAGCTCGAGCGCGAGCGTCAGGCCGCCGATGCCGCCGCCGACGACGAGGACTTCTTCAGCCGGCATGGCCAGGCGGGTGCTCGGCGAACCAGCGCGCAATCTCGGGCATGCTTCTCTCGAAGTTGCCGGGGACCGAGAGGTTCAGCACGCCCGCGCGCACCGCGCCGCGGTTCTCGAAGTCGTGCGTCATGCCGCCGGGCACGAGGACGAAGGCGCCGCGGGAAGCGTCGAGCCACTCGTCGCCCAGGCGGAAGCTCATCGTGCCTTCGAGCACGTAGAAGACGTCGTCCTCGGCATGGCTGTGGGCGCCGGGCCCCTGCGTGTGCGGCTCCAGCCACCACTCGGAGATCGAGTAGCCGGCCGCCGTTTCGCTGCCGTCCGCCTTGAACACGGCGGCGATCCGCCCCATGGCATACGCCCGGCCTTGCCCCGGCCGGAGCACGACGGCGCTACGCGCGGTCTTTTCCACGTCCCGCAGTGTAGCTTGCGGCGTAGAGAAGGACGGCGGTGAGAGCGGCCGATATCGCGATCCAAACCACCGCGATCGCCTCGCTGCCGATCGGCCAGCCCGGCAGCGTCGGGAAGATGGCAAGCAGGATGCCCGCGACGACCATCCCGACCACGGCCACGAGCAGCGATGGCATCAGGGCAAGCCGGCGGCGCAGCGCCAGGGCGCCGGCCAGGCTGCCGAGCAGCGTCGCCACGAAGCCGAGGATGGCGAAGACCCACGACAGGTCGATCTCGTGCCCGGCGAGCGCCGGCACGGCGAAGCGGCCCGAGACGATCAGCGCCGGGAGCAGCGCGGCTATGGCGATCTTGCCCGCGCTCATCGAGGGCTGGAAAGAGACGTGGGGAAGATCAAAATGGGAACGATCGTACCCATTTTTGCGTCGATGCATCCCGGCGAGACGAGCGCGCTGCTACCCGACGTCCTCCAGTTTCACCCCACGGCCGGCGCGAACGCTTGCGCGAGCTTGCTCGATGCGCTCCAGGAACCTTTGATCATTCTCAAGCCGATAGTCAAACCAGTCGTCCTCCGACTTGAATCCAATGAGTACCCCCGCTGGCTTTCCGTGGCGCGTGATCACGACATCCTGCGTCTCTGCCTCCCGCAGAAAACGCGAGAGGTCGTCTTTGACCTCGGAAAGGGGAACCTCCTTCATCTTGGATCTCCGAACTGCGCGAGCCATGACTCTGCCTCCGATTTGGGCACGATCGCCAACACCTCCACGTTCGCGCCCGAAACGTCGTAGAACACACGAACGTCCTCGACCCGTAGCCGGTACTGCGGCCGCGCTATGCCGCGCAAGCGCTTGATCCGGCTGCGGCTTGTCTTGGTAGGCTCGTGCCGCAAATGCGTTTCGAGGGCCTGCCTTACCGCCGTCCGCTCGCTGGCTTTCAGTCGGCGGAGATCCTCAACGGCCTGCGGCGCCAGGACGATCTCGGACCGCATTCTGGCCAGATTATAGCCAGAAGGCCCGCCGCCGGGTTGGTGCGACCGATCTCAGCTGACCCAGCGCCGCGCGTTGTAGAAGAGGCGCATCCAGGGCGAGTCCTCGCCCAGGCCGGGCGGCGCCCAGGACATCTGCACGGTGCGGAAGACGCGCTCGGGGTGCGGCATGACGATGGTGAAGCGCCCGTCGGCAGTGGTGAGGCCGGTGATGCCCTGCAGCGAGCCGCTCGGGTTGTAGGGATGGGCCTCGGTCGGCTCGCCGCGGTTGTTGACGTAGCGCATGCAAACGACGGCCCTTTCCAGGTCGGACTGGCTCGAAAATTCGGCACGGCCCTCTCCGTGCGCAGTAGCTATCGGAATGCGGCTGCCGGCCATGCCGGCAAGAAGGATCGACGGGCTCGGGGTGATCTCGACCATCACCAGGCGCGCCTCGAACTGCTCGGAGCGGTTGCGCACGAAGGCCGGCCAGTGCCCGGCGCCGGGGACGAGCTCCTTCAGCGCGCTCATCATCTGGCAGCCGTTGCAGGCGCCCAGCGCGAAGGTGTCGGCGCGGGCGAAGAAGCGATCGAACTGGTCCCGGACTTTATTGTTGAACAGGATCGTGCTCGCCCAGCCGCGGCCGCCGCCGAGCACGTCGCCGTAGGAGAAGCCGCCGCCGGCGGCGAAGCCCTTGAAGCCCTCGAGCGAAGCGCGGCCGGCGAGGAGGTCGGTCATGTGCACGTCCACCGCCTCGAAGCCGGCGCGGTCGAAGGCCGCCGCCATCTCCACCTGGCCGTTCACCCCCTGCTCGCGCAGGATGGCGACACGAGGTCGTTTCCCGGTTCCAACGAAGACTTCTTTTTCGTTGAAAGTCAGATGCAGATGCAGCCCGGGGTCGTCGTGCTCGATGACGCGGTCGTACTCCTCGCGCGCGCACTCGGGGTTGTCGCGCAGCGCCTGCATGCGGTAGGTGGTCTCGGCCCAGGCGCGCTGCACGTGGTCGCGCTTGGACTCGTACACCGCCTTGCCGTTGCAGTTGATGCGGATCTGGTCGCGGCCGTTGAGCTGGCCGATGACGTGCGAGCAGTCGCCGAGCCCCGACTCGCGCAGGACCTGCATGACTTTCGCGCGGTCGGCGGCGCGGACCTGCAGCAGCGCGCCGAGCTCCTCGCAGAAGAGCGCGGCGAGCGCCAGGTCCTTGGCGCGGCCGGCGAGCTGCTCGTCGGCGTCGCGCTTGAAGGCGTCGACGTCGTCGGCCGCGGCGGCGTAGGCGATCGGGTCGAGGCTGAGCGTCACGCCGCAGTGGCCGGCGAAGGCCATCTCGCACGCGGCGGCGAAGAGCCCGCCGTCGGAGCGGTCGTGGTAGGCGAGCAGGAGCGGCCGCAGCTTCTGCACCGCCGCGAAGAAGGCTTTCAGCGCCGCCGGATCGTCGACGTCGGGGCCGGCCTGCCCCAGCGCGTTGTGCGCCTGCGCGAGGATCGAGCCGCCGAGGCGGTCCCTGCCGCGCCCGAGGTCGACGAGGATGAGCTCGCTATCGCCGGCGTCGGTGCGCAGCTGCGGCGTCAGCACGCCGCGCACGTCGGCGACCGGCGCGAACGCCGAGACGACGAGCGAGAGCGGCGCCACCACCTGCTTGCCCTCCCAGGCGGTCTGCATCGACAGCGAATCCTTGCCCACCGGGATGGAGACGCCGAGCGCCGGACAGAGCTCGAGCGCCACCGCCTTGACCGTGTCGTAGAGCGCCGCGTCCTCGCCGGGATGGCCCGCCGCCGCCATCCAGTTCGCCGAGAGCTTGACCTGCGCGAGCGACTCGACGGGCGCCGCGGCGAGGTTGGTGAGCGCCTCGCCCACCGCCATGCGCCCGGAGGCGGGCGCGTCGATGAGCGCGATCGGCGCGCGCTCGCCGATGGCGAAGGCCTCGCCGGCGTAGCCGTCGTAGTCGAGCAGCGTCGCGGCGCAGTCGGCGACCGGGACCTGCCACGGCCCGACGAAGGGATCGCGCGCGCACAGGCCGCCCACCGTGCGGTCGCCGATGGCGACGAGGAAAGTCTTGTCCGCCACCGCCGGGTGATGCATGACGCGGTGCGCGGCGCCGTGCAGCGAGATGCGCTCGAGCGCGAACGGCGTCAGCGTCGGCGGCTCGCGGCGCACGTCGCGCAGCATCTTCGGCGGCTTGCCGAGCACCACGGCGAGCTCGATGTCGACCGGCGTGCGCTTGAGCTTCGCGTCGGTGACCAGCAGGCGGCCGTCTTCGGTCGCTTCGCCCAGGACGGCAAAGGGGCACCGTTCGCGTTCACATAGGTTTCTGAAAAGATCCAAGTCCTTCGGAGAAAGAGCAAGAACGTATCGCTCTTGGGCCTCGTTGCACCAGATCTCGCGCGGCGACATGCCGCTGTCCTGGCTCGGGATGGCGCGCAGCTCGAGCCTGGCGCCGCGGCCGGCCGAGTGCGCGAGCTCGGGCAGCGCGTTGGAGAGCCCGCCCGCGCCGACGTCGTGGATGGAGAGGATCGGGTTGGCGGCGCCGAGCTGCCAGCAGCGGTCGATCACCTCCTGGCAGCGGCGCTGGATCTCGGCGTTGTCGCGCTGCACCGAATCGAAGTCGAGGTCCTCGACGTTGGCGCCGGCGCCCATCGACGAGGCGGCGCCGCCGCCCATGCCGATGCGCAGGCCCGGGCCGCCGAGCTGCACGAGCAGCGTGCCCGGCGCGAGCGGCGCCTTCTTCGCCTGCGCGGCGGCGATGTTGCCCAGCCCGCCCGCCAGCATGATCGGCTTGTGATAACCCCTGTTGTTGAATTCAAACGTCCTGAAATAGCCGCAGAGGTTGGGGCGGCCGAACTCGTTGTTGTAGCCGGCGGCGCCGATCGGCCCCTCGAGCATGATGTCGAGCGCCGAGGCGATGCGCCCGGGCTTGCCGAACCCCTTGCCCTCCCAGGGCTGCTCCTGTCCGGGGATGCGCAGGTGCGACACCGAGTAGCCGACCAGGCCGGCCTTGGGCTTGGCGCCGCGGCCGGTCGAGCCCTCGTCGCGGATCTCGCCGCCGGCGCCGGTCGCCGCGCCCGGAAAGGGCGAGATCGCCGTCGGGTGGTTGTGCGTCTCGACCTTGATGACGGCGTGGGTCAGCTCCTCGGTCCTGCGGTAGGAGAGGTCCTTTCCGGGATAGAAGCGCCGGGCCTTTTTGCCTTCGATGACCGCAGAGTTGTCGGCGTACGCCACCACCGTGCCCTGCGGGCTCACGGCGTGCGTGTGGCGGATCATCGCGAAGAGCGACTGCGGCTGCTTCTGCCCGTCGATGATCCAGTCGGCGTTGAAGATCTTGTGCCGGCAGTGCTCCGAGTTCGCCTGGGCGAACATGGTGAGCTCGGCGTCGGTCGGGTCGCGGCCCAACCTGCGGTACGCGGCCTCGAGATACTCGATCTCGTCGTCGCTCAGGGCAAGGCCCAGCTCCTGATTGACACGACGAAGGTCCCGCACGGGGATTTCCTTCAGGGGTCTTGCTGGAACTTCCTCGAAGAGCTTCACCGCTTCCTCGAAGGCGCCGAGCACGGTCTCGGTCATCCGGTCGTGCAGCAGCTGCAGTACCGCTGCGTGAGAAGTTTCCACGAAAAACACCTTGCCGCGCTCGATCCTTCTTATGGCGGCAAGGCCGCAGTTGCGGGCGATGTCGGTCGCCTTGGAGGACCAGGGCGAGAGCGTGCCCAGGCGCGGCACGACCAGCCAGGCGCGCCCTGCCGGCGCGGGCGCGGGAGAGCCGTAGGCGAGCAGGCGCTCCAGCACGGCGCGCGCGGCCGCATCGAGCTCGCGCTCGCAGGCGACGAAGTGGCGGTACTCGGCGCCGACCGAGCGGATGCCGGGGTCGATCTTTTGCAGCGCGGCGAGCAGCTTGGCGAGGCGGAACTCCGACAGGGCGCGCGGGCCCCGGAGCTGGAGGATGTGTTGCACTAGTTGCGGACCTGGGGCTCCTTCACCGTGCCGCCGAGGAGAAGCGTGGCGCGCAGGACCTGCGACGCGGTGCGCACGTCGGCGACAATGCGCCCGGACAGCGCGCCCTTCGGGCTGATGACCGCGCTCGCCCCGGCGTTGAGCGCGCCGGCGCCGATCGTCACGTTGCGCAGCTCGACCTCGCCGCGGTCGTAGCTCACCTGGCCGTTCATCTCGGTGAACTGGGTGCGGCCCTGCGCCTGCTTGCCGCCGGTCTGGATGGCGCGCGACAGGTCGAAGCTGCCGAGCACGCCCTTGTTCACCGTGAAATTGCCGTCGAGCCGCGCGCCGCTCGCCAGCTTGCCGGGCTCGACGCCGCTCATGGCGAACTTGCCGGTGCCCTCGCCGCGGCCCTCGGAGAGCAGCGCCGGCGCGAACACGGCGGCGTTGATGCCGCGCGCGGTGATGACGCCGTCCACCGTCCAGGTGCCGCCCCAGCGCACGCGCGCCGTGCCGGTGAGCGTGCCGTTGAGCGCCTGGGCGTCCCACTGCTTGATCTGCAGCCCCTGCGCGTTGCCGCTGCCCTTCATGCCGAACTGGCTAAACGAGATCTCCGGCGCGAAAGGCAGGGTGAAGATGCCGGCGTCGAGGCTGAACTCGAAGTTGCCGCCCTGCGGCTCGAGCCTGCCCACCAGCCCGTCGGGGCCGCGCAGCGTCGCCAGGCGCACCGCGCCGTTGGCGTCGAGCGAGAGCTCGGCCTGCAGGTCCTTCGGCATGGCGAGGGGACCGCTGAGCTGCAGGCCGCGCACCAGCACCCTGGCCACCGAGAAGTTGTCCGCCGCGGCGCGCGAGAACAGCACCTGGCCGATCGCCTCCTGCGGCACGGTGATGCGCTCGAGCTCGATGGCGCTGAAGACCTTCCTCGGCTCGGTGAGCGAGGCGATGCTCGGGTGGGCGATGACGCGCTCGATCTTCACGTCGCCGGCGCTGACGTTCTCCAGGCGCAGTTGCAGCCCGGTGGCGAGCCACAGCCGCGCCGAGCCGATGCGCACCGGGCGGCCGAGCGCCTCCGAGGCGGCGCGCTCGTAGTCGGCCGTGCCGACCGGCATGACGTGCGCCACGCCGAGCGCCACCACCAGGATGAGGAAGAGCGTGGCGGCGACCGGCTTGCCCCAGTTCCGCTGCCGGCGCTGCATGAGCGAGGGGTCGCGCGGCCCGGCCTCGAGCTGACGCTTGCGCCGCTTGTCCTCCGACTCGTAGCCGCCGGCGGCGCTGCTCGTCGCCTTGCGCGCGAGCGCCTCGTCCTCCTTCGCCTTGGCGGCGCGCTCCTCGGCCTCCTTCCGGCGGCGCTCCTCCTCGGCGCGGATGCGCTCCTTCTCCTCCTCCTCCTCGCCGCGCAGGCGCTCCTCCTCCTCGCGCTTCTTGCGCTCCTTCTCCTCCTTGGCGCGCTGCTTTTCCTCCTTGGCGCGGCGCTCGGCCTCTTCCTTCTCGCGGCGCTCGGCTTCCTCGCGCGCGCGGCGCTCGCGCTCTTCCCTCGCCTTGCGCTCGGCCTCCTCCTTCGCCTTCGCCTCCTCCTCCTCGTGCGTGTTGAAGGAGTCGAGGTCCGCCATCAGCGAGTCGGCGAAGCCGCCGCCCGCGGCGGTCGCCTTCGGCGCCGGCACGGGCTCTTCTTCCTTGGCGGGCTTTTTCTTCGCCTTCTTCGCCGAGCGCTCTTCCGCCTCGCGCGCCTCTTCCTGCGCTTCCTCGTCCTCGCGCGCCTTGCGCCGCGCCTCGCGCTCGGCGGCTTCGCGCGCCTCTTCTTCCTCGCGCGCCTTGCGCCGCGCTTCGCGCTCCGCCTCCTCGCGCGCCTCCTCCTCCTCCTCGCGCGCGCGCCGGCGCGCCTCGCGCTCCTCGTCCTCGCGGCGCTTTTCCTCCTCGAGCTTGCGGCGCTCCGCCTCGAGCGCCTTGCGCTCGGCCTCCTCGCGCGCCTTGCGCTCGCGCTCCTCCGCCTCCTTGCGCTCGCGCTCCTCCGCCTCCTTGCGCGCGCGCTCGGCCTCCTCGCGCGCCTTCCTCTCGCGCTCCTCCGCCTCCTTGCGCGCGCGCTCGGCCTTCTCCTCCGCCTCCTGCTTCGCGCGCTCAGCTTCCTCGCGCGCGCGCTTCGCCTCGGCCTCGGCCTTGGCCTTTGCTTCCGCCGCGGCCTTCACCGCCGCCTCGCGCGCCGCCTTCATCTTCGCCTCGGCTTCGGCGGCGATCTTCGCCTCGGCTTCCGCGCGCGCCTTCGCCTCGGCTTCGGCGCGCAGCTTCGCCGCGGTCTCGGCGCGCACCGTGTCCTCGGCTTCCTTGCGCGCGCGCTCGCGCTCGGCCTGGGCCTTGGCTTCGGCGTCCTGGCGCGCCTTGAAGAGCGCCGACTCCTGCTCCTTCGGCGGCGGCGGCGGGGCGGCGGGCTGGGGCGGCGGCGCCGCGGGCCGCGCAGGGGCGGCCTTGGGCGCGGCGGGCGCCGGCTTCGAAGGCCCGCCCAGCATGCTGAAATCGAGATCGGAAGCGGGATCGGCGGGCGCGGCCGCCTTGGCAGCGGGCTTCGCCGGCGTCGGCTTCGCCGCCGCGCCCGCGGGCGCCGCGGTGCCCGCGGACACCTCGCGGATGAAGCCGTCCTTGTCGAGCTTGATGATGAGCTGCTGGAAGGTCTGGTCGAAGGCCTTGCCGACCTTCTGCGCCACGTCGGCGAGCGTGGCGCGGCCGTCGATCGCCGAGAGCACCGCCCGGTCCGGCCTGCCGAGGAGGCTGGTCTTGCCGGCGGCCTCCTGGACTCCCTTGCCGGACTTCGAGTAGATGGCGGTCGGGTTCAGTCTTTGGCGGTAATTATATTAGGCAGGTGCTCCATAGCCCCCGCCGCCGGGGGTCTCGACGACGAACACGTCCCCCGCCGCCATCTCGGTCTGGTCGAAGGGGCCGAGCGCCTCGACGCGGCCGCCCTTGCGCACCACGTAATTTCTACCCGGCAGCCCCGGCTCGCCGCCCGCCATGCCGTGCGGGCGCACCAGGCGGTGCCCGGAAAGGATCGCCGCGGTCATCGGCTCGAGGAAGCGCACGCGCCGCACCGCCCCCTCGCCGCCGCGCCAGCGGCCGCGCCCGCCCGAGCCGCGCCGGATCTCGAAGCTCTCGAGCAGCACCGGAAAGCGCCATTCGAGCACCTCCGGGTCGGTGAGCCGCGAGTTGGTCATGTGCGTCTGCACCACGTCGGCGCCCGGAAAGCCCTCCCCCGCGCCCGAGCCGCCGGCGACCGTCTCGTAGTACTGGTAGCGCTCGTTGCCGAAGGTGAAGTTGTTCATCGTCCCCTGCGAGGCGGCCAGCACCCCGAGCGCGCCGTAGAGCGCGTCGGTGATGCACTGCGAAGTCTCGACGTTGCCCGCCACCACCGCCGCCGGGTAGCGCGGGCGCAGCATGCTGCCCTCGGGTATCAACACCTCGAGCGGCTTCAGGCATCCCGCGTTGAGCGGGATGTCGTCGTCCACCAGCGTGCGGAAAACATACAGCACCGCCGCCATGCACACCGCCGCGGGGGCGTTAAAGTTGTTGGGCATCTGCGCCGAGGTGCCGGCGAAGTCGATCGTCGCGCTCCTTCGGTCTGGCCCGATGCGAATCTTGACGTCGATCTTGCCGCCGCAGTCCATCGGCAGCGAGAAGGCGCCGTCTTTCAGGACGCCGCTCATTTTTTCTATCGTGCGGCGCACCGACTCCTCGGCGTTCGCCTGCACATGGCCCAGGTAGGCGCGCACCACGTCGAGGCCGAAGTACTCGACCATGCGGCGCAGCTCCTGCACCCCCTTCTCGTTCGCCGCCACCTGCGCGCGCAGGTCGGCGAGGTTCTGCTCGACGTTGCGCGCCGGGTACGCGCCCGAGGCGAGCAGCGCTCGCGTCTCCTCTTCGCGCCAGCGCCCCGCCTCGACGAGCAGGAAATTGTCGATCAGCACGCCCTCCTCCTCCACCGCCTTCGAGCCCGGCGGCATCGAGCCGGGCGTGATGCCGCCGATGTCGGCGTGATGGCCGCGAGAACCGACGTAGAACAGGACCTGATTTTTTTCAAATACCGGTGTTATGACCGTCACGTCTGGAAGATGGGTCCCGCCGTTGTACGGGGCGTTGAGCACGTACACGTCGCCGGGCCGCATCTTCCCGGCATTGAGGCGGATGACGGTGCGGATCGACTCGCCCATCGAGCCGAGGTGCACCGGCATGTGCGGCGCGTTGGCGATCAGCTTGCCCTCGGCGTCGAACAGCGCGCAGGAGAAATCCAGGCGCTCCTTGATGTTCACCGAGTAGGCGGTGTTCTGCAGCCGCAGCCCCATCTGCTCGGCGATCGACATGAAGAGGTTGTTGAAGATCTCCAGCCGCACCGGGTCGACGCTAGTACCGATCGCGACTTTTCTGCTCTTTGGTTTTGCTCGTTCGAGAACCAGATGGTTCAAGGGCGTGACGAGCGCCCGCCACTCCGGCTCCACCACGGTGGTGGCGTTCGTCTCGGCGATGATCGCCGGCCCGTCGATCTTCTGTCCCGGCGCGAGCGCTTCGCGCCGGTAGAGCGGCGCCTCGCGCCATTTCCCGCCGCTGAACAGGCGAACGGTTTCGAGCGGAGAAGCGCCTTTCTTCTCACTTGGGGTTTTCTCTTCCTGAATGCTTTCCCCGCCCGCGATCGCCTCCACCGATACCGCCTCGACGACGAGCGGCTTGCCGGGCATGAGGAAGGAGAACTGCTTGCGGTAGGCGGCCTCGAACTGCGCCGTCATGTCCGCGAGCGGGCCGAGCGCGACGATGAGCGCGGTGTCCGTTCCCTCGTACTTGAGGTGGGCATTTCTCTTGACGACGATCTGGCGGGAAGCGACCCCCTGGCTTTCCAGATCCCTCCGGGCGTCGATGGCGAGTTTCTCGGCCCAGTCCTCGAGCTCGCGGAGCGCCTTCTCCTCCAGGCGCAGCTCGAGCGCTTGCTCGCGCATCGCGGTCTGGTCGGCGAGCCCCATGCCGTAGGCCGAGAGCACTCCGGCGTGCGGGTGGATGAAGACGCGCGTCATGGCGAGCGCGTCGGCGACCAGGCAGGCGTGCTGGCCGGCGGCGCCGCCGAAGCAGCACAGCGTGTACGCCGTCACGTCGTGGCCGCGCTGCACCGAGATGTGCTTGATGGCGTTGGCCATGTTGCCGACCGCGATCTCGATGAAGCCTTCGGCGATCTGCTCCGGGGAGCGCCCGTCATCAATGGTTTTCGCAAGTTGTGCGAACTTGGCCGTTACGGTTTCTCCATCCAGGGCTTCATTTCCAGCAGCACCGAAGACGTGCGGGAAGTACTGCGGCTGGATCTTGCCGAGCATCACGTTGGCGTCGGTGACGGTGAGCGGGCCGCCGCGGCGGTAGCTCGCCGGGCCGGGGTTGGCGCCCGCGGAGTCGGGGCCGGCGCGGTAGCGCGCGCCGTCGAAGTGCAGGATCGAGCCGCCGCCGGCGGCGACGGTATGGATGCTCATCATCGGCGCGCGCATGCGCACGCCGGCGACGCGGGTCTCGAACTCGCGCTCGAACTCGCCGGCGTAGTGCGACACGTCGGTCGAGGTGCCGCCCATGTCGAAGCCGATGATGCGCTCGAAGCCGGCCATGCGCGCGGTGCGCGCCGCGCCGACGATGCCGCCCGCCGGCCCGGAGAGGATGGCGTCCTTGCCCTGGAAGCGCCGCGCGTCGGTGAGGCCGCCGCTCGACTGCATGAAGAACAGCCGCGCCTCGCCGAGCTCCCCGGCCACGCGCTCGACGTAGCGGCGCAGGATCGGCGAGAGATAGGCGTCGACCACCGTGGTGTCGCCGCGGCCGACCACCTTCATGAGCGGGCTCACCTTGTGCGACACGGAGATTTGCGTGAATCCCACGGCCCGCGCAATTTCCGCTGCTTTGGCTTCATGCTCGGGAAAGCGATAGCCGTGCATGAGCACGATCGCCACCGAACGGAACCCTTCGTCGAAGGCCGCCTGCAGTTTCAAGCGCGTATCTTCAACCTCGAGCGTCTGGTGAACTTTCCCTCTTGCGCCGACGCGCTCATTCACCTCGACCACCTTCTCGTAGAGCATCTCCGGCAGCACGATGTGCCGGTCGAAGAGCCGCGGCCGGTTCTGGTAGGCGATGCGCAGCGCGTCCTTGAAGCCGCGCGTGATGAAGAGCACGGTGCGCTCGCCCTTGCGCTCGAGCAGCGCGTTGGTGGCGACCGTGGTGCCCATCTTTACCGCTTCGATGGAATGGGAGGGGATGGGTTCATCCCCCCCCAGAGACAGGATCTCTCTTACACCCGCCAGCGCAGCGTCGCCATAGCGCTCGGGATTGTCGGAAAGCAGCTTGTGCGCAACGATGGCGCCGTCGGGGGCTCGCGCGACGATGTCGGTGAAGGTGCCGCCGCGGTCGATCCAGAATTGCCAGCCTCGCATTGCCTGCCGGCATTGTGCCACTATCCTGCCGATGTTCAGCCTTGCCGAGCTCGAGGCGGCGCTGCCGCTGGTGCGCGCGGTGGTGCCGCCGACGCCGCAGTACGCCTGGCCGCTGCTCGCGGCGCGCCTCGGCGCGCCGGTGGTGGTGAAGCACGAGAACCACACGCCGATCGGCGCCTTCAAGGTGCGCGGCGGCATCACCTACTTCGAGCGGCTCAGGCGCCAGCGCCCGCGCGTGAAGGGCGTGGTCAGCGCGACGCGCGGCAACCACGGCCAGTCGCTCGCCTTCGCCGGCGCGCGCGCCGGCGTCGCGGTGACGATCGTCGTGCCGCGCGGCAACTCCGCCGAGAAGAACGCCGCCATGCGCGCCTTCGGCGCCGAGCTGGTCGAGCACGGCCGCGACTTCGACGAGGCGAAGACGCGCGCCGAGGCGCTCGCCGCCGAGCGGGGCCTGGAGTACGCGCCCTCGTTCCACAAGGACCTCGTGCTCGGCGTCGCCAGCTACGCCTGGGAGCTCTTCCGCGCCGAGCCCGGGCTCGACACGGTGTACGTGCCGATCGGCCTCGGCTCCGGCATCTGCGGCCTGATCGGCGCGCGCGACGCGCTCGGGCTGCGCACGAAGATCGTCGGCGTCGTCTCCGATAAGGCCAACTGTTACAAGCTTTCCTGGGATGCAAGAAAGCCCATCCCCACACAAACTTCTCTTACTTTCGCCGACGGCGTGGCGGTGCGCAACCCGGATCCCCAGGCGCTCGAGATCGTCCGCCGCGGCGCCGAGCGCGTCGTCGAGGTCTCCGACGACGAGGTCGCCGAGGCGATCCGCATCCTCTTCACCGACACGCACACCACGGCGGAAGGCGCAGGCGCGTCCGCCCTGGCGGGTTTCATCAAAGAAAAGACAAAATCGAAGAGGGTTGCTGTAGTCGTCACCGGCCAGAACATCGACCGGCCGGTGATGCAGGAAGTGCTCGCCGGCCGCACGCCGCGCGTCGCATGAAGCTCACGGTGCTCCTCGGCGCGCTGATCGCGCTGCCCGCGCTCGGCACCGACTTCTTCGTGCCGGCGCTGCCGGCGCTCGCCGAGGCGTTCGCCGTCGACGCCGGCGCGGCGCAGCTCACCATCACCACCTACTTCGCCGGCATCGCCGCCGGGCAGCTCCTGTGGGGGCCGCTCTCGGACCGCTACGGGCGCAAGCCGGTGCTGCTCGCCGGCCTCGCCACCATGCTCGGCTCCTCGCTCGCCGCGCTCGCCGCCGAGTCGATCGCGGCGCTGTCCGCGGCGCGGCTCGCGCAGGGCCTGGGCATGTCGAGCGGCGCGGTGATGGGGCGCTCGGTGGTGCGCGACCTCTACGCGCACGACGAGGCGGCGCGCATGCTCTCGGCGATGATGGTCGTCTTCAGCGTCGTGCCGATCAGCGCGCCGCTCGCCGGCGCGCTGCTCAGCGGCGCGGTCGGCTGGGAGGCGATCTTCGCCGGCATGGCGGCGATCGCCGCGGCGCTCTTCGCCTGGGTCGCCTTCGGGCTCGCCGAGAGCGCGCCGGCGGAGCGGCGCTCCGCGCATCCCATGGCGATCGCGCGCACCTTCGCGCACATCCTCGCCGAGCCGCGCTTCGTCGCGCCGTTCCTGCTCGTGCTCTGCTGCCACGTCGGCATCCTCGCCTGGGTGTCGAACTCGGCGCTGACGCTCATCCGCGGCATGGGCATCTCGCCGCCCGCCTACGGCCTGATGTTCGCCTTCGTCGCCGCCGGGCAGATCGTCGGGGCGGCAGCGGGTCATCGGTTTCTCATAAGATATGGAACTGCAGGTGTAATGCGGCTGGGCGCGGCGCTGCTCCTCGCCGCGGGCGGCTCGGCCGCCTTCTTCGCCTGGGCGGGGGTCGCGCACTGGGCGGTCGTGGTGCCCCCTTTCGCGCTCTTCCTCTTCGGCTCGGCGCTTCTCATCCCCACCGCGACCGCCGCGGCGCTCACCCCCTTTCCCACCGCCGCCGGGAGCGCGAGCTCGCTCATGGGGGCGATCGGCTTCACCGCCGGCGCGCTGGTGAGCACGGGTCTGGGCGCCGCCTTCGACGGCAGCGCCCGGCCGATGGCCACCACTGCCGCCCTGGCAGGGATGGCGGCGTTCGGCTTTCATAGATGGCTTTTTCATGGAAAAGCTTGATGCGGTGGTGATCGGCGCGGGGGTGGTCGGCCTGGCGGTGGCGCGCGAGCTCGCCATGGCCGGGCGCGAGGTGGTGGTGCTCGAGGCCGAGGACGCCATCGGCACGCACACCAGCTCGCGCAACTCCGAAGTCATCCACGCCGGCATCTACTACGCGAAGGGCTCGCTGAAGGCGCGCACTTGCGTCGAGGGCAAGCACCTCCTCTACGAGTACTGCGCGAAGCAGGGCGTGCCGCACCGGCGCTGCGGCAAGCTGATCGTGGCGCAGCAGGATCAGCTTTCAGAGTTGGAACGAATCCATGAGAAAGCAGCAGGGAACGGCGTCGCCGACCTCGCCTGGCTGACGCGCGCCGAGGCCAAGGCGCTGGAGCCCGAAGTGTCCTGCGCGGCGGCGCTGCACTCGCCCTCCACCGGCATCATCGACAGCCACGCGCTCATGCTCGCCTACCTCGGCGATGCCGAGCGCCACGGCGCCATGCTGGCGCTAAGAAGCGGGGTAACAAAGGTTCGGATTTCCCCCAGCGGATTCGAACTTCATGTCAAAGGCGCCGATCCCGTCTCGTGCTCGATCCTGGTGAACAGCGCCGGCTTGCGCGCGCCGTCGGTGGCCAAGGCGATGGAGGGCTTCGACCAGAAGCTCGTGCCGCGGGAGCTGTACGCGAAGGGAAACTACTATTCGCTCACGGGCAGGTCGCCGTTCTCGCGGCTCGTCTACCCGGTGCCCGAGCCCGGCGGCCTGGGCGTGCACGTGACGCTCGACCTCGCCGGGCAGGCGCGCTTCGGCCCGGACGTGGAATGGGTGGAGCGCATCGGGCAGGAAAATGATTACGCGGTCGACCCCCGCCGCGCCGAGCGCTTTTACGCGGCGATCCGCCGCTACTGGCCGGGCCTGCCCGACGGCGCGCTGCTACCGGGCTACAGCGGCATCCGGCCCAAGACCGCCGGCCCGGGAGAGCCGGCGCCCGACTTCCAGGTTCAGGGCCCGGCGGCGCACGGCGTGCCCGGCCTCGCGCACCTCTTCGGCGTCGAGTCGCCCGGCCTCACGGCCTCCATGGCGCTCGCCGCGCGGGTCCTGGACGTCCTCGAGCGAGGGGCTCCTGGTACGTATACGTAGTAAACATGTACACTGGAACCATGAATGGGATTCAGACATTCGATGAGCTCCGGGCGCGCCTCGGAAAAGTGCTGAAAAGGCGGCGCGAGCAGAAGGGCCTGAATCAATCCGACCTCGCCGGACCGATCGGTCTCAGCCAAGCCGACATTTCCCGCATCGAACGAGCCGAGCAGGGTTTCGACTCGAAGACGATCTTTTCGATCGCGAAGCAGCTGGGCACGTCGCTGACCGATATCTTCGCCGAGGTAGAGCAGATCGAGCGGCGCGGCAGGACGCTAGTGCTCGCGCACCGCACGCCGGCGGGCAAGCTCGGCCGGCTCAAGCGCCGCAAGCTGGTCAGGGGATCGGCTCGGTCGCTCGTCAGGGCCCGGCCGGCGACATGGCGCGAACCGCGCAATCTGAAGTAGTCCACCTCGACACACACGTCGTCTGCTGGCTCTACGAGGGCCGCGTCGAGCAGTTGTCCCGCCCAGCGAAGCAGGCCATAGAATCGGCGCAGCCTTGCGTGTCGCCGCTAGTCGATCTCGAGCTCGCGCTGCTCCACGAGATCGGTCGGATTACGAAGGGCCCGGAAACCGTCCTCTCGGCGCTGAGCAGGGACATCGGCCTGCGGGTCGAAGCCGCAGGGTTTCCCGAGGTAGTTGCCGCAGCGCGTTCGCTGCGCTGGACGCGCGACCCGTTCGACCGGCTCATCTGCGCCCAGGCGACACTGGCCGGCGCCCGGCTCGTCAGCAGGGACGCGCTGATCCGGCGCCATTGCCCCGCCGCGCTCTGGTAGCGCTTTTTCGCTTAACATCCCGCCATTCACTTGAGAGGAGGGGTTCCCGATGAAACGACTATTCGTTGCCGCTGCGGCCATCGCTGCCTTCGGCACCGCGCAGGCGCAGACCAAGTGGGACATGCCCACGCCGTATTCCGAAGGCGAGTTCCACACCCGCAACGTCAAGGCCTTCGTCGAGGACGTGCAGAAGGCGGCCGGCGGCAAGCTCGAGCTGGTCGTGCACTCGAACGGCTCGCTCATCAAGCACCCGGACATCATGCGCGCGGTGTCGACCGGCCAGGTGAACATCGCCGAGTTCCTGCTCGGCCAGTTCGGCAACGAGGAGCCGGTGTTCAACGCCGACAACGTGCCGTTCCTCGCCGCCGGCTACGACGCGGCGTGGAAGCTCTACCAGGCGCAGAAGCCGATCCTCGAGAAGAAGCTGCAGGGGCGCGGCATGAAGCTGCTCTACTCGGTGGCCTGGCCCGGGCAGGGCATCTACACCCGCGAGCCGCTGAAGAGCATCGACGACCTGAAGGGCACGAAGTTCCGCACCTACAGCCCGCTCACCGCGCGGCTCGCCGAGCTGCTCGGCGCCAGCCCGACGGTGGTGCAGGTGCCCGAGGTGCCGCAGATGTTCGCCACCGGCGCCATCCAGGCGATGATCACCTCGTCGGCCACCGGCACCTCGACCAAGGCCTGGGAGTTCGTCAAGAACTACTACAAGACGAGCGCCATGCACCCGAAGAACGTGGTGGTGGTGAACCAGCGCGGCTTCTCGCGCCTGGGCAAGGCGGAGCAGGAGGCCCTCGCCAAGGCCGCGGCGGCGGCCGAGAAGCGCGGCTGGGAGATGTCCAGGGCGCGCGAGCAGGAAGGCAACGAGACGCTCGCCAAGAACGGCATGAGCGTGCGCGACCCCGACGCCAAGATGAAGGCCGCGTTCCAGAAGATCGGCGCGCAGATGGCGCAGGAATGGGAAAAGGCCGCCGGCGCGGACGGCCAGGCGATCCTCAAGCGCTATCGGGGCAAATAGGCAAGCAGGAAGATGGTTGAGGGGGTGCGGGGGTAAGGTGCTTCTCACCCCCGCTTCCCTATGAGGCGGTTTCTAGACCGCCTTTACGCGGCGAGCGGCGGGCTCGCCGCGGTCTGCCTCGCTTCGATAGCGGCGGTCATGCTCGCGCAGGCCGCGATGCGCGAGCTCGGGCTGCTCTTCCGCGGCGCCGACGACATCGTCGGCTGGCTGTGCGCCGCCACCGCCTTCCTCGCCCTCGGCCATACCTTCCGCCGCGGCGAGCTGGTGCGCGTCGGGCTGGTCATCGACCATCTGCCCGCGCGCGCGCGCCGCCCGGTCGGCATCGCCGCCCTCGCCATCGCCGTCGCCTTCGTCGCCTACATGGCCTACGCAGTGCTGCGCTTCGTCTACGAGAGCTGGGCCTTCCAGGAAGTGGCGCAGGGCCTGATCCAGATCCCGATCTGGATCCCGCAGATGAGCTTCGTCATCGGCGTGCTGGTGTTCCTGGTCGCGGTGGTGGACGAGTTCGTGGTGCTGGTGCGCGGCGGCAAGCCCGCCTACGAAGCGGCCGAGGAAGACCGCCGCGCGCGCAAGGACTTCAGCGAGACGATATGACGAGCGGCGCCTATCGCTTAGCCGCCCCCCTGACACCCCCCAGAGGGGGGAAAGGCAAGCGAGCTTGCGAGCGGGGGGTTGGTTTTTACCGGCCTTGGAAACCGGCGTCCGCGGGCGCGGAATGTAACCGATCGGTTACATTCCGCGAACCCCCCCGTTCCCCCCGCGTAGGCGGGGGTCACGCCCCCCTTGTCAGGGGGGCAAAGCGATGACCCCCGTAGCCATCTCCGTCGTGCTGTTCGCTCTCCTGCTCGCCCTGCTCGCCGGCGGGGTGTGGATCGCCGTCTCGATGGGCGTGGTGGCGTGGCTGGGGCTGCAGCTCTTCACCACCAGCCCGCCGGAAGTGAACCTCTTCCAGGCCTTCTGGGGCTCGAACGCCTCGTGGACGCTGGCGGCGCTGCCGCTCTTCGTCTGGATGGGCGAGATCCTCTTCCGCACCCGGCTCTCCGACGAGATGTTCGAGGGCCTGGCGCCGTGGCTGGGCTGGCTGCCCGGCCGGCTCATGCACGTCAACCTCTTCGGCTGCGGCATCTTCGCCGCGGTGTCGGGCTCGTCGTCCGCCACCTGCGCCACCATCGCCAAGGTGGCGCTGCCCGAGCTGATCAGGCGCGGCTACGACGAGAAGGTCTGCCTGGGGTCGCTGTGCGGCGCCGGCACGCTCGGGCTGCTCATCCCGCCCTCGATCATCATGATCGTCTACGCGGTGGCGGCCGAGGTGTCGATCCTGAAGATGTTCGTCGCCGGCGTGCTCCCGGGCGCCATGCTGGTCGGGCTGTTCTCCGGCTACATCGTCGTCTGGGCGCTGCTCAATCCGCACCGCACGCCGCAGCACGTCGACAACCTTTCCTTCCTCGAAAGGATACGCAAGGCGCGCAACCTCATCCCCTGCGTGATCCTGATCATCTTCGTCATGGGCGTGATGTTCACCGGCTACGCCACCGCCACCGAGGCCGCCGCCTTCGGCGTGCTGGGCGCGCTCGCCATCGCCTGGTGGAGCGGCTCGCTCACGCGCGCCAACCTGTGGGCGAGCCTGATGGGGGCGACGCGCCTGTCGTGCATGATCCTCTTCATCCTCGCCGGCGCGGCGTTCCTCAGCTCCGCCATGGCGTTCACCGGCATCCCGCGCGCCCTCGCCGAATGGGTCGCCTCGCTCAACGCCAGCCCCGTGGCGCTGATCGCGGTGCTCGCGCTCATCTACCTCGTGCTCGGCACCGCGCTCGACGGCATCTCGATGATCGTGCTCACCACCTCGATCGTGCTGCCGATGGTCGAGGCGGCGGGCTTCGACCTGATCTGGTTCGGCATCTTCATCGTGCTGCTGGTCGAGATCGCCGAGCTCACCCCGCCGCTCGGCTTCAACCTCTTCGTGCTGCAGACCATGAGCGGGCGGGACTCGAACTACGTCGCCCTCGCCTCGATCCCCTTCTTCTGCATGATGGTGGCGGCGCTGGTGATCGTCATCGCCTTCCCGCAGATCGCCACGTGGCTGCCCGACGCCGTGCTCGGGGTGACGAAGAAATGAAGCTGCGCGGCGCCTGCCACTGCGGCAACATCGCCTTCGAGCTCGACTTCCCCGGCGAGACCAAGGACCTCGCGGTGCGCGCCTGCACCTGCATTCCCGGTATCGGATGGGCACGCAAACCGCCGACTTCCACGTCTGTGCGCGCTGCGGCGCGGTGCCGCTGGTCACGAGCGACATCGATTCACGCCTGTATGCCGTGGTGAACGTCAACACCTTCGAGGGCATCGATCCGGCCTCACTGCCCCGCGCCCCGGTGAGCTTCGACGGCGAGGACGAGGCCGCCCGGCTGGCCCGGCGCAAGCAGCGCTGGATCCCCGACGTCACCATTGGCCTGATGTAGTTCCATAGGACTACGCCTCCCGGTCGGGTGCGCGATGCTGGCAGCGTAGATTCGGCGCATGGAACCGCGCCAAGCGGTGGTCTGCGCCGGCGACGCCGGCATCAACGCCCTCGCCACTGTCCGCTCGCTCGGCCGCCGCGGCGTGCCGGTGCAGGTGTTTGCGCTGAAAGCGAGCCCGCAGATCGCCTCGCGCAGCCGCTACTGCCGCGGCGCCACGCTCGTCGACGGCCCCGACGATCTGTGCACCGCGCTGCTCGACTTCGGCCGCCGCCGGCAGCGCAAGCCGGTGCTGTACGTCGACAACGACCCGATGCTGAAGCTGCTCGCGCCGCACGCCGGCGTGCTCGCGGCGCGCTTCGAGCTGGTCGACCCGGTCGGCGACGCCGTGCGCCTCACCGACAAGCAGTTCCAGGTCTCCCTCGCCCGCCGCTGCGGCATCGCCGTGCCGCGCACCTGGTTCCCGACCAACTGGGCGGGCCTCGCCGCCATCCGCAGCGCCAGGCGCCTCATCGCCAAGCCTACGGCGCGCGCCGGCTTCAAGACCCTCATGGCGGGCTCGCCCGGGGAGCTCGCCGCGGAGCTGCGCGCGCGCGGCGCCGCGCCGAGTGAGGTGCTGGTCCAGGAATACATCGAGGGCGACGACGCGCAGATCTACGCCGGGCTCGCCTACCGCGCCAGGAGCATCGACCGCTGCTTCGTCATGAGCGGGCGCAAGCTGCGCCAGTCGGAGCCCGGCGCCGGGGTGATGGCGGTCGGCCAGGCCGTCGACGCGCCGCAGGTGCGCGAGATGACGCGGCGCCTGGCGCGCGCCGCCGGCATGCACGGCGTGCTGTGCAGCGAGTTCAAGCTCGACCCCGCCGACGGCCGCTACTACTTCATCGAGTGGAACCCGCGCCCGGCGTACTTCCAGTCGCTCGGCTGGAAGGCCGGCTTCGACCTCGCCTGGCTCGCCTGGTGCGACCACGCCGAGCCGCTGCGCCTCGAGCATCCGCCGATGGTCGAGGCGACCGGGCACTACTGGGTCAACCTGCACTGCGACCTGGCGCACCTCGCCAGGGCGCCCGGCATCGCGCGGCGCTTCGCCACCTGGCGCCCCTATCTCGGGCGCACCGAGTGGGCGGTGTTCGCGGCCGACGATCCGCGGCCGTGGCTGGCGGCGACGCGCAACCTCGGCGCCTGGATCAGGGATGCAGTCGCCAGGCGAGCCGCAGCAGCCCGCGCGGCGCCGCAAGCCGCGGCAGCAGCAGCGGGTCGCAGCCCGGCGCAACGGCGCCCGGCGCCGCGGTGACCGCGGCGCGGTAGGTGCGCCGCGCCAGCTCGAGCGCCGCCGAGCTCACCGCCCCGTTGGGATAGCAGAAGAGCTCGACCGGCCGCCCGAGGCGCTTCTCGAGCAGGGCGCGGCTGCCGCAGACTTCCCGTTGCGCCTCCGCTTCCGTGAGCGTCGTCAGGACGGGGTGCGTCAGGGTGTGCGAGCCGATCGCGACCAGCGCCGGGTCGAGCCGCGCCAGCTCGTCCCAGCCGGCGAGGTCGTGCGCCTCGTGCTCCTCGGCGCAGGGCCGCCAGTCCTCGGTCTCGTCGCGCAGCCGCTCCTCCACCGCGCGCCGCGTGCCGAGGTCCATGCCCTTCATGCGCTCGACGACGCCTTCGGTCGTCGCCGCGTCGGCGCCGAGCCGGCGCAGCCGCGCGCGCGCCTCGTGCGTCCACAGCCAGCGCCGCTCGTCGATGAGCGCGGGACAGACGAAGAAGGTCGCCGGCAGCCCGAGCCTGGCGAGGATCGGGTAGGCCACCTCGACGTTGCTGCGCAGCCCGTCGTCGAAGGTAATGGCAATGGCCCCTGAACGACTTCTTTCAACAAGGCGTTCGAGTGATACAACTTCAAATCTATTCGCGAGGTAGCGGAGCTGGCGCCCGAGCTCCTTCGCCTGCGCGCGCGGCGTGCCGTGGAACCTGAGGATGCGCGCCGGCGCCGCGGCGCGCTTCACGCCGATGCCGGAGACGCGCCACAGCGCGACCGGCACGCTGACGAGGCGGCTGCGCAGCGCGATCGACCTGCCCCGATACTAGTTTCGGCGCGAAACGTAGAATGCGCGGGTGGATGGCCCGATCTACCTGACCGAGCAGATCCGCCGGATGGAGCAGGCGGCGGCCGACGCGCAGCCGCCGCTCATGGAGCGCGCCGGCGCCGCCGCGGCCGAGCTCGCCGCGCAGCTCGCTTCCGAGCGTAGCAAGGACGTGCTGGTGCTGGCGGGTCCGGGCAACAACGGCGGCGACGCGCGCGTCGTCGCGGCACGACTCGAGGAGCAGTTCTTCCGCGTCAGCGTCGCGACGCGCGCGGAGGAGGTCCCCGAGAAGAACTGGGGCCTGGTGATCGACGGCATCTTCGGCATCGGCCTCGCGCGCGACGTCGAGGGGCCGTACGCGCGCCTCGTGGACTACGCCAACCGGCAGCGCTGCCCGGTGCTCGCCCTCGACGTGCCGAGCGGCATCCAGTCCGACACCGGCCGCGTGCTGGGCTGCGCGGTGCGCGCCACGCACACCATCACCTTCATCGCGCTCAAGCCCGGCCTGCTCACGCTCGACGGCCCGGACCATGCCGGAGAGATTTCGGTTGCCACTCTCGATTTGCGTCTTCCCCCGGCGACGGCATGGATCGCCTCCCCTGCTCTTGTCAAGGAGGCGCTGAAGCGCCGGCCGGCCAACTTCCACAAGGGCAAGGCGGGATCGCTCGGCGTGCTCGGCGGCGCGAGCGGCATGACCGGCGCCGCCCTGCTCGCCGGCCGCGCGGCGCTAAAGCTGGGAGCAGGAAGGGTTTATGTCGGTCTGCTAGACGAGCACGAGACGATCGACTTCCATGCCCCGGAGCTCATGATCCGCCATGTGGACGACGCGCTCGGCCTCGATCTCGACGCGCTGGTGGTCGGCCCGGGCCTCGGCGACAGCGAGCGCGCCGAGACCGTGCTCGGCGCGGCGCTCGCGAGCGACATCCCCTGCGTGCTCGATGCCGACGCCTTGAACCTGATATCGGAGAATCCCGACTTCCGCAAGGCGTGCGCGCACCGGCGGGCGGAGACCCTGGTCACGCCGCACCCCGGCGAGGCGGCGCGGCTGCTCGCCAGCAACGTCGCCGCGGTGCAGGCCGACCGCGTCAAGGCGGCGCGCATGATCGCCGAGAACCTGAACGCGCACGCGCTCCTCAAGGGCAACGGCAGCATCCTCGCGGCGCGCGACGGCCACTGGTTCGTCAACACCACCGGCAACCCCGGCATGGCGAGCGCCGGCATGGGCGACGCGCTCGCCGGCATGCTCGGCGCGCTGCTCGCGCAGCGCTACTCCGGCGAGTCGGCGCTGGTCCTCGGCACCCACCTGCACGGCGCCGCCGCCGACGCGCTGGTGCGCGCCGGCACCGGCCCGGTCGGCATCACCGCCAGCGAAGTCAGCGACGCGGCGCGGCGCCTGTGGAACGAGTGGCTGGAGAGAATGGGGACGTAAATAGGGACGTACCTGGACGTACCCCATCTAAGATTCGAGAGGGGCTGGAAGCAGGCCGGTAGAAGGCCAAAATGGGTCCGATCGGACCCATTTCAGGTTTGCATCAGCTTTGCCGCCTCAGGATCCCAGCGCCACGGGCAGCGCTCGTCCACCCGCACGCCGCCCAGCCAGCGCGGCACCCGCTTCGCGCGCTTGCGGCTTTTCAGGGCCCACAACTCGCCTCGACGCTCGATGAGCCCTTCTTGCCTCATCCGCTCGAGATGCCAGCGCAGTACAGCGTCGCCGAGAAACTTCGCTTCCTCCTCTATCTCGAGGACGTCCAGGGATACTCTTCGAACTGCCGGCGTAATGCCGCCCGGAGGAAAGGCAGCTCCCCTTGCGCGGCAGGCAGCATTCCCCTTGGATCGGCAGCGGTGAATGCCTTCCATGCTTCGCACGCCTCGCGGAACTGTCCACGAGTCACGGGCCGGCGTGATGGATATAGCTCCCGCACCCTTGCAGGCCGCATTGTTCCCACATACTCCGCTTCACAAATCATCGTCAGTCGGGGATGCGGCTTCTCGGCGGACCGATCCAGGACCTGGATCAGTTGCAATTGATCGTAGAGGTCGTGCTCGAACCAGAGCACGACCTCATCATGCGAGGCTGTTTCGCGAAGGGTCCTATCGCGTTCGCGAAAGCCTTCCCGCACTTGCGCAAGCGGGCCCCAGCCGGCTTCGGCGATGAAATGGGCGCGCTCCTCGGAAAGCTGCTCCAGCGAAAGGCCCGTGCGCACAGGCCCCTCGTGCAGGACATCTCGCCAAGGAAGAATCGGATCGCGGAAGCCGGCGCCCTCAAGTGCGCTGCCGGCCGAGTCCCCGTTGGTGACGTGCGGCAACGCTAGAAGCGCAGTCCGGCCTTGACGCTGAAGCCTTCCACGTCGCCGGTCTTGTCGGCCTCGAGGTTGATGTTGAACAGCGCCAGCTTGAAGCCGACGCCGAGGAACAGCTGGTTGAGCTCGAATTCCTCCTTCACCAGGTTCGGCACGCCTTTGGGCTGGCTCTCGACCCAGACGCGGCCGATGCCGGCGTAGGGCGTGAGCACGGCGAAGCCCTTGGAGATGGAGATGTCCAGGCCGCGCGTGTCGACCTCGAGCTGCTCGACGCCGCGCAGCTTGGTCAGGTTGCCGCGCACGCCGAGCGCCGGCGCGGCGACGCCGCCCAGGACGAGCGCGTAGCGCAGCTCTCCGCCGATGTACTCGAGGTTGCTGCCCGGGACCGCCGCGTAGATGAGGCCGACGTCGAAGCCCAGGGGCAGCCCCTTGTGGATGCGCAGGCTCGGCACCGGGATGGTCTCGGAGGCGCTGTCGGAGGTGACCCGCTCCAGGATCCCTGCGTTGCGGATGCGCGCCGCGGTGAGGCCGACGCCGATGTCGAAGCCGGTCACGCCGAGCGGCGCGGTCGGCGTCCGCGGCCGGTAGGCGAGCGCGCCGCCGAGGTCCTCGGAGAGCAGGCGGAACTCCGCCTGGTTGATCAGCTGCAGCTGGTCGACCTGTTGCGCGGCGAGCGGGGCGGCCATGGTCAACCCGGCAATGAAAGCGAATGCAGATCTCATCTTCGTCATCCCGTTCTCGTCATGTCGGGGCAGGCAGCGTTCGCGCCCTTCGCCCACGCCTTGACTGCGCCCGTCAGCGCATCATAGCCGCTGGAGCTGAAGAGCTGCACCGCGGTGCGGTCGCGCCGCACCGGCCATGCATCGACGACCAGCACGAAATGGGCGTCCGCGCCATCCTGCCGGTGCACGTG
>JBQTJF010000005.1:0-12621 GCA_052387375.1 Betaproteobacteria bacterium
GACTTCGGTCCCTTCATCGTCGACGGCGACTGCACCGGCGCGAGCCTGGCGGAGCAGGCGACCGCGGCGGTCAACCCGAAGTTCGCGCAGGTCTACGCCGGGATGCAGCCGCATGTCCTCAAGCGCATGGGCGAAATCGGCCAGGACCTCGAGCAGGAGGTCATCGCCGGCAACGCCGGCGAGGGACCCTCGAAAGGATGAAGGCCCAGCCGGATCGCTGGTAGGTTACAGTCTGGCCTGTTGATCGAAGCAAAGGAGGAGGATCCCATGCGCAAAACCCTTGCCCTCGTGGCGTTCGGCCTGGCGGTCGCGTTCCCCGCCGCGGCGCAGGAGAAGTACCCGTCGCGCCCCATAGAGTTCATCGTGCCCTGGGGACCGGGCGGCGGCGCCGACCAGCTGGCGCGCAAGCTGGCGCCGGGCCTGGAGAAGGAGCTGAAGGTGTCGCTGCCGGTGCTCAACGTCGCCGGCGCCACCGGCCAGACCGGGCTCACCAAGATGCTCGCCGCGCCGGCCGACGGCTACTCGATCTCGATCTTCATCGCCGACACGATGGCGGTGCAGATGGACCCGGCGACCAAATGGAAGCTCGATGACATGGTGCCGGCGGGCATCCTGATCCGCCAGCCCTCGGCCTTCTTCGTCGCCGAGGCGAGCCCGATGAAGACCTGGAAGGACGTCGAGGCCGAGGCGCGCAAGCGGCCGCTCAAGGTGGCCGTGACCGGCTTCGGCAGCGCCGACGACCTGACGGTGATCTACCTGAACGGCAAGGGCCTGAAGTTCCAGTCGGTGCCCTTCCCGAAGCCCGCCGAGCGCTACACCGCCATCCTCGGCGGCCATGCCGACGTGCTCTACGAGCAGCTCGGCGACGTGAAGAGCTTCCTCGAGAGCAAGCAGATGCGCCCGGTGATCATCTTCGCCGACTCGCGCTTCCCGGCCTACAAGGACGTGCCCGTCGGCAAGGAAGTCGGCCACGACATCGTCATCAACCAGTTCCGCTCCATCGTCATGAAGGCGGGCACCGACCCGAAGCGCGTGCAGGCGGTCTCCGACGCGCTCGCCAGGATCGCCAAGGCCGGCGACTACCGCGCCTGGCTCAAGGACCAGTACGCGGAGGAGGAGAGCTTCATCCCGGCGGCGGGCGCGGCGGCCTTCATGAAGAAGGAGCTCGACATCATGCGCAAGTACGCGCCGAAGAGGTAGGGTGCTCGATGCGGCGCGCCTGAAGCGGCTCGCTCCCTACGCCGTCGTCGCGGCGGGCGCAGGCTACCTCTACTACGCGGCGGCGGGCATCCGCTACGCCGAGCGCGCCGGCGTGCTCGGGCCGGATTTCTGGCCCAAGTCGATCCTCGTCCTGATTCTCCTGGTCTGCGCGTGCAAGATCGCGGCGGCGTTCTTTCCGGCGCCGCGCGCCGCGGCGGCCGCGGCATCGGGGGAGGCGGACGCCGAGAGCCATCCATGGCTGGTCGTCGGCGGGATGGCGCTGAGCGCCGGCTACGTCTGGGCGATCACCAGGGTCGGCTTCTTCACCGCCACCGTGCCCTACCTCGCCGCCTTCATCGTGCTCGGCGGCTACCGGCGCTGGGGCGTGGTCGCCGCGGTCAGCGGCATCGGCGCCCTGGCGCTGCTCTTCTTCTTCATGAAGGTGGTGTACGTCTCGCTGCCGCTCGGCCAGGAGCCGTTCCTGCAGGTGACGCTCGCGCTCATGAAGCTCATGGGCATCCGCTAGGCGCCCGGCGGTGGAGGGCGTCCTCGCACAGCTCGGCGCCGGCTTCGTCGGCGTCTTCTCCCCGCTCAATTTTGCCGCGCTGGCCGTCGGCCTGGTGATCGGCCTGCTGATCGCGCTCTTGCCCGGGCTGACGCTCGTCATGGGGGTGGTGCTGGCGCTGCCCTTCACCTACCGCATGGACGTCACCTCGGCGGTGATCCTGCTCACCGCCATGTACGTCTCGGGCACCTACGCCGGCGCCTGGACCTCGATCCTGTTCCGCGTGCCGGGCGAGCCGATCGACGTGCCGCTGCTCTGGGACGGCTACACCATGGCGCGCAAGGGCCAGGCCGCGCAGGCGCTCGGCTGGACGCTGGTGGCGGCGCTGGTCGGCGGGCTGGTGGCGGCGAGCGCCATGGTGGCGCTGTCGCAGCCGATCGCGAAGATCGCGCTCACCCTGTCGACCCCGGAGTACTTCGCCATCATCTTCTTCGGCCTGGCGAGCGTGGTGTCGCTCGGCGGGGCGTCGCTCGCCAACGCGCTCATCAGCCTGTTCTTCGGCCTGCTCATCGCCACCGTCGGGGTCGACGACACCTACGGCGCGCACCGCTTCACCTTCGACGTGCCGCTGCTCGCCGACGGCATCGACTACCTCATCGTCATGGTCGGCGCCTACGGGCTGGGCGAGGTGTTCACGCGCCTGGAGCGCGGCTTCCGCTCGGCGCCGCTCGAGTCGGTGGGCGCGGCGCGCACGCGGCTGCCCTCGCTCAGGGAGGCGCTGGCGCTGAAAGGCACCTTCGCGCGCTCGAGCCTGCTCGGCCTGCTGATCGGCATCGTCCCCGGCGCCGGCGCCACCGTCGCCTCGTTCCTCTCCTACGGCACCGAAGCGCAGTACGGCCGGCGCCGCCGCGAGATGGGCGAGGGCATCCCCGAGGGCATCGTCGCGCCGCAGGCGGCCGCGACCGCCTCGGTCGGCGGCGCGATGATCCCGCTCATGACCATGGGCATCCCCGGCAGCGGCGCCACCGCGATCATCCTCGGCGCCTTCCTGCTGCACGGGCTGCAGCCCGGCCCGCAGGTGTTCCAGACCTCGAGCCACATCGTCTACACGATCTTCGCCTCGGTGTTCGTCGGCGTGGTCGGCATGTGCGTGATCGGCTACTTCGCGGTGCGCGCCATGGTGCGCGTGCTCGAGTTCCCCGAGGCGATCATCTCCGCCTACGTGGTGATGTGCTGCATCCTCGGCGCCTTCGCCGCGCGCAACAACATCACCGACGTGTGGCTGCTGGTGGTGTTCGGCGTGCTGGGCTACCTCGCCGAGCGCTGGCGTTTTCCCGTGTCGCCGCTCGTGCTCGGCGCCATCCTCGGGCCGCTCGCCGAGAGCACCTTCATGACCACCATGATCAGCTTCGGCAACGACTGGACGGTCTTCTTCACGCGCCCGGTGGCGGGCGTGGTGATGGCGCTGTCGCTCGTCACGCTCGCCGTGCCGCTCGCTCGCCATCTCCTGCAGCGGCGCAGGGTCGGCGCGTAGCTTTCTCCAGAACCTGATAAAGCGCTCGTCCTCATCGACCCTTATGGACTGGCGCTACACCCGGTGCTATGGTGCTTGAGAGGAGGAGCGCTATGTTCGGCCTGAGGAACGTCCTGTCAGCGCTGGTGCTGGCCTCGGCGCTGCAATCCCCCGATGCATCGGCCCAGGAAAAGCTGCGCATGCGCATCCAGGCCGCCGTGCCCTCGGGGGCGATGTCGTTCGAGATGCTGCAGAAGTTCGGCAAGCGCGTCGAAGTCATGTCGGGCGGCCGCCTGCAGGTGCAGGTCTTCGGCGCCGGCGCCATCGTGCCCTCGCCGCGCATCCTCGATTCGGTCGACCGCGGCGTGCTCGAGGCGGGCTTCGCCTGGCCGCAGTACTGGGCCGGCAAGCACCCCGCGACGGCGCTCTTCAGCAACACGCCGATCTGGCCGATGGCCGGGCTCGACGAGCTGACGCACTTCGCCTGGATGTATGAGGCGGGCGGCGACCAGATGTACCACGAGCTGCTGCAGAAGATCGTCAAGGTCAACGTGGTCTCGGTGTTCGTGACGCCCTCGGGCTGGCAGCCGCTCGGCTGGTTCAAGGCGCCGATCAGGGACATGGCCCACTTCAAGCAGCTCAAGTACCGCTCGCCGCCGGGGCTCGCCGGCGAGATCTTCAAGGAAGCCGGCATCACCGCGGTGTTCATGCCCGGCGAGGAGATCATCCCGGCCGCCGAGCGCGGCGTCATCGACGGCGCCGAGTGGATCAACCCGGTCGAGGACGTGCCGTTCGGCTTCCAGCAGGTCTTCAAGCACTACCAGCTCGCCAGCATCCACCAGTTCATCGACGTCGGCGAGATCGTGATCGGCGGCAAGTTCTGGTCGCGGCTGACGCCGGAGCTGCAGGAGATGGTGCGCACCGCGGCCAAGGCGACCATGATGGACACCTACACCGCCGACATCGCGCGCAACGCCGCAGTGCTGAAGAAGCTGCGCGAGGGCGGCATCACCGTTTCGCGCACGCCGCCCGACGTGCATGCGGCGCTGATGCAGGCGGCGCAGCGCGTGCTGCAGCAGCATGCCGCGAAGGATGCCTTCTACAAGAAAGTGGTCGACTCGCAGACGCAGTTCGCCCGCGACATGCAGCCGTGGTGGGGCGAGGTGCTGCGCATCTACCAGGACCTGGCGAGGGACGCGGTCATCAAGTAGGGCGCGCCGCTGAGGAGGGTAATCGGGGCGCTCGACGCCTTCGCCGAGCGGACGGGCTGGCTCGTCGCCTGGCTGCTCGTGCCCCTGATCGGCGCGATGGTGTACGAGGTCGTCGCGCGCTACTTC
The DNA here is from genome assembly GCA_052387375.1 of Betaproteobacteria bacterium. GTDB lineage: Bacteria > Pseudomonadota > Gammaproteobacteria > Burkholderiales > SG8-39 > SCGC-AG-212-J23. The sequence goes on from JBQTJF010000005.1 coordinate 4,556, forward strand.
TTCCGCGCGCCGACGGTGTGGGCGCATGACCTGAGCTACATGCTCTACGGCGCGCTGTTCATGCTCGGCGGCGCGTACACGCTGCGCCACGGCGGCCACATCCGCACCGACTTCCTCTATGACCGCTTCGGCACGCGCGGCCAGGCCTTCGTCGACGCCGTCGCCTACCTGGTCTTCTTCTTCCCCGCGTTCGGCGTCTTCCTCTGGTTCGGATGGGGATACTTCCTCGAGTCCTGGCGCCTCGAGGAGCGCGCCATCAGCCCGTGGAACCCGCCGATCTATCCTTTCCGCGCCGTGCTGCCGCTCGCCGCGGCGCTGCTGCTCGTCCAGGGCGTCTCCGAAACGCTGAAGAGCCTCTACGCGCTCGTCAAGGGTCGATGGCCATGAGCCCCGAGGTGCTGGGGCTGTGGCTGTTCTTCGGGCTGTTCGTGCTCATCCTGGCCGGCTTCCCGATGGCCTTCACGCTGGTCTTCGTGGCGCTCGTCGCCGGGCTGATCGGCGTCGGGTCGCAGGCCTTCGATCTCATGATCGTGCAGTTCGAGACGACGATGGAATCGTCGACCCTGGCGGCGATCCCGCTCTTCATCTTCATGGGCCTCATCCTCGAGCAGGCGGCGCTCATGGAGCGGCTGTTCAAGGCGTTCCAGCTGCTGTTCGCGCCTTTGCGCGGCTCGCTGTACCTCGCCGTGCTCATGACGGCGACGGTGTTCGGCATGGCGACCGGCATCGTCGGCGCCTCGGTCACCGTCATCGGGCTGATGGCCGGAAAGGTGATGCAGAAGAGCGGCTACGACACGCGGCTTTCCGCCGGCGCCATCACCGCCGGCGGGACGCTCGGCATCCTGATACCGCCGAGCATCATGCTCATCGTCCTGGGGCCGATCCTGCGCGTCTCCGTGCTGGACCTCTTCGCGGCGGCCGTGATGCCGGGGCTGCTGCTCGCTTCGCTGTTCACGGCGTACTGCCTGGCGCGGAGCTTCTTCCAGCCGCGGCTCGGCCCCGCGCTTCCGCCGGAGGAGAGGGCGCCTTCGTTCGCGTTCATCCTGAAGGAGCTGGCGATCGGCGTAGTGCCGCTCGCCGTGATCATCGCGGCGGTGCTCGGCACCATCATGGGCGGTCTCGCCACGCCGACGGAAGCGGCCGCGATGGGCGCCTTCGGCTCGCTGTGCCTCGTGACCGCATACCGCCGCCTCACCTGGGCGGCGTTCCGCTCGGCGCTGCTGAAGACGCTGCAGACTTCCAGCATGGTGCTCTACCTCATCGCCGCAGCCAACTATTTCGGCGCCGTCTTCTCCATCCTCGGCACGCCCTTCCTCATCACCGAGACGCTGCTCTCGCTCGGGCTGCCGCCGACGGCGCTGCTGCTCGTGCTGCTCGCGCTCGTCTTCGTGCTCGGCTGGCCGCTCGACTGGGCGCCCATCGTCCTCATCTTCGTGCCGATCATGATCCCGGCGGTCAAGGCCCTCGGCCTGGACATGGTCTGGTTCGGCACCCTCGTCGCGGTGTGCCTGCAGACGGCGTGGCTGACGCCGCCCATGGCGCTCGCCGCCTACTTCCTCAAGGGCGTCATGCCGGAATGGGACCTGAAGGACATCTCCCTGGGCATGCTGCAGTTCCTCGGCCTGCAGCTCCTTGGGCTTCTGCTCGTGCTGCTCTTCCCGCAGATCGCGCTGTGGCTGCCCGGCGTCCTCTACAGCCGCTAGAATCGGGACTTTCCATGGGCGCCGGACCCCGCAAGGAAGCCTTCCATCCCGAGACGCGCGAGGCCGTCGCCGCGCTCGTCGCGCGCGCGCGCAAGGCGCAGGCCGCCTTCGAGCGCGCCGGCCAGGAAAAGCTCGACGATGCCGCCTTCGCCGCCGGCTGGGCGATCATGAAGCCGCAGAACAACCGCGCGCTCGCCGAGCTCGCCGTGCGCGACACCGGCCTCGGCAACGTCGAGGACAAGCTCGCCAAGAACCACCGCAAGACCCTCGGCCTGCTGCGCGACATCAAGGGCGTGCGCACCTCGGGCGTCATCGCCGAAGACCCGGACAAGGGCATCACCGAGATCGCCCGGCCGGTGGGCGTGGTGGCGGCGATCACGCCCTCGACCAACCCCGGCGCGACGCCGGCGAACCAGATCATCAACGCGCTGAAGTGCGGCAACGCCATCATCCTCGCGCCTTCGCCGAAGGGGCATGGCACCTGCGCGCTTCTGCTCGAACTTATAAGAAAAGAATTCCAGAAAGTTCATGCAGACCCGGATCTCGTCCAGGTCCTTCCCGCGCCCGTCACCAAGGAGGCGACGCACGAGCTGATGCGCCAGTGCGACCTCGTGGCGGCCACCGGCTCGCAGTCGAACATCCGCGCCGCCTACTCGAGCGGCCGGCCGGCGATCGGCGTCGGGCAGGGCAACGTGGTGGCGATCGTCGACGCGAGCGCCGACCTCGCCGACGCCGCGGCGAAGATCGCGCGCTCCAAGACCTTCGACAACGCGACGAGCTGCTCCTCGGAGAACTCGGTCGTCATCCTCGCTTGCGTCTACGACGCCATGGTGAAGGCCCTGGAGAAGGTCGGCGGCGTCATGCTGGATGCCGCGGAGAAGGCGAAGCTTGAGGCGGTGATGTTCCCGGGCGGCAAGCTATCGCCGGCCACCACCGCCCAGTCGGCCGAGCGGATTGCCAGCCTGGCTGGATTGAAACATTCTTCTCGTTTTCTTATGGTCGAAGAGACAGGGACGGGGCGGGACTATCCGTTCTCCGGCGAGAAGCTGGCGCCGGTGCTGGCGGTGTACGAGGCGAAGGACTTCGACGAGGCCTTCGAGATCACGCGGCGCATCTACGACTACCAGGGCAAGGGCCACTCCGTCTCCCTGCATGCGAAGAACGACGCGCTGGCGATGCGCCTCGGCCTGGAGATGCCGGTGGCGCGCGTCATCGTCAACCAGGCGCACTGCATCGCCACCGGCGGCAGCTTCGACAACGGGCTGCCGTTCTCGCTCTCCATGGGCTGCGGCACCTGGGGCGGCAACAGCTTCTCCGACAACATGCACTGGCGCCACTTCCTCAACATCACCCGCGTCGCGCGCGTCATTCCCGAGAAGGTGCCCGCCGAGGACGAGGTCTTCGGCGCCTACCACGCCCGGCACGGTCGCTAGGGTGACCCAGAGGATGCGCCAAAAGGTCGTTCCCGCGAAAGCGGGAACCCCTGTAGTTCAAAATTGGGCCCCCGCCTTCGCGGGGGAACGTCACCCCCGAGCGATGTTATCGGGGGCGACTCCTTCAGAGCTTCCTTAGCGAGCCTTGGATTTCACGGAAGCCGAAGCGAAGGCGCTGCTCCGGCAGGCGGGGATTCCCGTGCCGCCGGGCGAGGTGTGCGCCGACCCGGACGCGGCCGCGGCCGCGGCGGCGCGGCTCGGGCCCTCGGCCGTCAAGGCGCAGGTGCCCTCGGGCAAGCGCGGCAAGGCGGGCGGCATCAAGCTCGCCGGCAGCCCCGCCGAGGCGCGCGCCGCCGCCCGCGCGATCCTCGGCATGGCGATCGGGGGGCACAAGGTCGAGCGCGTGCTGGTCGAGCGCCGCGCCGACATCGCGCAGGAGCTCTACCTCGCCGTGCTGAACGACGTCGCCACGCGCGGCCCGATGATCCTCTTCTCGCCTTCCGGCGGCATGGATGTCGAGGAAATGGCCGGCAGCATCGTGCGCATTCCGGTCGACATCGACAAAGGGCCGGCGAACCTACCTCTCGACCCCGAGGTCGCGGATCTGGTTGCCAAACTTTACTCCTTATATGAGAAGTCCGATGCGGAGCTGCTCGAGATCAATCCGCTCGTGCGCCTGAAAGGCGGCGGGCTCGTCGCCCTCGACTGCAAGCTCACCATCGACGATGCGGCGCTCTTCCGCCAGCCCGAGCTCACGACGAAGGGTGCGCGCGAGAAGCTCACCGAGCTCGAGCGCCGCGGCCGCGAGCTGGGGCTCAAGTACATCGAGCTGCCGGGCAACGTCGGCCTGCTCGCGAACGGCGCCGGCCTGACCATGACCACGATGGACGTCATCGAGAACTGCGGCGGCGCGCCGGCCAACTTCCTCGAGATCGGCGGCGACGCCTACACCAAGGCCGAGGGCGCGCTCGGCCTGGTGCTCGCCAACCCGCGCGTGAAGAGCGTCATCGTCAACTTCTGCGGTGCCTTCGCCCGCACCGACGTCATGGCGGGCGGCGTGGTGGAGGCGTGGCAGAAGCTCAGGCCCGCGCTGCCGGTCTTCTTCTCCGTGCATGGAACCGGGGAGGAGGAAGCCGTGACCCTGATCAGGGAACGATTGAAGATCGAACCTTACGACCGCATGGAAGACGCGGTGCGCGCGGCGGTCGAGGCGGCAAGATGATCGTGCGCTCGGCCGACCGCGTGGTGGTGCAGGGCATGACCGGCCGCCAGGGCAGCTTCTGGACCGAGAAGATGCTCGCCTACGGCACGAGGATCGTCGGCGGCGTGAACCCCAAGCGCGCCGGCGAGCTGCACGCGGGCGTGCCGGTGTTCGCCTCGGTGCGCGAGGTGGCGCGCAAGCTGGGCGGCGTCGAGGTCTCGGTGATGTTCATCCCGCCCGCGGCGGCGCTCGCCGCCGCCGCGGACGCGATCGGCGCCGGCGTGCGCCTGCTCGTCGTCCTCACCGAGCACATCCCGGCGCGCGACCAGATGCGCATGCACGCGCTCGCGCGCGCCGCCGGCTGCCGCATCGTCGGGCCGAACACCGCGGGCCTGGTCACCCCCGGCGAGGCCTTCGTCGGCATCATGCCGGCCTTCAACCCGCGCATCTTCCGGGCGGGCGAGGTCGGCGTCGTCTCGCGCTCGGGCAGCCTCGGCACCCTCATCTGCCTCAACCTCGTCGACGCCGGCCGCGGCCAGTCGGCCTTCATCGGCATCGGCGGCGACCCGATGCTGGGCACGACGGTCACAGATGCCTTGCAAGCCTTAGAGAGCGATGAGCGCACCGCGGCGGTCGTTCTCGTGGGTGAGATTGGAGGAGCAATGGAGGAAGAAGCGGCCGAGACGATCCGCGGCATGCGCAAGCCGGTGGTGTCCTTCGTCGCCGGGCGCGCCTCGCCGCCGGGCAAGAAGATGGGCCACGCCGGCGCCATCGTCATGGGCAGCCGCGGCAGCTACGCCGCCAAGCGCCGGGCGCTGGAGTCCGCGGGCGCGCGCGTGGTAAATACGCCGGGCGAAATCCCGGGAGCATTGACTTGAAGATTCTCACCACCCATGTGGGCAGCCTCATCCGGCCGCCCGAGCTACTGGAGTTTCTCAGAAAAAATGAATCGAGTGGTTCTGCTTACCAAGCGTGCCTGAAGCGCTCGGTCGCCGAGGCGGTGCGCCGGCAGGCCGAGGCCGGCATCGACATCCCGAGCGACGGCGAATTCGGCAAGAACATCAGCTGGTCGCAGTACGCGCTCGAAAGGTTGAGCGGGTTTGAAAGACGTTCCATCTCTCGAGACAAGAACCCGTTCTACAGCGGGGCGGACCGCGCCCGCTTCCCGGAGTTCTACGCCGAGATGGACGCCGCGCCCCGGGGGCGGCTCGAGCGCGCATCTTGCCGTCTGCGTCGGTCCCATCGCCTACACCGGGCAGGCGGAGGTACGGCGCGACATCGAGAACTTCAAGGCGGCCCTTGCCGCCGCCGGGGCGAAGGAGGGCTTCCTGCCGGTGGCGGCGCCCTCGAGCGTGATCCCGGACCGCAAGAACGAGTACTACAGGAGCGACGACGAGTGCCTGCAGGCGATCGCCGGGGCGATGCGCGAGGAGTACCGCGCCATCGTCGACGCGGGGCTGTACCTGCAGCTCGACGACGCGCGCCTGGCGGTCACCTACGACCGCATGGTGCCGCCGGCGAGCTTCGAGGAGTACCGCGGCTGGGTGGCGAAGCACGTCGAGGTCCTCAACGCCGCGCTCGAAGGGATCCCCGAGGCGCGCGTGCGCTACCACGTCTGCTGGGGCAGCTGGCCCGGCCCGCACACCACCGACGTGCCGCTCGCGGCCATCGTCGACCTCATCCTGCGCGTGCGCGCCGGCGCCTACCTCATCGAGGCGGCCAACCCGCGCCACGGGCACGAGTGGCGCGTCTGGGAGAAGGCAAGACTGCCCGCCGGCCGCAAGCTGGTGCCCGGCGTCATCAGCCACGCCACCAACGTCGTCGAGCATCCCGAGCTCGTCGCCGAGCGCATCGAGCGCTTCGCGCGGCTCCTCGGCCGCGACAACGTGATGGCGGGCACCGACTGCGGCTTCGCGCAGGGGCCGTTCCACCGGCGCGTGCACCCCTCCATCATGTGGGCGAAGCTCGAGGCGCTCGCCGCGGGCGCGCGCCTCGCGACTCAGAAGTTGTACTGAATGCCGAGCGAGAGAAGCGAGGCTTCGGAGAAGTCGAGCGGCAGGTGCTCCCACTCGGCGCGCACCGCCAGGTGGCGCGAGAAGCGCCAGGCGGCGCCGATGCCGAACGAGCCGCCCTCCCAGCCGCGCACCGTCCGCGCGCTTGGGTCGCCGCCGGTGACGTCGCCCTCCTCGCTTTCCCACAGGAACACGCCGAGCTTGCCGAACACCTCGAGCTGCGGGCCGAGCGGGAAGCGCGCCAGCGCGGACACGTTGTAGCCCCAGATCGCGACCCTCCCGTCGGTCACCGGCGCGCCGAAGAACGAGCCGCTGTAGCGCGCCTCGCCGAGATCGATGTAGGCCAGCTCGGCGCCGAGGTGCCGGCCGACGAAGCCGCCGCCGTAGATCTTCCAGGCGCTGTCCTTGCCGTCGATGCTGCCGGCGTCGATGAGGCTGGCGGCGATGCTGCGGTCGATGTCGCTCTGGCCGAGGCTGCCGCCCAGGAAGTAGGTCTGCGCGGCGGCGCCGGCGCTCGCAAGCAGGAGCAGGCAGGCGAGGAGGGTCTTCGCGGCGGCGATAGGCATTGTCCGTGAGGCTGCCATGCCGATCGCCGGGCTTGCCACCTTGGTCCTCGCCGCGGGAATAGGGCCCGCGGTCCATGAGCCGGCCCGTCCCGCAGTCCGGAAGAGCTACTCGCCCTTCTTCTTCTTCGGCGCGGACTTCTTCTGCCCCTTCTTGATCCAGATGTTGTCGCCGGTGCGCTCGAGCGCGCGGCCGACGTTCTTCCCGGCGCCTTCCAGGGCGCGGCCGACGCCGCTCGCCTCTTTCTCGGCGCGCGAGGGCTTCTCGTCCGCCGCGGTGGCGGGCAGCGCGAGGGCGAGGAGCAGGGCGGCGGCGCGGATCACGGCGCCATCATAAGCGATCCGCGTTTATGCAACGGCTACGCGCCGCGCCGGGCGCGGGCATGGAACGGTAATGGCCTCGCCGCCGAGGATGGCGCATGCTCACCGTCGGCCTGGTCGGCCTCGTCCTGCTGCTGCTCGCCGTGCCGATCGGCATCAGCCTCTCGGCCGCGGCGGCCGCCTACATCATCGGCGACCCGCTGCTCGAGACCAACGTCATCTTCCGGCAGTTCTTCAGCTTCATCGGCCGCTACTCGCTGATGGCGATCCCGCTGTTCATCTTCGCCGGCTTCCTCATGGAGCGCACCGGGCTGGTGTCGCAGCTCTTCCGCTTCTCGGATTCGCTGGTGGGCTGGATGCCGGGCGGCTTCGGCGTCGCCACGGTGCTCGCCTGCGTGCTCTTCGGCGCCATCTCGGGCTCGAGCGTCGCCATGGCGGCGGCGATGGCGGTGATCGCCGTGCCCGAGATGCGCAAGCGCGGCTATCCCGACTGGCTCTCGGGCGGGCTGGTGGCCACCGCCGGCGGCATCGCCATGCTGATCCCGCCGAGCATCATCCTCATCCTGTACGGCATCGTCACCGAGACTTCCATCGTCAGCCTGTTCTTCGCCGGGGTGATCCCGGGGCTGCTGCTCGCGCTGGGCAACGCGCTGAGCGTCATGGGCATCGCCTGGTGGCTGAAGCTGCCGCGCAGCACCTTCGAGGCGAAGCGCGTGTGGCCGGAGACGCTCGGCGCGGCGCCGGCGCTGGGCATGCCGGTGGTGATCCTCGGCGGCCTCTACGGCGGGCTCTTCACCCCCACCGAGGCGGCGGCCGCGGCCTGCGGCTACGCG
>JBQTJF010000006.1:0-34639 GCA_052387375.1 Betaproteobacteria bacterium
GGCTCGCCTGCTGCGTGAGGTTCGCCAGGCCGTCCACCGTGTAGCCGGTGACGAGGCTCCTCGGATCGGTGACCTGCGTGAGCGCGTCCAGGCCGTTGTAGGCGTACTGCGTCACCCCGAGCGCCGGATCGGTGACCTGCGCGAGGCGGTTGAGCGGGTCGTACTGGTTTAACGTGATGCGGTTGAGCGGGTCCTTGACGCTGAGGACGTTGCCCTGGTTGTCGTAGGTGTACTCGGTGGTCTGGCTCTGGGCGCCGAGCTCCTGGAAGAGGCGGTTCAGGCTCGAGTAGACGCGGCTGCGCGTCTGCGCGAGGTTGCTCGAGGGGTCGCGCACCTCCTCCAGCGTGCGGTTGCCCATCGCGTCCAGCGCGTACGAGATGCGGTTGCCGAGGCTGTCTTGGATCCCAATGAGCCGTTGCGCTCCATCATAGGTGTATGACAAGAAGGAGCCATCCGGCAAAGTAACCTTGATCAACTGGCCGGCAGCATCGTAGTCATAGGTCGTCGTCTCGCCGCCTGCAGTACGCGACGTCAACCGCTGGCGCGCGTCGTAAGCAAGCGTGGTGGTGAGCCCGTTCGGATCGACGATCGTAGTGGGTTGACCATGGGTGTTGTAGGCAGCGAAGCTCGTTACATGCCCTGCCGCGTTCGTAACGCTGGATAGATTCCCGCGCTTGCCCAGGTCCGCATCGTCATTGGGGTAATACGTGAACCTAGTAACGTCGGCGGCGTTGGTTCGTGGGCCATCTACCGTAAGCACGTCCCCATTGTTGTTGTACGTGTGGGTCCAGGTCCTCGGCAGGCCGGTGACGGCTGCGGAAAAGCCCTGGGTTCCGCTCGCATCGGTCGTTGCCTGAATGGTCGTCGAACAGCGGGCTCCACGCGCGCCGCATTGCGCGCCATCCAGGTCATAGACATTTGTCGTCAGCCGCAACGGCTCCGCGATCCGCGTTGGAAGGCGGAACGTCTCGTGCCACTCGGTACTGATGGTGCGGGTGTGCGGCGTCCCGTCACCGTTGGCGCTCAACCCTTCGATGCGTGACGTTTGCAGATTCCGCGCCAGATCGTACGTGTAGTTCGTGCGGTTGCCATTCCAATCGATCTGCGACGCGACGTTGCCGTTCGTGTCGTATGTCTGCGACTGCGGCCCGCAGCTCGGACAGACAGGCCCGGTGATGGAAGCAAGCCGCTTGATTCCCCACGAGAGCTCGAAGTTGTAGGTTCGAGTGGCGGAGACGCCTGTGTCCACGTTACTCGTCACCTCGGTCGCGGTGGCGCCTGGGTAGGTCATCGTGACCAGCCCGGCGCCTCCCGCGTGGCTCGATGAGATCGCTCTGCCGTTCGCGTCGTACGTCCAGGTCGCGAACGTCGTCGAGAGCTCATTGACGATCGCGGTCAGAGCGCGCGGAAAACTGGTGTCTCCATACTGGTAGGACCGGATCGCGGTTGGCGATCCCGGATAGGTGACGGAAAGCAGGTTGCCGTTCTGCGCGTCGTACGTATACGTGATCTGGTCCTGCGCCGGATTCGTGACTGTCGAGATGCGCCCATTGGCGTCGTAGGCGAAGGTCAAGGTCCGCCCAAAGGGATCGGCAACGCTCTGAAGCCGCAAATCGGGGCCATAGGTCAGAGTCTGCGTCAGCCCGGCGCGATTGCCGATCGACTCGAGCTGCCCCGTCTGTACGTCATAGACCTCGGCGATCTCTCCTGCACTGAGCGTCAACCTCCACTTCTGCGCACCAGCCTGAGTGATTTGCGTAAGCGTGTGCGCCGTATCACCGTCGGATATCCAAGGGCCTTCTGGGAGGGAAGCACTGAAGTACAGCACCTTCCCGTCCCGCCGCGAAACGCGCGCCGTATATAGCGATGTGCTGCCCTGGAAAACCTGGATCGACGCCGAGTAGCTGTGCGTCCACGTCGGCCCGAAGCCACCCTGATCGGCGGACGGCTGCTGCGAGTTGTGGAAGCGAACCAGTGTGACCGGGAAACTGCCCGCGCCAGCGTAGTCCTGCTGCGCCTCGAACTTGTTTCCATTCGCGACGTTGCATGGGTTACCTGCCCAAGCGCCGCCCGAAATACCGCCTGTCTCGTTGCACGGGTCTTCTCCCTTCGACTTCTCTTTGTCTTCGTTCTGAGCGAGATCGATCGTGCATTCGAACCCATTGGGCGCCGAACCATCGGGACAAACCACGCTGCGTAGGCTTCCCGGTAGCGGTATCCCTGTTTGTACACTACCCTCGGAGCCACAAGGCTCCGCAGAAAACGGGTCGATGATCAAGTCGAACTGGATAGCGGCCGGACCATCCGGGGTGAACAGGATCGGCGGAAATCCGGACAGAGGAGTCAGATTCTCGATGTGGACGTGGGGCGCCGCTACTGGGCCGCACTCGGGATCGTTCGCAATGATGAACGCACGAAGGTTGTCCTCGAGGCAGGTGCGCCATGACGACGACACTTGTCCGAACGGGCTTGGAGTCGTAGGCCCGCAACCAAGCAAATCCGGCCCGTAGTAAAGATCGAGTGCGATGGCGGCTACGGTACGCGTCTGCGCACCGAGCTGTGAGGAAATCCCGACCATGATGAACAACAGAGAGACCGTAAGGACTTTCCGGATCATGGTTGTCCCTTTTTCTCAGTTTTGAAGCAGCGACCTTCCGCGTCACTTCGCCAGATCGAACGGCTCGCTCCACACGAACTTTTCAGTACCGTCGGCTGACTTGGTGACGTGACCGCAGCGATACGTCGATCCCGACACGCGTGACAGGCGGTAGTGCGCGGAGCCTTTGGACGACGCAGCTGGATTTTGGGGCTTCAGACCCTGGCAATAAGCCAGTGCTTTCTGGATCGTCTTACTGGGGATTGCCAGCGCGGGATTGGAAGCAAGAGCGCGTTGCGGAGGTTCGACCTTTTGCGCGCTTGCTAGCCGAGGAGAGCACAAAACGATTGTCGCACACGCATACAGAGCGACGACACGATGCATAGCACCTCCTTGGGTGCATGTTCTGGTTCGATTGCAGCGGTGTCGAGACACAATACGCGACGTTCTCGTCTCGCGTTTATCGGGTCGTCCGATTCTTTGGCCGATCACACGTTGCAGCCGTCGCCGTTTGCGATGGTTCCGGCCGATGATGTCTGCTTGCCGACTCGAGCGACCGATCATCCTGCATGGGACGGCGAACCGTCGGCCGCATGTCGCGGGGCAGCGGGCGCCTGGCATTTGCTCGACGACGGCGCCGCGCAAGGGAAGTTGATCGGCCGCCTCGGCCCGGCGGCCTTCGTGCGCGAGGCGCTGGACGGCGGCGCGTACAATTCCCCGGAGACGGTAGAGGAGGGGAAAGCATGGAACTCCCAAAGGAATACAACGCGGCGGTCGACCTGATCGGCCGCAACGCGGGCCGCGGCGCCAAGGCCGCGTTCATCGACGACGCCGGCACCTGCACTTTCCTGCAGCTTGCGGAGAAAGTGGACCGGGCTGCTAACGCTCTTCGTTCATTGGGAATCAACCGGGAGGACCGGGTTGCAATCGCGATGCTCGACAGCGCCGACTGGGTGGCGTTGTTCCTCGGCGCGATTAAGGCCGGCATCGTGCCGGTGGCGCTCAACACCCTGCTCACGCCCTCGGACTACGAGTACCAGCTCAAGGACAGCCGCTCCAGGGCGCTGTTCGTCTCGGAGCCGCTGCTGAAGAACTTCGAGGGCATGAAGGACAAGTGCCCCGATCTCAAGAACGTGGTCTCGAACGTCAAGGACTTCATCGCCTCGGGCGCCCCGAAGGCCGAGGCCGCGCCGACCCTGCGCGACGACATGTGCTTCTGGCTCTACTCCTCGGGCTCGACCGGCGCGCCCAAGGGCACGGTGCACCTGCACTCGCATCTCATCCTCACCGCCGAGCTCTACGCCAAGGGCGTGCTCGGCATGCGCGAGTCGGACGTCATCTTCTCCGCCGCCAAGCTCTTCTTCGCCTACGGCCTGGGCAACTCGATGACCTTCCCGATGGCGGTCGGCGCCACCACGGTGCTGATGGCCGAGCGGCCGACGCCCGACGCGGTGTTCAAGCGCCTCGTCGAGAAGAAGCCGACCATCTTCTTCGGCGTGCCGACGCTCTATGCCGGCATGCTCGCCAGCCCTGCTTTTCCAAAACGTGATTCTCTTTCTCTGAGACTTTGCGTTTCCGCCGGTGAGGCACTGCCGCCCGCCATCGGCAACGGCTTCCAGCAGCGCACCGGCGTCGAGATCCTCGACGGCATCGGCTCGACCGAGATGCTGCACATCTTTCTCTCCAACCGCGCGGGCGAAGTGCGCTACGGCACCACCGGCAAGCCGGTGCCGGGCTACGAGCTGCGCCTGGTCGACGAGCAGGGCGGCGTCATCGCTAAGGCCGACGAGCTCGGCGAGCTGCAGATCAGCGGCCCCACCTCGGCGATCATGTACTGGAACCAGCGCGAGAAGACCAAGAACACCTTCCAGGGCCCCTGGACGCGCAGCGGCGACAAGTACTCGCGCGACAAGGACGGCTACTACACCTACGGCGGCCGCTCCGACGACATGCTCAAGGTCGGCGGCATCTACGTCTCGCCGGTCGAGGTGGAGATGGCGCTCTCCAGCCACGAGGCGGTGCTCGAGGCGGCGGTGGTGGGCAAGGAAGACGAGTCCAAGCTCATCAAGCCCAAGGCCTACGTGGTGTTGAAAAGCGGAAACACCGCTGATGAGAAGCTCAAGGTCGCCCTTCAGCAACACGTGAAGGCCAAGCTCGCGCCCTACAAGTACCCGCGCTGGATCGAGTTCATCAATGAGCTGCCGAAGACCGCCACCGGGAAGATCCAGCGCTTCAAGCTGCGAAGCGGGTAGCTAAGCCCAGAGATCGGTTCGCGTAAAGGCCTACGGACTTCACGACATCTTGCAGCTTAATCCGCCATCTACGACGAGTTGTGCGCCGGTGATGTAGCGTGCCTCGTCCGAGACGAGGAACAAGGATGCGTAGGCAACGTCCCAGGCGTTGCCCATGCGCTTCATGGGGCAAACGGCGTTGCGTTTGCGGATCATTTCGGCTGGGTCGCCACCATAGCCGTTTGTTACATAGGCGCGGATCTGTGGTGTGTCCATCAAGCCCGGCAGCACGCAGTTTGCGCGGATCCCCTGGTCGGCGTACTGGATCGCGATGTTCTGCGTGAGCTGGTTTATTGCTCCCTTGGACGCGTTGTACGAGGCGCTCGGATATCCGGTGTAGCGTATCGAGGCGACCGAAGAGATATTGACGATGACGCCGCTACCTTGCGCCACCATGTGCGGAAGGCAGTATTTGCACGTGAGGTATACGCTTTTCAGGTTGACCGCGAGCAATCGGTCCCAGTTCTCCTCGTTGATCTCGACCGGGCCGCCGACTTCGACGATCCCGACGTTGTTGTGCAAGATATCGATCCGGCCGTACCGGGCGATGCATTGGTCCGCCAGAGCCGCGACGTCGCTGGAACGACTTACGTCGGCCTGGATTGCATCGCATCCGCCACCCTCGGAACGGATAACGTCCCGGGTCTCCTCGCCGGCCGAAACGTCGATGTCTACCGCGACCACCATCGCACCCTCGCGGGCGTAGAGCACCGCCGCTGCCTTGCCATTGCCCCAGCCCGGGCCGATAGAGCCCGCTCCAGTGAGGATTGCGACCTTCCCTTTGAGGCGATCACCCATGCTCAGCGCTTTCCGGGGACGGGTTCCGCTTCGGTGAGCATGGCGAGTTCCCGGGGATCGATGTGGTAACTGTGCTCGCGGTCCGGGAAGCGCCCGGCCAGCACTTCGTCGCGATATGTTTCGAAGGCCCTGAGAGCCTCCTTGCCGAGTTCCGCGTATCGCTTAGCAAACTTGGGTGTGAAGCGATCGAAGAGGCCCAGAATGTCCGCTGAGACGAGACCTTGCCCATCGCAGTGCGCGCCCGCGCCGTAGCTGATGGTGGGAACGCGTAATCGCGAGGTCACAATGCGCGCGACCTCGTCAGGCACGCATTCGAGGATTACTGTGAACGCGCCGGCCTTTTCCAGGGCGAGCGCGTCATCGATAAGTTTACGTGCGGCATTGGCATCTTTGCCTTGCACTTTCAGCCCCCCGAGCATCGCGGCGCTCTGTGGAGTTAGACCTATGTGGCCCATGACCGGGATGCCGGCGCGATGGATCGCTCCAAGCGTCGGCGCCATGGACGCGCCACCCTCGATCTTTACAGCGTCGGCTCCACCTTCCTTGAGGAACCGTCCGGCGTTCAGGATCGCGTCGCGCTCAGATAATTGGTATGAGAGGAAAGGCATGTCCGCTATGATCATCGCGCTTTTCGCGGCACGCGCGACCGCCTTCACGTGGTGCAGCATTTCCTCCATGGTGACCGGGACGGTGCTCTCATAGCCTAGCGCGGTCATGGCGAGAGAATCACCGACGAGGATCGTGTCGATACTGGCGCGCTCGGCGAGCAACGCGAGCGGGTAGTCGTAGACACTGAGCATCGTGATTCTTCGGCCCTTGGCTTTCCGCTGCTGCAGGTCCACCGGCGTGATCTTTGCGCGCTCCATCATTGCACCTCTGCGTAGAAGGCGAGCAGCTCGGCGAGCAGATCATCCGGCTTCTCTTCGGCAATGAAGTGCCCGCAGTCCAGGCCGCGACCCCGGACGTCGCGCGCGCGTTCGCGCCACGTAGCGAGGATGTCGAGGCGCTTGCCGGTTTGCCAGCCCGGCCGTTTTCTGGTGTTCATGCCCCAGAGCACCAGCATCGGGCATTCGAGCTTGCGGCCGCGGTCTGCCTCGTCATGCTGCAGATCGAGTTCCACGGAGCGGTACTCGGCGCAGGTCGAGCGCACCGTCTCTGGATTGCAGAAGCAGCGGACGTACTCGGCGTAAGCTTCCGGCGCAATCGCACCTTCGGTGGCGCACCAGCGCTCCATCAAAAAGTCGAGGTAAACGCGCACGCTGTTGCCAATCAGGGTTTCCGGCAGCGGGTAAGGCTGGCGCATGAGGTGCCAGTGAAACCAGGCGTACGAGAGCTGCGCGTCCATGTTGTCGAATGCGGCCTGCGACGCCACCACGTCGAGCGAAGTGAAGCTGCGCACGCGTTCCGGATGATCAAGCACCATTCGGTGCGCCACCCGGGCGCCGCGGTCATGGCCGACCACGTGCCAGGACTTAAGATCGAGGCGGTCCATCAGCGCGCTCAAGTCCTTTGCGGTAGTGCGCTTGCAATAGACGACATGGTCGTCCGGAGCAGCCTGCGGCTTATCGCTGTCGCCGTAGCCGCGCAGGTCCGGCGCAACGACCGTGTAGCGCTCGGCGAGCCGCGGCGCGACCTTATGCCACAGCACGTGCGTTTGCGGGTAGCCGTGCAGCAGCAGCACGGCATCACCGTGACCGCCGTGGACGACGTTCAGGTTGACACCGTTGGCGGCAATAAGCTCCCGTCGGAAACCTGGGAAAAAGTCGGGCATGGATCGTCTCGCTGTGTGGGAAGTATCCGGATCACATGATTTGTTCACCTTTTCGCCGCCGACTTTCCGCCCTTCTCCGGAAAGTAGTAGTTGGCGATGAACGAATAGGGCGGGAACATGAAGCGCTTGGCCGGAACCACGATCGAGGCGTAGGCGCGCTGGGAATCCAGAACCTTCTTGAAGAATGGGTTCTTCGCGGACTCCTCCCTCGCAAGCTCGTCCCAGGCTTTCAAGAACGCGATCAGGATGTCAGGCGGTGTACGCAAGATCTGCACGCCGTGCTTTTCCCGCATTTCCTTGATCGCGTCGGCGTTTTGCCGCTGCCACTTCGTCCAGGAGACTACGAATGCTTCGTTCGTCGCCGACTTGACGATCTCCTGGTGCACTGGGGACAGGCCCTTCCAAACATCGCCGTTTATGAGCAGTTCGAGGATACTCACGCTCTCGTGTACACCCGGCGTGTAGTGGTACTTGAAGACACTATGTAAACCCAAGCGGAGATCCTCGACGCCTCCCACCCACTCCGCGCAGTCGATCACGCCACGCTGAGCCGCGGGTACGGTTTCCCCGCCTGCGATGGTGACAGTGGTCAGCCCCATTCGCTGGTACACGTCCGCGGAGATGCCGGACTGGCGGCACTTCATGCCCTTGAAGTCCGCAAGGTTCTTTATCGGCCGCTTGGTCCAGCCGAAGGCCTGCGGGCTCGCTGGCATGATCGGGAATGGGGTGACGTTGAGTTTCAGCACGTCGCGGTAGAACTCCTGATAGAGATCGAGACCTCCGCCGAAGTGCAGCCAGCCCAAAGCGTCGATCGCGTCCATGCCAAAGGTCCCGCCCGGGCCACCAGTGAAGAGTACCCCGGCCTTGTTTTTCCCAACCCAATATGCTGCCCAGGCATGCGCGCCGTCGAGCACCTTCTTGTGGGTCGCGTCGAGCACTTCGAAAGCCGGTACAACCTGGCCTGCGGGCATTGTCCCTATGTTCAGCGAGCCGCCCGTCATTTTGCTGACGCGCTCAGCGAAGAACGTGAAGTTGTCGTACAAAGTCAAGCTTGCTGGCCAGGTCGCCTGCATCTTCAGATTGACTTGCTGCGCGTGCGCGCTCGTCGCGATAAGAGCGAGGATCGCGAATGAAAATAGCGTTCCGATCACATGACTCATGGCTCTCCCTCCTCTTGCTATGATGGTCGGCAGCGATTCTGAGCGGCAGTGAAACGAAGCTCAAAACGATCCTTTCTCACGGCACCCATGAGTTCAACGAATGGCTAAGCGACGGCGCCCGCGGCTTTCGCTTGAATTGCTGAAGGGCTTTCAGGCATCTGCGCGCTGCTTGAATTTCACACGTGCGGCGCAAGATCTATTTGTCACGCAGTCCGCAATCAGCCGCGGCGTCAAGGCTCTCGAACAGCAGCTCGGGCGGCAATTGTTTCACCGCGTGGCTCGAGGGCTTACGCTGACAGACGCGGGCCAGGCGCTCTATCGCGCGGTAGATGAAGCATTCAACCTGATCGACTCGGCGACGGACCAGATTGCCGGGGCCGCCGGCAGGCAGAATCTCACGATCACAACCAACGTCGCGTCCGCCTCGCTGTGGTTAGTGCCGAGGCTGACACGCTTCAGCCGGCTATGTCCGGACATCAACGTACGGATCGTAGCGACAAATAAGGTGGTCAACCTTGACCGAGAGCACATCGATATCGCGATACGTCATTTCCCTCCGGAGGCGGAGTTGTCAGTCGGAAAGCTGCTGGTTATGGAGAAGGTGTTTCCGGTCTGCGCGCCTAGGCTCGCTCGTGGTCGCACTCGTCCGCTCAGAAGTCCCGAGGATCTTGCGCGTCACGTGCTCTTGCAGTTCGAGACGTACACGCTGAACGGTCCGTGGCTTGACTGGGCGCGGTGGCTGGACGCGATGAAGCTCGGCAACTTGACCCCGGCCGGCCCGTTGCGCTTTTCGCATTACGATCAGGTAATCCAGGCAGCGGTAGACGGGGGTGGAATTGCCCTCGGGCGATATCCTCTCGTTGCCAGTCTTCTGCGCGAGGGACGGCTGGTCGCTCTTTTCGACGAAAGGGAGGTGATTTCGGGGGGCTTGTTCGTCGTCGCTGCAGCTCGCAGTGCGGAACGCGATGCGGTCAATGCGTTCGTTGCCTGGTTACGCGACGAGGTGCAGCGCGACGAGGGGCTCGTAGGGGGTCGTCGTGTCAAGCGCTACGAACCAGTTAGTCGATCAATCGAGTAGCGCCTTTTAGCGAGCCGATCCACGGCCCGGTCGTCCCCTGCCATGCCGGTGGTTGGCAGTGTGAGAGTAAAATCGAGCCCATGGCTACGAAACCCGAAACGACCAGCGAACTGCGGGTCGATCCGAAGCAGCTCTACCTCGAGGAAGTCTTCACCGACCGGCGCGTCGGCACCATCCGGCGCCTGACGCCGGTGACGAAGGACGGCACGCGCGACCAGGCGCGCGCGGTGCTCTACATCGGCGAAACGCAGGTCCTCACGCCGGCGGGCGCGCTGCCGATCGGCTTCGAGATCGGGGCCGGCTCGCTCGAGGAGGCGGCGGAGAAGTTCGGCCCGCTCGCCAAGGAAGCGATCGAGCGCACGGTGAAGGAGCTGCAGGAGCTGCGCCGCCAGGCGGCCTCGCAGATCGTCGTGCCGCAGGGCGGCATCCCGCCGATGGGCGGCATGGGCGGCGGCGGCAAGATCCAGATGCCCTGACGTACCGGCCTTGGAAATAGGGCTGGAAGGAGAGTTTTGTGTCCCGATCGGGACACACTTCTGAATGGACACCCTCCAGGTCAGGAAATGGGTCGACAAGGCGGAGCGCGTCGTCGTCCTGACCGGTGCCGGCATCTCCACCGACTCGGGCATTCCGGACTTCCGCGGCCCGCAGGGGCTGTGGACGAAGAATCCGCTCGCCGAGAAGATGTCCAGCATCCACTACTACCTGGCCGACCCCGAGGTGCGGAAGCTCTCGTGGCAGAACCGCCTCGGCAGTCCTGCCTGGGAGGCCAAGCCCAATGCTGGACACCTCTCGCTGGTTGATCTTGAAAAGCGTGGAAAGCTCCACGCCCTGATCACGCAGAACATCGACGAGCTGCACCAGGTCGCCGGCAACTCGCCGCAGCTGGTGATCGAGGTGCACGGCACGATGCGCAAGTTCATGTGCTGGGGCTGCGGCATGCGGGGACCGATGCAGAAGGTGCTGCAGCGCGTGCGCGCGGGCGAAGAGGACCCGAAGTGCCGCGACTGCGGCGGCATCCTCAAGAGCGACACCATCTCCTTCGGGCAGCAGCTCGTGCCGGAGGTGATCGACCGCGCCATGCAGGCGGCGGCGCGGGCGGACTTCTTCCTCGCCGTCGGCACCAGCCTGCAGGTCTACCCGATCGCCGGCGCCGTGGACCTGGCGCGCTCCGCGGGGGCGAAGATCGTCATCGTCAACGCGCAGCCGACGCCCTTCGACGAGCTCGCCGACGCCGTCTTCAACGCCTCGATCAGCGAGACGCTGCCGGCAATCCTAGGAAGCGCCGCGCGTTCTTGAAGGCGATGCGCTTCAGCGTCTCGCGGTCCATTGCTTGTAAGTTCTTTAAAGGAGAAAAATCTCCCATCGCGAAAGGGTAGTCGGTGCCCAGGCAGATCTGCTTGTCGCCGAACTGCTCGATGAGGAGCTTGATCACCTTGGGATCGAAGACCAGCTCGTCGTAGTAGAAGCGCCGCGCCGCCACCTCGGGGGACTCGGCGAGCGACTCCTTCGCCTTCGGGAACACGTTCCAGGCGTGCACCAGGCGCGGCAGCAGGATCGCCATGCCGCCGCCGCCGTGGCTGAAGGCGATGCGCAGCTTCGGGTGGCGCATGGCGACGCCGCCGGTGATCATCGAGGCGCAGGCGAGCGCGATGTCGCCCGGGAAGCACACCGCCTGCTCGGGGAAGGGGCCGACGAGGCGCTCCTGGCCGGCGGGGCGCAGCGCGTGCACGAACACCGCCGCGCCCAGGCGCTCGCATTCCGCGAAGAACGGCTCGAAGCGCTGCTCGCCGATCGACGCGCCGTTCACGTGGCTGGCGATCTCGACGCCGGAGAATTTGAGCTGTTTGACGACGTACTCCAGCTCGTCCAGGGAACTTTGAATATCTTGCAGCGGCACCGCACCAAGGCCGATGAAGCGCTCCGGCACCCGGGCGATCATGGCGGCGATCTGCTCGTTGAGGTAGCGCACCATCGCCTTGGCGTCGTCGAGCGCCAGCCAGTAGGAAAGCAGCTCCGGCATCGGCGAGATCGCCTGGCGGGCGACGCCCATGCCCTCCATCGCCTCGATGCGCCGCGGCGCGCTCCAGCAGCCATCCGGCACGGTGCGGTAGACCTTGCCCGAGACCATCACGTGCTTGTGGCAGGCGTGCGCGTCGGCCATCGAGGGCCAGGGCACGTTCGCGTTCCTGCCGGCGTATGGCGGGAACGACTCGGGGACGACGTGCGTGTGGATGTCGATGCAATCGCGCATGGCGGGGCATTATGCTTAAAATCGTTCGCGTGACTCGACTTTGGCTTGCTTTGCCGCTTCTTTTCGCCGTTCAGGTTTCGTGGGCGCAAAACTGGCCCGCCAGGCCGGTCAAGATCCTCGTTCCCTTCGCCCCCGGCGGCACCGCCGACACGCTCGGCCGCCTCGCGGCGCAGAAGCTCGCCGAAGCGTTCAAGCAGAGCTTCGTGGTCGAGGACCGCCCAGGGGCGGGCGGCACCATCGCCTCCGAGATGGTGGCGAAGAGCGCGCCCGACGGCTACACGCTCGTGGTTTCCGGCGTCGCCTCGCACGTCATCGCGCCCTCGCTGCCGCGCGGCGTGCCCTACGACCCGGTGAAGGACTTCACGCACATCGCGCTCTTCGGCGGACCGCCGGCGGTGCTGGTGGTTCACCCGGAGGTGCCGGCGAAGGAGCTGCAGGAGTTGATTCAACTCTTGAAAGCCAACCCGGAAAAATATTCCTACGGCTCCCCCGGCAAGGACACGATGCCGGAATTCGACGTGGTCGAGTTCCCGGGCGGGCTGCTCATCGGCGCGCGGCGCAACGCCGAGGCGGGCCGCCACTGCTGGCGCATCACGCCCTGGATCATGCCTTCGCACACCATCATCCCGCCGCGCGCCGGCCATCCGCTCGGCGCGCACGCCTGGGTGCCGATCGACGACGAGAGCTGCTGGGCGTGGAGGACCAACTATCATCCCAACAGGGATCTCACGGAAAAAGAAGTTTCCGCCATGAAAGCGGGGAAGGGGATTCACGTGCAATACGTCCCCGGCACCTTCATCCCGCTGCAGAACAAGCGCAACGACTACCTGATCGACCGCGAGAGCCAGAAGCGCGGCGAGACCTTCTCGGGCGTCGAGGGCATCGCCATGCAGGACGCCTCGCTGCAGGAGAGCATGGGGCCGATCCAGGACCGCACGCGCGAGCACCTCTGCCCGACCGACCGCGGCATCGTCATGGCGCGCCGGCGGCTGCTGCAGGCGGCGCAGGCGAACCGCGAGGGCAAGCCCGTCCAGGCGCTGCGCGCCGAGGAGCAGCGCGTGCGCTCCTGCGCGATCGAGCTGCCGCGCGAGCAGCACTTCCGCGAGCACGCGCGGCACGGCCTCTTTGCCGCGCCAGGCACCGACCCGGTCACGGTATGACCGAGGTGCTGATCGTCGGCGCGGGCCCGGTCGGCCTCGCCGCCGCGCTCTCGCTCGCGCACCAGGGCGTGAGCGTCAAGGCGATCGAGGCCGAGCCCGGCCTCACCGAGGACCACCGCGCCGGCTCCTTCCATCCGCCGACCCTGGAGATGCTCGCGCCCTTCGGCGTCACCGACGCCATGCACCGCATCGGCATCAAGGTGCCGCGCTGGCAGATCCGCGACCGGCGCGAGGGCGTGATCGT
Source organism: Betaproteobacteria bacterium (assembly GCA_052387375.1). Classification (GTDB taxonomy): domain Bacteria; phylum Pseudomonadota; class Gammaproteobacteria; order Burkholderiales; family SG8-39; genus SCGC-AG-212-J23. Next base: position 13,353 of record JBQTJF010000006.1, read on the forward strand.
CGAGTGGGACCTCGGCCTCATCGCCGACGCGACGCCCTACCCCTACCGCTTCCACCTCGAGCAGTACAAGCTGACGCCGATCCTGCTCGAGAAGCTGAAGGCCTTTCCGCACGCCTCGGTGGAGTTCGGGGTTGCATTCGAGAACGCCACGCAAAATGGAAACTCAGTTCTCATCAATGAAAATCTCAAGGCGAAATGGCTTGTCGGTTGCGACGGCGGACGGAGCGCGGTCAGGAAACTGATCGGCACCGAGTTCGAGGGCTTCACCTGGCCGGAGCGCTTCATCGTCGTGGGCACGCTCGCCGACTTCGCGCCGCACGGCTTCACCGCCAACGCCTACGTCGCCGACCCGCGCGAGTGGGCGGCGGTGTTCCACATGCCGGGGCTGTGGCGGCTCGCCTTTCCGGTGCATCCGGAGGAGGACGAGGCGGCGGTGCTCGAGCCGGAAGCGGTGGAGGCGCGCATGCAGCGCTTCGTCGCGCGGCCCGGGCGCTACGCGGTGCCGCACACCGGCATCTACCGCGTGCATCAGCGCGTGGCGCAGCGCTGGCGGCAAGGACGCATCCTGCTCGCCGGCGACGCGGCGCACCTCAACAACCCGCTCGGCGCCTTCGGCCTCAACGGCGGGCTGCACGACGCGATGCTCCTAGGCGAGTACCTCGGCAAGGTCTGCCGCGGCGAGGCCGACGAGGAAATCCTCGACCTCTACGTGCGCCAGCGGCGCACCGCCAACGTCGAGTTCGTGCAGACGCAGTCGATCAGCAACAAGCGCCTGCTGCAAGAAGCCGATCCCAAGCTGCGCCAGCGGAACTTCGAGCAGCTGCGCAAGGTCGCAGAAGACAAGGTGCTGGCGCGCGATTTCCTGATCCGCTCCTCGATGATCTGGAGCGTCCGCAGGGCAGCGGAGGTGACGTGAAAGCCATTCTTCTTGTCTTGCTGCTGGCGGGCGTGCCGGCCCTTGCACAGCAGCCCCATACCCACCAGCACCAGTTCAAGGACGCGGAGAAGTGGTCGCAGGTGTTCGACGATCCGGCGCGCGACGCCTGGCAGAAGCCCCACGAGGTGATCCAGGCGCTGAAGCTCGCCCCGGACGCGGTGGTGGCCGACGTGGGCGCCGGAACCGGCTACTTCGCGGTGCGCCTTGCCACCATGCTCTCCAAGGGCAAGGTGTACGCCGTGGACGTGGAGCCCGACATGGTGAAGCACCTCGCCGCGCGCGCGAAGCGCGACGGCAAGCCGAACATGGTGGCGGTGCAGGGCGCGCCCGACGACCCGAAGATCCCGGAGAAGACCGACCTCATCCTCTTCGTCGACGTGCACCACCACATCGACCGGCGCGAGCAGTACTTCCGCAACCTGCGCGCCTCGCTCAAGCCGGGCGGTCGCGTCGCCATCATCGACTTTCGCCTCGACTCCCCCGAGGGCCCGCCGCGGCACACGCGCGTGCCGCCGGAGAAGGTGAAGGCGGAGCTGAAGGCGGCGGGGTACGCGCTCGCCGAGGAGCACGCCTTCCTGCCGAATCAGTACTTCCTAGTCTTCCGGTAGATCGGGGTCAGACCCCGATCTACACCATCGCCGAGCCGCCGTCGACGACCAAGGTCTGGCCGGTCATGAAGGCGGCGTCGTCGCTGGCGAGGAAGCTCACCGCGCCGGCCAGGTCCTGCGGGGTCTCGTCGCGGGGGATGGCGCGCGTGGCGGGGATGGCGGCGCCGTGCTTGAGGTGCGCGGGGCTCGCCCGCACGCCTTCCGAGAGGGTGAAGCCCGGCGCGAGCGCGTTCACCGTGACGCCGTCCTTGCCGAGCTCGCGCGCCAGCGCGCGCGTCATGGCGATCACCGCGCCCTTGCTCGCCACGTAGTGCAGCAGGAACGGCACGCCCTTGAGCGGCGCGCCGGAGGCGAGGTTGATGATGCGGCCGCGGCCGGACTTCTTCAGCTGCGGCGCGCAGGCGCGGCAGCAGAGGAACACGCCGAGCGTGTTGACGTCCATCACCTTGCGCCACTCGGCGGCGTCGATGCGCTCGAAGTCGCGCGGCTCGAGCGGCGAGAAGAGCGCGGCGTTGTTGACCAGGATGTCGATGCCGCCGAAGGTGCTGGCGGTTTCCGAGGCCATTCGCCCCACATCGTGCTCATTGGCAACGTCGACTTGAAGACCCAGGGTTCGAACCCCTGTCGCTTTCGCAATCTCCGCGGCGGCGACGTCGTAGCCCTTGAGGTCGGCGACGACGACGGCGGCGCCGTCCTGCGCAAGGCGCGTGGCGAGGGCCCTGCCGATGCCGCTCGCCGCGCCGGTGACGATCGCAGTGCGGCCGCCGAGCTTCATTTGCCCATCATGGTGTTGGGCACGATCATGACGATCTCGGGGAAGGCGGTGATGATCGCCACGCAGGCGACCATGGCGAACCAGAACGGCATGATGCCGGCGAAGATCCGGCCCATCGGCACGTCCTCGGCGATGCCCTTCACCACGAAGACGTTGATGCCGACCGGCGGGCTGATGAGGCCCATCTCGAGCACGATCACCATGAAGATGCCGAACCAGATCGGGTCGATGCCGAGCGCGGCGATGATCGGCAGCACGATCGGCACGGTCAGCACCATCATGGCGAAGCCTTCGAGGAACATGCCCATGATGACGTAGGCGACGAGCAGGATGGCGAGCACGGTGAGCATGCCGAACTGGTAGTCGACCAGCACGCCGGCGAGGTCGGTCGGGATGCGGCTCATGGCGAGGAAGGGCGAGAAGATGTGCGCGCCGATGAGGATGAGGAACACCATCGCCGTGGTGCGCACCGTCTGCAGCAGCGCCTCGGTGAGCTCGCGCAGGCCGAGCGCGCGCTTCCAGAGCGCGTGGACCATGGTGAGCAGCGCCCCGACCGCCGCCGCCTCGTTGACGGTGAAGACGCCGGCGTAAATGCCGCCGATCGTCGCCGCGACGACGAGGATGAACGGGCCGGCGCCCCACAGCGCGCTCATGCGCTCGCCGAGCGGCAGCCTCGGCCCCGGCGGCCCGAGGTTCGGGCGCAGGCCGCACAGCAGCATGACCGTCATGACGAACATGACGGTCAGCAGCAGGCCCGGCAGGAAGCCGGCGAGGAGCAGCCGGCCGATCGACTGCTCGGTGAGCAGCGCGTACACCACCATCACCGTCGAGGGCGGGATCAGGATGCCGAGCGTGCCGCCGGCGGCGATGACGCCGGTGGCGAGGCGTGCGTCGTAGCTGTAGCGGCGCATCTCCGGCAGGCAGACGCGGCCCATGGTGACGGCGGAGGCGACCGACGAGCCCGACAGCGCGGCGAAGCCGGCGCAGGCGAGGATGGTGGCGGAGGCGAGGCCGCCGCGCCGGTGCCCGAGCCAGGCGTAGGCGGCGGCGTAGAGGTCGCGGCCCATGCCCGAGACGCCGGCGAAGTTGCCCATCAGCACGAACAGCGGGATCACGGCAAACGCCTGCACCGCGGCGTGCGAGTAGGGGAAGGAGCCCAGCGTGATCAGCGCCGCGGAGGGCGAGTTGAGGACCGCGATGCCGACGGCGCCGACCAGCGCCATGGCGATGCCGATCGGCATGCGCGCGAACATGAGCAGCAGCATCGCCGCCATGCCGAGCACGCCGGCGGCGGTCGGCGTCATCTACGCAGCGCTTTCCAGGCCTGGACGAGGAGCACCACCGAGAACAGCGCCACGCTCGCGGCGGCGAGCATCTGGAACGGGAAGAGATCGATCCGCAGCATGTTGGTCGCCTCGCCGCGGCTCCGCGACTCGAAGGCGTAGAGCACCGACTGCCAGGCGATCACGGCCATGAGCGCGCCGCCGGCGAGCGGCAGCAGCGCGTTGAGCCAGCGGAAGGCGGGCCGGTCGAGCGCCGGCCCGAGCACGTCGACCGCGACGTGCCCGCCGGTGGCGGCGCAATAGGGCAGGCCGAGGAAGACGATCAGCGCCATCGCCAGCTCGGTCATCTCGTAGGCGCCGAGGAAGGGCAGGCGCAGGACGTAGCGCATCACCACGTCGAAGGCGACCAGGCCCATCAGGCCGAGGAGCACCACGCCCCCGCCGAGGGCGAGGACGCGGAGCACGCGGTCGAACATCTACTGCTACATTCCCTTGTAGCCCGCGCGGCGCAGCATGTCGCGCGCCGGGATGCCCTTGGGCTCCATCTCCTTGATCCACTCGTCGATGATCGGGCGCAGCACCTTGGAGATGCGGTCCTGCTCCGACTGCGGCAGCTCGTACACGTCGGCCTTGCCGCGCACGCTCGCCACTGCCTCCTCCGCCCGCTTGATGTAGACGTCGGTGGCCTTGCGCGAGAGCTGCCGGCCGGAGAGCTTGTCGATCACCGCGCGGTTCGCCGCCGACAGGCCGTTGTACTTCTTCTCGTTCATGGCGATGAGGAACACCGAGCGGCCGAAGATCGGGCCGGAGATGGTGAAGCCCTTCGCCACCTCGCCGAGGCGGAAGTCGAGGATGGTGGTGAAGGGCACCATCGCCCCGTCCATGGTGCCGCGCTCGAGGCCGGGGTAGACCTGGGTGATCGGCGCCGCGATCGGCACCGCGCCCATGTACTCGATCTGCTTCGCCTGCGCCGCCGAGGGGGCGCGCAGCCGCAGTCCCTTGATGTCGTCGAGGCTGCGATAGGCCTTGCTGGTGCGCGTCATCAGCCCGGCGTCCTCGGCGCCCCAGAGCGCGATCACCTTGGTGCCCTTGAACTCGGGCAGCAGGTACGGGTCGAGCAGGTCCCACATCATGTCGGTGGCGGCGAAGCCGTCCTCCTTCAGCCCGGGCAGCTCGATGATGCCGACGCGCGGGAAGGCGGGCGAGGTGTAGCCCGGCAGCGTGAAGACGAGGTCCGCGACGCCGTCCACCGCCTGGCGGAAGAGCTCCGGCGGCTTGCCGCCGAGCTGCATCGACGGATAGAGCGTCACCTTGACCTGGCCGTTGGTCTGCTTCTCGACGTCCCGGCCCCAGGGAACGATGATCTCGCGGTAGATGATGTGCACCGGCGGCACGAAGGTCGACAGGCGCAGCTCCTGGCCCTGGGCTGCCGGCGCGGCGAGGCTGCCGGCGAGCGCCGCGGCGGCCGCGAGGGTGGCGATTCTCTTCATTGGCATCCTCCTCCTAGAGGTTGTGCGGGGATTCTAGGCGAAGATCATCGGGCAGGTGAAGTTCAGCCACCCGGGGTGGGGACTATCCCAACGCCTCAACCAATGAGCTTCTGGATCACCGGGCGTGAGCCCTCGAGGGCGACGCGCTGCAGGTAGAAGGCGAGCCCGCGCGGGCCGCCGAGCTCCTCGCCGCCGCCGGCGCGCCCGGGCCCGCCGTGCACGAGCTGCGGCAGCACCGTGCCCGGGCCCGGCGAGAGCTCGATCTTGTGGTGTCCGAGGAACACGCGCCCGTGGTGCGGTGCGATGCCCATCACCGTAGCCTCGATGAAGGCCTGGTCCTCGGAGTAGATCGAGGAGACGAGGCCGCCGTTGCCGCGCACCACAAGAGAAGAGGGGTTCTCCTCGTAGGGCAAGAGCGAAGCCACCGGGCCGAACACCTCGTGCTGGTGCACCGCGTCGCCGGGCGACTCCACGAGCACCGGGGATAGGAAGAAGCCTTTGCCGGATCGAGGTTGGTTTTCACCAAAGGCCAGCTTCCCGCCCAGCCGCTCGATGCCGGCGCGCGTATCCGCGAGCTGCGAGGCGGTGGCGAGCGGCCCCATGCGCACGTGCTCCTCCGCCGGGTTGCCGACCTTCACGGCAGCCAGCAGCTCGATCAAGTCGTCCTTGACGGAGGAAAGGACTTCTTGTGGAACCAATATCCTGCGGATCGCGGTGCACTTCTGGCCGGCCTTCTGCGTCATGTCGCGCACCACGTCCTTGAGGAAGAGCTCGTACATGTCGCTGCGCGGCGCGACGTCAGGGCCGAGGACGGCGGCGTTCAGGCTGTCGGCTTCGACGTTGACGCGCACCGAGAATTCAATCACGTTCGGCGCGGATCGGATGCGCGCGCCGGTGTCGCCGGAGCCGGTGAAGGCGAGCACGTCCTGCGCGCCGAGCAGCGCGACGAGCTCGCCGGGGGGGCCGACGAGCAGCGACAGCGCGCCCCCGGGCAGGATCTGCTTCTCGGCGATGATCTCCATGATGCGGTGCGCGAGCATCGCCGAGCTGGTCGCGGGCTTGGAGAGCACCGGCATGCCGGCGAGCAGCGCCACCGCCGCCTTCTCGGCGAATCCCCAGGCCGGGAAGTTGAAGGCGTTGATGTGCACCGCCACGCCATGGCGCGGCACGCAGATGTGCTGGCCGTGGAAGCGCGCCGAGCGCCCGAGCTGGATGCCTTCGCCATCCAATAGAAATTTTTTCGCACCCAGCTGGGAGGCGACTTCTGAATAGTGAAGAAGAGTCCCGATGGCGCCATCCACGTCGAACTTCGCGTCCGAGCGGGTGTTGCCGCCGTTGGCGATGCCGAGCTCGAGCAGCCGGTCGCGCTCGGCCTGCATCGCGTCGGCCATGCCCTTCAGCAGCGCGCCGCGCTCGGCGAAGGTGAGCGCGCGCAGCGCGGGACCGCCCTTGGTGCGCGCGTGCTCGAGCGCGCCGCGCAGGTCGAGGCCGTCGCTCGAGGCGCTCGCGAGCGGCTCCTCGGTGGCGGGGTTGAGGAGGGCCTGCGGCGAGCCCTTGCCGGCGACCCACTGGCCGGCGAGGTAGCTTCGAAGCTGGAGCATCACCCGATTCTAAATAATCGGGCTCTGGGCCGATTTTTCAGTTCAGGACGGGGCCGGAGGAAGGCGGCGGCGGAGGCGGAGGGGTGCTGCGATAGCGCGCGGCCTCGTGGCGCGCCATCGGGATCTTGTGGCCCTTGGCGTACATGCACTGCTTGTAGCCGAAGTCGTAGCGCTGCTGCAGCGTCCGGCCCGAGGCTTCGGCGGCGCCCGCGCCGGCGAGCGAGCCGGCGGCGAGGCCGACGCCCGCGCCGACGCCGGCGCCGCTGCGGCCGCCGAGCGCCGCGCCGGCGACGGCGCCGACGGCGGTGCCGACCGCGGCGCTCTTCACGCCGGCGTCGGTCGCCGCCTGCTCGGCGGTGCTGCCGCCGACCTGCGAGTGCGCGTACTGGCGGCACTCGTGGGCGTCGAAGCGGAACTGGTCGAAGCTCTTGCCGCTGCCGGGGAGCGCCATCACCGCCGGTCCGCTGGGCGGCGTGCTCGCGCAGCCGGCGAGCAAGGCCAGCGGCACCAGGACGAGCTTCTTCACTGAGCGGGAGCCGGGGCGGGCGGCACGCGCTGCCAGCCCGTGGGGCATTCCTTGACGTACGGGTAATAGCCCCGGCTTTGCTCGCAGTAGTACCAGAATTCTTCTTGATTTCTCTCTACGTAGACCGGCGGCGAGGCTGGGACTACGGGGTAGGGGTAGTAGGGGTAGTAATAGACCGGGGGCGGCGGGTAGTACCAGTACGACGGGTAGACCGGGAAGCCGAAATGGAAGCCGAGGTGCACCCGGCCTCGGCCATGCGCCAGTACCGAGGTACTGGCGAGCGCAAGCACCAAGAGAAGAAGAATTCTCTTCACGGCGAAAAGGTTACACCCCGGCCCTACGCCGAAGCGTAACCAGTTGTTACAGAATTTTAGCCCTTGGGCTGCTCCGTGATCCGCAAGTAGGGCTTGGGCGCCTTCCAGCCCTTCGGAAACAGCTTCTTGGCGTCCTCGTCGCTCACCGAGCCGGCGATGATCACGTCCTGGCCCTGCTTCCAGTTGGCCGGGGTGGCGACCTTGTGCTTCGCGGTGAGCTGGATGGAGTCGAGCACGCGCAGGCTCTCGTCGAAATTGCGCCCGGTGGTCATCGGGTAGAAGAGCATCAGCTTGATTTTCTTGTCCGGGCCGATGACGAAGACCGTGCGCACGGTCTGGTTGTCCGCGGGCGTGCGCTTGCCGGGGGCGGCCTCGGCCGGCAGCATCTCGTAGAGCTTGGACACCTTCAGGTCGCCGTCGCCGATGATCGGGTAGTTGGGCGCCGCGCCCTGGGTCTCCTGGATGTCCTTCGCCCAGCGCTCGTGGTCGCCGACCGGGTCGGCCGACAGGCCGATCACCTTGACGTTGCGCTTGTCGAACTCGGATTTCATCTTGGCCATGGTGCCGAGCTCGGTAGTGCACACCGGGGTGAAGTCCTTCGGGTGCGAGAAGAGCACGGCCCAGCCGTCGCCGATCCACTGGTGGAAGTCGATGCGGCCCTCGGTCGTGTCGGCCTGGAAATTGGGGGCGGTGTCGCCGATGCGTAGTGCCATGGGGAGATCTCCGTGTGGGTGACAGGGGAATGACGCGCGGGGGAAGCGAATCTTAATCCCGATCAAACCCTTCCCGCCAGGGGGCCTTTAGAGTAGAGTGCAATTGTTTGGGGTCCGAACAAATGCGCTCGAGCGTGCAGGCGACGATGCAGGTGAACGGCGAGGCGGTCGAGGCGAGCTTCGCGCCGTACAAGACGCTGCTCGAGGTGCTGCGCGAGGACCTCGGCCTCACCGGCACCAAGCACGGCTGCGAGCTCGGCGAATGCGGCGCCTGCACGGTGCTCGTCGACGGCGAGCCGGTGCTCTCCTGCCTCACGCTCGCCCTGGAATGCCAGGGGCGCGCCGTCGAGACGATCGAAGGCGTGGCGCGAGGCCCGGAGCTGCATCCCCTGCAGGCGGCGTTCGCCGACCGCGGCGGCTCGCAATGCGGCTATTGCACGCCGGGGGTGGTGATGAGCGCCAAGGCGCTCCTGCAGAAGAACCCCAGTCCGTCCCCGCAGGAGATCCGGGAAGCCACCGCCGGCAACCTCTGCCGCTGCACCGGCTACAACCAGATCACCGAGGCGATCGAGGACGCCGCGGCGCGACTGCGGGAGGAAAAGCGATGAAAAAGCGCTTCGACGTCGTCGGCAAGGCGCGTCGCCGGGTCGACGGCCGCGCCAAGGCCACCGGGCAGCTGCGCTATGCCGACGATCTCTTCCTGCCGCGCATGCTGTACGCCAAGTTGCTGAGGTCGCCGCATCCGCATGCTGTAGTTGAACAGATTGATTTTGAAAAGGCGAAGAACCATCCCGGCGTCCATCTGGTCCTCACCGGCCAGGATTTCCCGGTTCCGTTCGGCATCATGCCGGTATCGGTCGACGAGTACCCGCTGGCGCGCGAGCGCGTGCGCTACGTGGGCGACCCGGTGGCGGCGGTGATCGCCCGCGACGAGCAGACGGCCACCGAGGCGCTCGAGCTGATCGAGGTCCGCTACAAGCTCCTCAAGCCGATCGCCGGCCCCGAGGAGGCGCTCGCCAATCCCGAGCCGCGCATCCACGACTACGGCGAGCAGGGCAACATCCATCGCAATCAGTCGTATGAGTTCGGCGACGTTCAGCAGGCATTGAAAGATTCCGCCTTTGTTTTTGAAGACCTCTTCTTCTACGAAGGCAGCACGCACCTGCCGATGGAGCAGCAGGCCTCGGTGGCGCGGCTCGACGGCGACGGCAGGCTCGAGCTTTCCTCGAGCACGCAGAACCCGCATTACCTGCACCGGCAGCTTGCGCGCGCGCTGCAGGTCCCCGAGGCGGGCATCCGCGTCATCGCCACGCCGAACGGCGGTGCCTTCGGCGGCAAGTGCGACCCGGGCGGGCACGAGTTCGTCGTGGCGAAGGCGGCGCTCGTGCTCGGCCGTCCGGTGAAGATCGGCCTCACGCGCGAGGAGGTGTTCTACGTCCACCGCGGGCGCCACCCGGTGCTCATGAAGATGAAGACCGGCGTGACCCGGGACGGCAAGCTCACCGGCATGCACCTGCAGACGCTGCTCGACGGCGGCGGCTACGGCTCGCACGGGCCGGCGAGCACCTTCTACACCGGCGTGCTGACCCCGGTCACCTATCACTATCCGCGCTTCAAGTTCGAGGCCTGCCGCACCTTCACCAACAAGCCGGCGTGCGGCCCGAAGCGCGGCCACGGCACGCCGCAGCCGCGCTTCGGCCAGGAGGTGCAGCTCGACAAGATCGCCGAGAAGCTGGGTCTCGATCCGGCCGAGCTGCGCTTGCGCAACCTCACCAAGCCCGAGTCGTTGACGGCGTCTTGGCTGAAGATCGGGTCGAACGGCCTTGCGGAGTGCATCCGCAAGGTCACCGAGATGTCGGGATGGAGCGAGCGGCGCGGGAAGCTCGGGAAAGGACGCGGCCTCGGCCTCGCCTGCAGCACGTACATGTGCGGCGCCGGCGTGGCGATCTACTGGAACGAGATGCCCCATTCGGGCGTGCAGGTCCTGCTCGACCGCTCGGGAGCCGTGATCGTCTACTGCGGCGCCACCGAGATCGGCCAGGGCTCGGACGACGTGCTCGCCGGCCTCGTCGCCGAGGCGCTCGGGGTCGAGATCGGCGTCGTGCGCGTGGTGACCGGTGACACCGGCATCACGCCGGTCGACCTCGGCTCGTACTCGAGCCGCGTCACCGTCATGGCGGGCAACGCGGCGCTGCAGGCCGCCGAGCGGCTGCGCGCGCAGATCGCCGCCGCGGTGGCGGAAACGCTCGGCACGCTGCCCGAGCGCGTGGTCTTCTCGCAGGGGCGCGTGTTCGCCGCGGACGGCCCCGGGCCCGGCATGACCTTCGTCGAGGCGGTGCACGCCGCGGAAGCGCAGTTCGGCACGCTCTCCGCGGTCGGCTCCTACTCGCCGCCCAAGCCGCCCGGGAAGTACAAGGGCGCGGGCGTCGGGCCTTCGCCCGCCTTCAGCTTCACGGCCTGCGTGGTGGAAGCGGAGGTGGACGAGCGTACCGGCTGGATCCACGTGCCGAAGATCTGGATCGCGCACGACATCGGCCGCGCGCTCAACCCGGTGCTGGCGCGCGGCCAGGTGATCGGCGGCGTCTACATGGGCCTGGGCGAGGCGCTGATGGAAGCGCAGTCGTTCCGCCGCCTGCCGGAGAAGCTCTCCGGCGCCCTCGTGCACCGCTCGCCCTCGATGCTCGACTACAAGAGCCTCACCCCGCTCGACATGCCCGAGGTCGAGGTGGCGCTGGTCGAGCAGGAAGAAGAAATGCGCGACCCGAACTGCCCGTACGGCGCGAAGGAAGTGGGGCAGGGCCCGCTGCTGCCGGTCATGCCGGCGGTGGCGAACGCGATCTACGACGCCGTCGGTGTGCGGATCGACGAGGTGCCGATCACGCCCGACAAGGTACTAAGAGCCTTGCACGAGAAAAACAAGCGTGTCGGGCCCGAGAGCTTCCCGGCCGTGCCCTACCCCGTGCCGATGTTCGTCCTGCCGCCCTGGGAAGGCGGCGACGGCAAGGAGACGAAGCGCGATGCTGCGGCTGCCGTGGTTTGACTATCGCGCCCCGCGTACGGTCGCCGAGGCGGCGAAGGTCCTCGCCGGCGAGGGGCCTCGCGCCATGCTCGTCGCCGGTGGAACGGATCTGCTGCCGAACATGAAGCGCCGCCATCAGGCGCCGCAAGTTCTCGTTTCCCTGCGGAACATTCCGGAGCTGAAGCGCAACGGCACCCTCTTTGGCGCCGGACTCACGCTCACCGAAGTGGCAACGAATGAAAACACCCCTCGCGCGCTGCGCCAGGCGGCGGCGCAGGTCGCCACGCCGCAGATCCGCAACATGGGCACGCTCGGCGGCAACCTGTGCCTCGATACGCGCTGCACCTACTACAACCAGAGCTACGAGTGGCGCAAGGCGATCGATTTCTGCCTGAAGAAGGACGGCGACACCTGCTGGGTGGCGACCGCGAGCAAGCGCTGCGTCGCCGTCTCTTCGACCGACACCGCGCCCGCATTGATCGCTCTCAATGCAGCCGTCAAATTGCAAAGTGAAGCGGGCGAAAGGGAAATTCCGGTAGAGAGCCTCTATAAGAACGACGGCATCGACTATCTCTCGCGCCGGCCGGACGAGATCCTCACGCAGGTACGCGTGCCCGAGGGCTGGAAGAGCACCTATTGGAAGCTGCGCCGGCGCGGCTCGTTCGACTTCCCGATTCTTGGGGTTGCCGCCGCGCTGAAGTTCGAAAACGAGACCATTACGGAAGCGAGAATCGCGCTTGGCGCCGTCGCTTCGCGGCCGTTCCTCGTGGGAAAAGCAGGCGAGTTCCTGAAGGGCAAGAAGCTCACCGACGAGGTGATCGCCGAGGCCTCGCGCCTGGTCGCGAACCGCGCCAAGCCCTTGGACAACACCGACATGGACCTCTACTGGCGCAAGGAGGTCGCCGACGACTTCGCCGGCTACGCCCTGCGCGAGCTGCGCGGCGACGATATGCGCGAGACGCGCCTGCGCATCGCCCGCCAGGCGCTCTAATCAGCTATTGACACCGTCGGCGCAGGCGCTATAGGCTGCTGGCCTGAGGTCGGACCACCGACCACTTTCCGTCCTTGGAGGAGGAGGAAAGCGATGGCCTGCACCGGCTTCTCGCCGTTCGCCGCTTCGGCTCACCCGAGCCGGCTGGCTTGAAGATGGACCGCAATACGGGCGCAGCGAGCACGGTGCGCAACTTCATCGACGGCAGGTACGCGGCGCAGGCGAAAGCCCTCAAGCCGGGCGAAGCGGCCCGTGCCGAGCGCGCGAAGACGATCACGGGCGGAGGCGTGCCGAGCATGGGCGGCGCGCTCGAGCAGGGCGCGTGGATCGAGCCGACAATCTGGACCGGCCTGCCCGAGTCCTCTACGGACTGTGCTCGACGATCTGGACCCGCGATCTTTCGCGCGCCAACCGCGCCTTCGGCGGCTCCAAGCAGTCGGGCATCGGGCGCGAGGGCGGCGTGCACTCGCTCGAGTTCTACACCGAGCTGCAGAACGTATGTGTGAAGCTCTGAGAGGGGAGCAAGGATGAGCGCCTATATCGTCGCGGACATCGACATCACCGACCCGGAAACCTACGACCAGTACAAGCCGCTCGCCAGCGCGGCGATCGAGAAGTACGGCGCCAGGTCGCTGGTGCGGGGCGGCGACGTGGAAACGGCGGAGGGCGACTGGAAGCCGAAGCGCTTCGTCATCCTTGAGTTCGCGTCGATAGAGCAGTTGAGGACATTCTACGACTCGCCCGAGTACGTAAAGGCGCGGGCCATCCGGCAGAAGGCCTCGAAATCCAATCTCATCTTCGTGAAAGGAGTCTAGCCATGTTGCGCGCGTTGATGGTCCTGGTTCTTTTTTCGCTGAGTCTTCACGCGAATGCGCAGCAGAAGGTCATCCGTGTGTGGCACACCGAGACCCAGCCCAACTCGCAGGAGGCAATGCGCAACATCGCCAGGCGCTTCGAGGCGCGGAACCCCGGCGTCAAGGTCGAGGTCGAGGCGCTCGCCTGGGGCGACCTCGAGCCGCGCATCATGTCCTCGCTCGCCGCCGGGAGCCCGCCCGAGCTCTCGCACGGCCAGCCCATCACCTGCGCGGCGCTGCAGTCGAAGGGCCTGCTGCTGCCGCTCGACGAGGTGGTGAGCGCGATCGGGGAGGCGAACATCTGGGACCAGGTGAAGCGCGTCTGCCGCGCGGGCGGCAGCCAGTACGGGCTGGTGCACGCAGCCGGGACGTCGCTGCTCATTTACCGGAAGGACCTGGCGCGAAAGCTGGGTCTGAAGCCGCCCAAGACCTGGGCCGACCTCATCGCCAACGCCAAGGCGTTCAGCACGCAGGGGCTGGCCGGCATCACCATTCCGGGCGACAACCTCTTCGTCAACATCCTGCTTGGCGAGCTGATCAAGGCGAACGGCGGCGTTCTCTTCGACAAGCAGAACCGCCCGCAGATGACCTCGAAGCAGATGATCGAGACGCTCGAGTTCATCCGCGAACTCACGCGCCATGCGCCCAGGGGCTGGGAAGGGCACGGCTACCTCGAGACCTTCGCGAACCTCTACGGGCAGAAGGCGGCCATGATGTACCAGGGATACGGCCGCGGGGCGTCTCTCATCGAGAAGGGCGCGCCCGAGAAGATGGCGAACGCCGAGACCTTCGACGTGTGGGTGAAGCCGCACGGCCCGAGCGGGAGCGCGCCGGCGGCGCAGGTCGACGAGGAGCCATGGATGCTCTTCAAGGGAGCGAAGAACCCCAAGGAAGCCATCGCCTTCCTGAAGTTCTTCTATCAGAAGGAGAACTACCTCGAGTACATCCAGACAGTGCCGGTCCACTTCTTCCCCATTACCAAGTCGCTGCGCGCCGATCCCGACTATCAGGCGACGCCGATGATCCAGCGCTGGAAGAGCTGGATCGAGGTGCAGGAGCACTACCTCAACAACGACCAGGGCAAGCCGACGCTGGTCGTCGACTGGGAGGACATGACCTCCAAGCCCTACCTGATGGAGGTGCTGGGCAGCGGCATCATGCGCGACATGGTGATGGAGGTTGCGCTCGAGGGTAAGCCCGCCCGCGAGGCGGCCGCGCGCGCGCAGGGCCGGCTCGAGGCGATGCTGAAGTCCAAGGGCTACCTCAAGTAGCGGCGCGGCAGTGCGGCGTCGAGCTTCCGGCGGGACGGGCGCGGCGCTCGTCCTGCCTGCCCTGCTGCTGCTCGGGGCGCTGACCCTCTATCCGGTCGCCTACGGAGTCTGGATCAGCCTCTTCAGCAAGCACTCGTTCTTCCCCGAGCAGAGCTTCATCGGCTTCGCCAACTACGTCGCCATCGCCGCCGACGGGGAGTTCTGGCGCTCCCTGCGCCTGGGGCTCGTCTACTCGGTCTCGACCATCGCGCTGCAGCTCGTCCTCGGGGTCGGGGCGGCGCTGCTGCTGCACCAGTCCTTCCCGGGACGGGGCCTCGTGCGCGCGCTCACCATCTTCCCCTACGTGGTCCCGACGGTGATCGCCGTCGTCATCTGGAAGTGGCTGCTCAACGCCCAGTTCGGGCTGGTGAACCACGCCCTTGAGGCGGCAGGGCTGATCAGCGTGCCGATCAGCTGGATGGGCCACGAGTGGATCATGGTGTCGCTCGTCCTGGTGAGCGTCTGGCAGTTCTTTCCCTTCGTGGTGCTCGCGGTGCTCGCGCGCTTGCAGACCATCCCGCCCGAGCTCTACGAGGCGGCAAAGGTCGACGGCGCGAACGCGCTGCGCCGCTTCATCCACGTCACGCTGCCGCAGCTCGCCTCGGTGCTCTTCGTCGTGGTGCTTTTGCGCTCGATTTGGATGTTCACGAAGTTCGACACGCCCTGGCTGATGATTCAGGGCGGCGGCGCCGAGAGCTACATCCGCACGCTGCCGGTGTACACCTACCAGCGCACCTTTGCCTGGTACGAGGCCGGCCGGGGCTCGGCGATGGCGGTGATCATGTTCCTGATGCTGGTCGCCGCCGCCGCGGTCTACTTCCGCCTCTGGCGCCGCGAGGAGAAGCTGTGAGGCGCTCGTCTTTTTCGTCGCCTTCCCCTTCGCCTGGATGATCGCCACCGCGTTCAAGCCGGCGCGCGAGATCTTCGTCTCGCCGCCGACGCTCCTTCCGGCGAGCTTCACGCTCGACAACCTGACGCGGCTCTTCGTCGAGACCCGCTTTGCCGCCTACCTTGCCAACAGCCTGCTCGTCGCCTCGGCTACGGTCGTGCTCACGCTCGCGGTGGCGGTGCCCGGCGCCTACGGCCTGACGCGCTACCGCTTCCGCTTCCGCGAGGCGATCTCGGCGACTATCCTCTTCACCTACATGTTCGCACCGATCATGATCATCATCCCGTTCTACGTGCTGATGCGCGCGCTCGGGCTGATCAACACCCACTTCGGTCTCGTGCTCGCCTACACCGCGTTCTGCTTGCCCTTCGCGCTGTGGCTGCTCCGCACCTACTTCCAGAGCATCCCCGCGGAGCTCGAGGAGGCGGCGCTTACCGACGGGGCGAGCCGGGCGCAGGCCGTAGCGCGCGTCGTGCTGCCGCTCGCGCTGCCGGGGGTGATCGCCACCGGGACCTTCACGTTCATCCTCGCCTGGAACGACTACATCTTCGCGCGCGTGCTGATCAGCGCCGACGAGCTGAAGACGCTGCCGGTGGGCATCGCCGACCTGTACAACGCCTCGGTCGTCGACTGGGGCATGATCATGTCGGCGGGCATGGTGGTGCTGGTGCCGGTGCTGGGCATGTTCCTCTTCGTGCAGCGCTCGCTCGTCGCCGGCTGGGGCGCGGGCGGGGTGAAGGGCTAGCGCCGTGGCCAAGCTCGTCCTGCGGGGCGTGCGCAAGCGCTTTGAGGGTGAGGCGCGCGATGCCCTCAGCGCCATGGACCTCGAGGTCGCCGACGGCGAGCTGCTCGTGCTGGTGGGCCCCTCGGGTTGCGGCAAGACCACGACACTGCGCGTCGTCGCCGGGCTCGAGGAGCCGAGCGAAGGAGAGATCTGGATCGGCGGCCGGCGCGTCGACGGCGTCGCGCCCAAGGACCGCGACGTGGCGGTGGTGTTCCAGAACTACGCGCTCTACCCGCACATGAGGGTGTTCGACAACATGGCCTTCGGCTTGCGCATGCGCGGCACGCCGCGCGCCGAGGTGCGCGCGCGCGTCGAGCAGGCGGCGGCGTTGCTCGGCATCGGCGAGCTGCTCGCGCGGCGGCCGGCGCAGCTCTCGGGCGGGCAGCGCCAGCGGGTCGCCATGGGCCGCGCCATCGTGAGAAAGCCGCAGCTCTTCCTCTTCGACGAGCCGCTCTCCAACCTCGACGCGAAGCTGCGCGCGCAGATGCGCACCGAGATCAAGCGCCTGCACCAGCGCCTGGGCGCGACGACGGTCTACGTCACGCACGATCAGGTGGAGGCGATGACCCTTGCCACGCGCATCGTCGTCATGAATGCCGGGCGCATCGAGCAGATCGGCACCCCCGCGCAGCTCTATGCCCAGCCGGCGACCCAGTTCGTCGCCGGCTTCATCGGCACGCCGGCGATGAACTTCCTGCCCAGCCGCCTCGCGGTGAACGGCGCCGGGCTCGCCGTCGAGATCGGCGGCGGCGCGCGCCTCGCCGTGCCGAGGGCGCTAGAGCCGGCCTACCGCGCCCACGCCGGGCGCGAACTCGTCCTCGGCGTGCGCCCCGAGCACCTTGCCGAGCGCGCTGCGGGCGCGTCACCCGGCGCGGCGCTCGCCCTGGAAGTCGACGTCGTCGAACCCCAGGGCGTCGACACCCTCGCGCTCGGCCGCATCGGCGCGCACGAGTTCTGCGCGCGCCTGCCTGCGAGCTGCGCCGCGCGCTCCGGCGCCCGGCTGGAGCTCGTCGCGGACATGACCCAGATGCACCTCTTCGACCCCGCCACCGGCCGCGTGATCCGTTGAATGGGGCCCCTGCCGAAGCGGATTTTTCTGAAGGGCGATCCATGATCATCGACCACCGCACGTACACCTTGCATCCCCTCAAGCTGCCGAGATGGCTGAAGCTCTACCAGGACTACGGCTTGCCGGTGCAGCAGAAGCACCTCGGCAGGCTCATCGGCTTCTTCACCAGCGAGATCGGCCCGCTGAACCAGGTGGTTCACCTCTGGCAGTTCGAGGATCTGACCGACCGGCAGCGGCGGCGCGCCGCCATGGCCGAGGATCCAGCCTGGCACGAGTTCCTGCGCCGCAACGAGGAGCTGGGCGCCCTGCAACATCAGGAGAACAAGATCCTGGTCCCGACCGCCTTCTCGCCGCTGCGATAACGGACTGTCCTACAATGCCCGCGTGGTTGAGTCGGGACTGATCATAGCGGCCGTGAAAGGATGAGCTCATGAAAGGCGCCGGCAGCGCACGGAGGCGCCAGGCGTTCACGCCGCTGCACAGCGCGCGCAAGTCCGATGAGGTGTACGACCAGCTCCTGGAGCTCGTCCGCGCCGGGCGCTATCCGCGGGGCAGCCGCCTGCCCTCGGAGCGCGAGCTTGCCGCGCAGATCAATGCGAGCCGCCAGACGGTACGCGAAGCGCTGTACCGGGCGGAGCTCGCGGGCCTTATCGAGGTGCGCCACGGCGCCGGCAGCTTCGTCGTCGCCGCGACTCCGCGCGAGCCGATCGACACCTCGCTCGTCGCGCTGGTCGAGAAGGAAGCCGACCGCATCACCGAGTTCTTCGAGCTCCGCCGGCTCGTCGAGGGCTGGTGCGTGGCACAGGCCGCGCGGCAGGCGCGCGCCACGGATCTGGCGACGATGCGCGAGAAGCTCGATCGCATGAAGGCCCTCGAGCTCACGGACCCCGGGTGGGAGCAGAACGACGTCGAGTTCCACGTCGCCATTGCCCGCGCGACCCGCAACCCGATGGCCGTGCGCATGATCGAGATCCTGCGCGAGAGCTTCGGGGCGCTCTACCGCCTGAGGCGGGTGGCGGAGAACCTGGAGAGCAAGCCGCTCATCTGGAAGCACCACTGGGCGATCTACGATGCGATCCGGCGCCGCTCGCCCGAGGCGGCCACCAAGGCGATCGTCGCGCATATGGACTACGTCGAGCGCAAGCTCGACGCGAGCGTCCGCAAGATCAGGTCCTGAAACGAAGAAAAGAGGGAGCGTGGACGTCGAGGCGTTATGCAGCGCGCTCCCTTTCCCCCGGGCGCATGAAACACGCTGGCGGCCTGATCAGGGCGGGTTCTCGCCGCCGATCGGCAGCGCGACCGCGCGCCCGAGGCGGGCCGAAAGCTCCCGGCGTGTCGCTTTGCCGCGCGCGCGGGCCGGGGCTCGCCGCACTCGAGCTCATGCTGAAAGGCGGCCAGATGGGATCGCCCGACGTATTCGAGCGACTGCTGTGAGGGGTCCGCTTGTTCACGGGCGCCGCGCCGCCAGCGCCGCCGCCACGGCCAGAGCGGAAAGCACGGCAAAGCAGTAGAGCGAGGCGAGGTAGTTGCCGGTGAGGTCGTGCAGCAGCCCGGAGAGGACCGGCCCGACGGCCTGCGAGAGCACCTGCGCGGAGAGCGCGAGGCCGCGGATGGCGCCGTAGTTGGCGCGCCCGAAGTAGTCCGCCCACGCGACCGGCAGCAGCGTCAGCACCGCGCCGATGCCGAAGCCGAACACGCCCCCGGCGAGGTAGCCGTCCGCCGGCGCGGCGATGCGCGCCATGAGCAGCGTCCCGGCGAACGCCAGCAGGCCCGCGAGCGCCATCGCGAAGCGGATCGGCAGGCGCCGCGGCAGGAAGCCGCAGGCGAAGGTGCCCGCGCCCGCCATGAGCGAGAAGGTGCTCACCACCGCGGCGGCGGTCGTCGGGTCGACGCCGCGCTCGACGAGATGGGAGGCCTGGTGCAGGCTGACCCCTGCCTGCACCGGAAAGACGAGCGCGGTGTAGAGCATGAGCAGCCAGAACGCCGGCGTGCGCATCGCCTGGGCGCGCGAAAAGCGCGGCTCGACGTGGCCGGGCGGCGAGACCACCTCCTTGTCGCCGGGCTGGCGGCCGAGGAACAGCCACACCGGAACGAAGCCGACGACGAGCGTCACGGCGCCGAGCGCCACCCAGCCCGCGCGCCAGCCGTCGTGCGCGATGAAGGCCTGGGCGATGGGCGGCATCGCCACCAGCCCGGCGATCTGCGCCATCGTCGCCACCGACGTGGCGAAGGCGCGGCGGGCGATGAACCAGTTGTTGATGGCGCCGTAGATGCCGAGGTCGAAAGGCACCGCCCAGTTCGTGCGCGCGATGCAGAAGAGCAGGTAGAAGACCAGCAGCGAGGGCGTGAACGAGAGCAGCACCAGGGCCGCGGCATTGACGAGGACCGCGACGCAGAGCACCAGCCGCGGGCCGTGGCGGTCGAGGAGCGAGCCGATGGCGGGCGAAAGCAGCGCCGCCAGCACGCCGGCGAGGGACACGGCGCCCGAGAGCGCGGTGCGCGACCAGCCGAACTCGCGCGTCAGCGGCTCGACGAAGATCGACAGCGTCGCCACCGCCGGCCCCTGCCGCGCGAAGCCGGCGCAGCACAGCGCCCCGAGGACGACCCAGCCGTAATGGATTTTTCTTGCCAAGGGAGAATGGGCTACGTCCCCATTCTCCCTTATCTGCGCAGCTGCTCCCGGCGCGCGCAGGCGACGTCGATGAGGCGCATCAGGCGCTCGGGCTCGATCGGCTTGGTGATGTACTCGTCGAAGCCGGCGTCGCGCGCGCGGCGCAGCGAGTCGGGCTGGCCGTAGCCGGTGAGGGCGATCAGCACCATCGACTCGTGCGCGGGCGCCTTGCGCAGGCTCTCGCCGACCTGGTAGCCGTTGATGCCCGGCAGGCCGATGTCGATCACCGCCACCTCCGGGTCGACCTTGTCGGCGGTCTCGATGCCGGCCGTGCCGTCGGGCGCCGCGTAGACCTGGTGGCCGCTCATCTGCAGCGCGAGCGAGAGCGTGCGGCGCGCGTCGTCGTTGTCCTCGATGAGCAGGATCTTGTGCAGCCGGCGGGCGATCGGCTCCACCGGCGGCGCCGACGGCTCGGCGAGCAGCGGCGCCTCGACCGCGGGCAGCGAGACGGTGATGGCCGATCCCTTGCCCGGCCCCTCGCTCTCGGCGCTGGCGGTGCCGCCGTGCAGCTCGGCGAGGCGCTTCACCAGCGTCAGGCCGATGCCCAGGCCGCCGAGGCTGCGGTCGAGCGAGCGCTCGCCCTGCACGAAGAGATCGAAGACGCGCCCGGCGAGCTCGGCCGACATGCCGACGCCGGTGTCGCGCACGATGAGCAGCGCGTGGTTGCGCTCGCGGCGCACCGCGATCAGCACCTTGCCGCCGGCGGGCGTGTACTTGGCCGCGTTGCCGAGCAGGTTGGAGACGATCTGCTCGATGCGCGCCGCGTCGGCGCGCACCCACGCGGGCGAGAGCGCCGCGCGCACCTCGTGGCTGCCCAGGCGCCCGGAGGCGCGCCATTCGCGCACCACGTTCTCCACCGCGCGCGCCAGGTCGAGGGGCTCGCGCGACAGGCTGATCTTGCCGCGCGTCACGCGGGAGACATCGAGCAGGTCCTCGACCAGCCGCGTCATGTGCTGCACCTGCCGGCCGACGATGTCGGTGGCGCGGATCGCCGTCTCGTCCTTCGGCGCGAGCGAGCGCAGCAGGTGCGCCGCCGCGGCGAGCGCGCCGAGCGGGTTGCGCAGCTCGTGGCTGAGCATGGCGAGGAACTCGTCCTTGGCGCGGTCGGCGTTGCGCAGCGCGCTCTCTCGCGCGCGCACGCTGTTCGCCGCCTCGACCAGCGCGCGGCCGACGTCGCGGATCTCCTCCACGCCGCCGGGGTCGGGCAGCTCGGCGGGCTGGCCGCCCGAGAGCGCCTTCGCCACCGAGGCGAGCGCGCCGATCGGCGCCGCCACCCGGTGCCCGAGCCAGGCGGCGAGGGCGAGCGCCGCGATCAGCGCCGCGACCACGCCGAGCGTGGTGGTCCACGCCGCCCTGCCGAGGCCGGCGTCGACCACCGCCGCGGGAACGCTCATCGCCACGGTCCAGCCGCTGAAGGGCGAGCGGTTGAACGCGACATACGAGTCGTTGACCT
>JBQTJF010000007.1:0-23050 GCA_052387375.1 Betaproteobacteria bacterium
TTCGCCCCCGCGATCATCTCGTACAGGGGATAGGCCATGCGGTCGTTCGGATAGAACTCCTGCACCGAGGGGTGGAACTTGAAGCCCTTGACCTTGTATTCGGAGATCAACCTTCTCGCCATGCGCACGCCTTCGGCGCCGCGATGCGGGTTGATGCTGGCGAAGGGGATCGCTACGTCGGCGTGCTGGTGCGCGAGCTCGGCGATCTCCTCGTTGGTGATCTTGCGGCTCGGATTCTTGCCCGCATCGACGGTGAAGACGACGAAAGCCATCTTGAGCTTGCGGTACATCGCGGCCATCTCCGGCACCGTCTGGTGCGCCGGCTGGTAGCGGAAGTAGCGCCCCATCGCCTCCTGCGACTCGGTGAGCTTGTCGTCCACGGCGAACGCGGACTTCCACGCGTGCGTGTGGACGTCGATGGCGACGAGCTCGGCGAGGTTCATGCCTACCCCACTACCAGCACGCGCGCGCTCGGCGGGTCGCGGTAGAGCTCCTCCACCAGCGCCGCGCGGCTCGCCAGCACGGCGCGCTGGTTGATCGAGCCCTTGTCGGTCATCTCGCCGGCATCGAGCGACGGCGGCTCTTCCAGGACGATGGCGCGCGCGATGCGGTTGGAGCTGCCGGTGCTCCTTTCCCAGAAGGTCTTGAGACGCGCGGCGATCGCGCCCGCACCCGGGCGGGAGGAGGGATCAGGCTCAAGTATTCGCAGCCGATGCTCGTCGACGACGTCGCGGTCGATTTCCCCGACATGCCGCTCATCCTCGCGCACCCATCGTTCCCCTGGCAGGAGGAAGCGCTCTCGGTCGCCACGCACAAGCCGCAGGTCTACATCGACCTCTCCGGCTGGTCGCCGAAGTATTTCCCGCCGATCCTGGTGCAGTACGCCAACACGCTGCTCAAGGACAAGGTCCTGTTCGGCTCCGACTACCCGGTGATGAGCCCCGAGCGCTGGATGGACGAGTTCTCCAAACTGAGCATCAAGCCGGAAGTCCGGCCGAAGATCCTGAAAGAGAACGCCGCGCGCCTACTCGGACTCGCGAAGTAGCTCGGAGGCGCGCACCAGCAGGCGGTCGAGCTGACGCTGCAGCGTGGCGAGCTCCTTTTTCGTCATGGTGCGGGCGAGGAACTCGCTGCGCCTGGCGGCGGTGCGCACGATCTCCTGCTGCACGCGCCGCCCGCGCGCGGTGAGATGCAGGCGCGCCTCGCGCGCATCCTCTTCGCCGGTGCGGCGCGACAGCAGGCGCCTGGCGATGAGGCTCGCCGCCGCGCGGCTGATCTGGCTCTTGCGCAGGCTCGCGCGCCGGCCGAGCTCCTTGAGCGGCAGGCCCTCCTGCGAGCCCAGCCGCGCGACGATGCGCCATTCCTCCTGGCCCAGCCCGAAGCGGCGGCGGTAGACCGCCGCGGCCGACTGCGAGAGCAGCCGGCCGAGCAGCACCAGCTTGCCGGTGAGGAGCTCGTCGGTGGTGCGGGGGCGGTTGACAGGCACGGCGGCGGAAGTTTACAAAGTAAACCATCATGGCGCACAACGCCAAGCTCGCCGAGGTCGGGCGCGGCAAGCCGATGGGCGAGCTGCTGCGCCGCTACTGGCACCCGGTCGGGCTGGCGGACGATGCCGGCGCGACGCCGCGCCAGGTGCGGCTCCTCGGCGAGGACCTGATCCTCTTCCGCGACGGCGCCGGGCGCGCCGGCCTCGTGCACGCGCGCTGCGCGCACCGCGGCACCACGCTCTACTACGGCAGGGTGGAGGAGCGCGGCATCCGCTGCTGCTACCACGGCTGG
This sequence comes from Betaproteobacteria bacterium, assembly GCA_052387375.1. Lineage (GTDB taxonomy): Bacteria > Pseudomonadota > Gammaproteobacteria > Burkholderiales > SG8-39 > SCGC-AG-212-J23. Next base: position 1,780 of record JBQTJF010000007.1, read on the forward strand.
CTCTACGACGTGGAAGGCCATTGCCTCGACCAGCCCTGCGAGCCGGACAACGGCGCCCGGCACCGCCACACCGTGCGCCAGCCCTGGTATCCGGTGGAGGAGCGCTACGGCCTAGTCTTCGCCTACCTCGGCCCGCCGCAGAAGAAGCCGGTGCTGCCGCGCTACGACGCGCTCGAGGAGCTCGCCGCCGGCGAGTTCCTCGAGGCCGACGGCACGAGCATCGGCACGGGCGGCGGGGTGATCGTGCCGTGCAACTGGCTGCAGCACTACGAGAACCTGATGGACCCCTACCACGTGCCGATCCTGCACGGCAGCTTCAGCGGCAACCAGTTCGTCCCGGAAATGGGCGTCATGCCGCAGGTTGAGTTCTCGCCGACGCCGCGCGGCACGAAGTCGGTCAGCGTGCGCAGGCTCGAGGACGGCAGGACCTTCCACCGCGTCACCGAGGCGGTGCTGCCGACCCTGCGCGTGGTGCCGAGCCCGCGCGTCGGGCGCTTCGGCCGGGTCGAGTCGATCGGCTGGGTGGTGCCGCTCGACGACACGAGCTTCCGCATCTACACCGCCGGCCGCGTCACCGAGGCGGGGCAGCTCGGCCGCCAGCGCTCGAGGATGAACGGCAAGCTCTGGCGCGACCTGACCGAGGCGGAGCACCAGCGCTTCCCCGGCGACTGGGAGGCGCAGACCGGGCAGGGGCCGATCGCCGACCATGGCGCGGAGCACCTGCGCACGAGCGACCGCGGCATCGTCATGCTGCGCCGCCTGCTCGAGCGCCAGGTCGACGCGGTGGCGAGGGGCGAGGACCCGATCGGAGTACATTTCGACCCGCAGTCGGCCTACGTAAGGCTGGAAGCGGGGCAGCACATCGCTTGAGAGGAGCAACGATGAGAATTCTTCTTGCAGTCGTGAGCCTATTCTTCGCCGCCGCTTCCCACGCCCAGGGCTTCCCGGGCAGGACCGTGCGCATCGTGCCGTTCGGCACCGCCGGCGGCCCGGTGGACATCATCGCGCGCATGTACGCGGAGCGGCTGCGCGAGCGCTGGAAGCAGCCGGTGATCGTCGAGCCCAAGCCCGGGGCGAGCGGCACGCTCGCCGCCGACCTGGTGGCGAAGGCGCCGCCCGACGGCACCACCTTCCTCATCACGCTCTCGCTCACGCACATCAACAACGCGGTGCTGCAGAAGAGCATCCCCTACGACCCGTTCCGCGACTTCGAGCCGGTCTCGCTCCTCGCCATGGGCTACGGCCCGGCGCTGCTTGCGCCTGCGTCGGCGCCCTACAACAACCTGAAAGAGCTCGTTGCATGGGCGAAGACGCGGCCCGCCGGCGTCACCTACGGCACCTGGGGGCAGGGCTCGACGCCGCACCTCTTCGGCGAGATGCTGGCGCAGCGCGCCGGCGTGAAGCTGGTGCACGTGCCCTACAAGGGCGAGGCGGCGGCGCACCTCGACCTCTTCGGCGGCTCGCTCGACATCGCCTGGGCGAACTCGGGCACCGCGCGCACCCACCTCAACACCGGCAAGATAAAGGTGCTCGGCGCCACCGGCTCGAAGCGCAGCGAGGTGCTCGCGGCGACGCCGCTCTTCGGCGAACAGGGCTTCGAGGGCTTCGAGGTGACGACTTCCCGAAGTGGAAGGCGATCATCGAGGCCGCCGGCATCAAGCCCGAATGAAGAGAGCCCGCAACGCCAGGAGCTAGCCGCACTTCCCGCCGCTACGTATAATCATACGTATGGCGAAGAAGCTGACGATCCTCATCGACGATGCCGTCTACGAGGGCCTGCATCGCGTAGTCGGCCGGGGCGGAATCAGCAAGTTCCTCGAGAACCTGGCGCGCCCGCACGTCGCTCAAGGGGACTTGACGGAACAGTATCGGCGGGCGGCGCGCGATACGGCGCGCGAGCAGGAGGCACGCGAGTGGGTCGAGGGTCTCGCCCGCGGCGTCGATGAAACGCGGTGAGGTCTGGTGGGTCGATTTCGAGCCGGCGCTAGGCTCTGAAGTCAGGAAGACTCGGCCCGCGGTCATCGTGAGCAACGATGCCTCCAACGCTGCGATGCAGCGTGTCCAGGTCGTTCCCGTCACCAGCAATGTCACGCGGCTCTATGTGTTCGAGGCGCCGGTGCGGGTCAAGGGCGTTGCGGGCAAAGCGATGGCCGATCAGGTCACGACTGCGGACAAGCAGCGGTTGAAGAAGCGCATCGGCAGACTTTCCGCGGGGGAACTTCAGGCCTTGGAACGGGCTCTCAAAGTCCAACTGTCTCTTCGATAAGTCCATGCCTGTCGTCCAGGAAATCAGCGAAGGCCGCGTTCCCGTCAAGGTCTACACCGGCGAGATCGAGCCGCAGGCGCGGCTGCAGCTCGTCAACATCTCGAAGCTGCCGATCGTGCACCACCACGTCGCGGCCATGCCCGACGTGCACCTGGGCATCGGCGCCACCGTCGGCTCCGTGATCCCCACCAAGCAGGCGATCATCCCGGCGGCGGTCGGCGTCGACATCGGCTGCGGGATGATGGCGGCGCGCCTTTCCCTTACCGCGAATGATCTGGATGAAAAGACCTTGACCAAAGTCTTCCATCAGATCTCGCGCGACGTGCCGGTGGGCTTCGGGCAGCACGACGAGCGGGATGCGAAAACCGGTGCGGCCAAGCCTTTCAGCAGAGGACTCAGGCAGATCCTCGAGAAGCACCCCGGCGTGCAGAAGCGCATCGGCAAGAACTCGCACTGGACGCGCCAGCTCGGCACGCTGGGCGGCGGCAACCACTTCATCGAGGTGTGCCTCGACGAGGCGGGCGGCGCGTGGGTGATGCTGCACTCGGGCAGCCGCGGCATCGGCAACGCCATCGGCAGCTATTTCATCGAGCTGGCCAAGAGAGATTCTGAAAAGCAGGGTTTGTCCTTGCCGGATCGCGACCTGGCCTACTTCCCGGAGGGCGCGCAGCACTTCGACGATTACGTCGAGGCGGTGGGCTGGGCGCAGGACTACGCGCGCGCCAACCGCGAGGAGATGATGGAGCTTGTCGTCGAGGCGATGCGCCGGCACCTGCCGCCCTTCGAGGTGACGCGCGAGGCGGTGAACTGCCACCACAACTACGTCGAGCGCGAGCGCCATTACGGCGAGGCGGTGTGGCTGACGCGCAAGGGCGCGATCCGCGCGCGCGCGGGCGAGCTCGGCATCATCCCCGGCAGCATGGGCGCGCGCAGCTACATCGTGCGCGGCAAGGGCTCGCCAGAGAGCTTCGAGTCGTGCGCGCACGGCGCCGGCAGGCGGATGAGCCGCAAGGCCGCCCAAAAGAAATTCTCTTTGAACGACTTGCAAATGCAGACCCAAGGCGTCGTATGCCGCAAGGACCGCGGCGTGATCGACGAGATTCCCGGCGCCTACAAGGACATCGACGAGGTGATGGCGAACCAGTCCGACCTGGTCGAGGTGGTGCACACGCTCAAGCAGGTGCTCTGCGTCAAAGGCTAGAAGCGGTAGAAGGCCGCGGGCGTCTCGACCATGATCCGCCGGCGCATCGCTTCGTCGCCGACCCCGTCGCCGAAGGCATCGACGAGGTCGCCGTCGTTGGGATTGACGACGTACTTGTTCGGGTGCGGCCAGTCGGTGCCCCACATGATGCGCTCGGGCGCGGCCGCGACGAGCGCGCGCGCCATCGGCTTCACGTCGTCATAAGGCGGCAGGTCGCCGCGGCTCACGCGGTTGGCGCCCGAGATCTTCACCCACGTATTTCCTTTCGTAACCAATTCCAGCAAAGCCCGGAAGCCGGGCGCGTTAACCCCCGCACTTGCCGGCTGATAGGCGAAGTGCGCAATTGACATCGGCACCTCGAGCGCCTGGAAGACCGGCATCAGCTCGAGGACCTGCCGGCCCGGGAAAAGAAATTCGAGGTGCCAGCCGAACGGCGCGATGCGCGCGGCGAGCTCCGGGATGTCGCCGAGGCCGAGGGGCATGCCGCCCTTGTTGTCGAGGTTGAGGCGCACGCCGCGCGCGCCTGCGGCATCCAGCTCCTGGATTTGTTTCTGCGTAAGACCCAAATGCAAGGCTACGACGCAGCGCGCGCGGCCGGGCGTGCGGCGGTTCAGCGCGCCCATGGCGTCGAGGATGGCGGAATTGTCGGTGCCGTAGACCGACGGCTGCGTGAAAACGACGCGCTCGATGCCGAGCGTCGCGTGCAGGTGCTCGAGGTCGGCGAGCGTCGACTCGGGCGGGTTGTAGCCGCGCGCCGGGGAGAGCCGGTAACGGCGCTCGAACACGTGCACGTGCGTGTCGATCGAGCCCTTCGGCAGGGCGAGCGCCGGTTCGCGGGGATTGCGGTCGGGGGGAAGGCAGTCTCTGATCGCGGCCATGGTGCTACCATCAGTTTAGGAGGAGGAGAATTCCATGGACAGACGCCGTTTCGTTGTCGGCTCGGCTGCCGCCGCGGCCGCGCTTGCCGCCCCGACCCCGTTCGCCCAGGACGCGTACCCGTCGCGGCCGGTCACGCTGATCAATCCGTTCCCGCCCGGCGGCGCGGTCGATGTCGTGGCGCGCCCGCTGGCCGCGGTGCTCGAGCCGATCCTCAAGCAGCCGTTCATCATCGAGACCAAGGCGGGCGCCGCCGGCCAGGTCGGCGGCCAGTTCGCCGCCAACGCCAAGCCCGACGGCTACACGCTGCTCATGCACATCGTCTCGATCTCCGGCTTCGCCGAGGTCGACAAGCTGTTCGGCCGCCAGGTCAAGTTCACGCGCGACGACTTCATCCCGATCGCGCGCTTCATCGCCGACCCGATGGTGCTGGTGGTGAACGACAAGCAGCCCTACAAGGCGCTCAAGGAGTTCGTCGCCGATGCGAAGAAGCGCCCGAACGAGCTGGTGTTCAGCTCCTCGGGCCTGTACGGCGCGCTGCACCTGCCGACGGCGCTGTTCATGAACGCGGCCGGCATCCAGATGAAGCACCTGCCCACCGCCGGCGGCGGGCCGGCGCTGATCGCCATCCTCGGCAACAACTCGCAGGTGCTGGTGTCCTCGATCGCCGCCGCGAACGCGCAGATGAAGGCCGGCAAGCTCCGGCCGCTCGCCTGCTTCGGCGCGCAGCGCGCGCCGGCGCTGCCGGACCTGCCCACCATGAAGGAGCGCGGCTACGACGTCGAGTTCTACCTGTGGATCGGCATGTTCGCGCCCAAGGGCGCGCCGGCGCAGGTCGTCTCGGCGCTGCGCGAGGCCTCGCGCAAGGCGGCGGCGCCCGAGCAGTTCAAGAAGGCGATGCAGAACCACGGCCCGGCCGGCGCCTACCTCGACCAGCCGGAGTTCAAGGCCTTCTGGGACGCTGACGCGAAGCGCGTGGAAGACGCGGTGCGTCGGATCGGCAAGGTCGCGGGCTGAGCCTGCGCGCCGACCACGTCGCGGGCGGCGCCTTTGTCGCCCTCGGCGTCGCGGTGTTTGCGGCGAGCGGCGACCTGCCGTTCGGCAGCCTCACCGCCCCCGGGGCGGGCATGATGCCCAAGCTCCTCATCGGGCTGATGATGCTCTTCGGCCTGCTCCTCGTCGCCCGCGCCCGCCAGAGCGGGCCGCTGGCCAGGATCGACTGGAGCGATCGCGGCCACGCCGCGCTGCTCGTGGTGATCACGGCCGCCGGCGTCCTCGCCTACCGGCCGCTCGGCTTCCTGATCGCCATGGCGGCGCTGGTGTTCGCGCTGCTGGTGGTCGTCGAGCGGCGCAGGCTGCTCGCCGCGGCGGCGTACAGCGTCGGCCTGACGCTGTTCGCCTACTGGCTGTTCGGCAAGGCGCTGAAGGCCCCGCTCGAGCGCGGCCTGCTATGGTTCTGAAGATTGGAGACCTTCGACAGCCTCTGGCTCGGGTTCTCGGTCGCGCTGCGGCCCGACGTGCTGTGGTACGCTTTTCTCGGCTGCCTCGTCGGCACGCTGGTCGGCATGCTGCCCGGCATCGGCCCGCTCGCCGGCATCAGCATCCTGCTGCCGCTCACCTTCGGCCTCGACGCCACCAAGGCCATCGTCATGCTCGCCGGCATCTACTACGGCTCGCAGTACGGCGGCTCGACGACCTCGATCCTGCTGCGCATCCCCGGCGAGGCGGCCTCGGTGATGACCTGCATCGACGGCAATGCCATGGCGAAGAAGGGCCGCGCCGGCGCCGCGCTGTGCATCGCCGCGGTGGGCTCGTTCGTCGCCGGCACCTTCGGCGTGATCATGCTTACCCTGGTGGCGCCGCCGCTCGCGGCGTTCGCCCTGCGCTTCGGCCCGCCGGAGTACACCGCGCTGCTGGTGCTCGGCCTCATCTTCCTCGCCTACATGTCGACCGCCTCGCTGCCGCGCACGCTGCTCATGGCGAGCTTCGGCCTGCTGCTCGGCACCATCGGCATCGACGTGGTGACCGGGCACTTCCGCTACTCCTTCGACATCCCGGAGCTCGGCGACGGCATCGGCATCGTGCCGGTGGCGGTCGGCCTGTTCGGGCTGGGCGAGATCCTTTCCACGCCGAGCCGCCGCATGACCGCCGAGGTGATCCGCCCGCGCCTGCGCGAGCTGCTGCCGAGCCGCAGCGAGTGGCGCCAGGCCGGCGCGCCGATCGCGCGCGGCTCGGTGCTCGGCTTCGTCATCGGCATCATCCCCGGCTCGGCACACATCATCTCGAGCTTCATGTCCTACGCGCTGGAGCGGCGTATGTCCAAGGCGCCGGAGGAGTTCGGCAAGGGCGCCGTCGCCGGCGTCGCCGGCCCCGAGTCGGCGAACAACGCCGCCTCGACCGGCGCCTTCGCGCCGATGCTCGCGCTCGGCATCCCGACCGGGCCGGTGATCGCGGTGCTGATGGCGGCGCTGCTCATCCACGGCGTGCCGCCGGGGCCGACGCTGGTGAACGACCATCCCAACGTCTTCTGGGGCTTCGTCGCCTCGATGTACATCGGCAACCTGATGCTGCTCGCCCTCAACCTGCCGCTGGTGGGAGTGTTCGTCAACATCCTGCGCATCCCCTACGCCTACCTGTACCCGCTCATCATCATGTTCTGCGTCATCGGCGTGTACGAGGTCAACAACTCGGTCGTCGACGTCTGGATCATGCTGATCATGGGCGTGATCGGCTACGGACTGAAGAAGTTCAGCTTCGACCCGGCGCCGCTGGTGCTCGGCCTGGTGATCGCGCCGATCCTCGAGATGTCGCTGCGCCAGTCGCTCATCATGTCCGACGGCGGCTGGACCATCTTCGTCCAGCGGCCGATCGCGGCGACGCTGCTCGCCGTCAGCGCCGGGCTGCTCGTGCTCTCCGCGGCGGGGTATTTCTCGCGCCGCAAGGACTGGCGTGCGAAACTTGCCGACAGCGAGGCGATCAAAAACCCATGACCTGGACCCGCCGCCGCCTGCTCGGCGCCACGCTGCTGCTGCCCCTCGAGGGCCTCGCGCAGACCTGCGGCCAGCTTACCTCGCGCCAGACCGAGGGGCCGTTCTTCAAGACCGATTCGCCCAAGCGGGTCTCACTCCTGGAGTCGGGTGCCCGTGGAAATCGCCTGGTCCTGACCGGCGTGGTCCTTTCGCCCGGCTGCAAGCCGGTGGCCAACGCGCTGCTCGATTTCTGGCACGCGGACGACGAGGGCGACTACGACAACCGGGGCTTTCGCTACCGCGGCCACCAGTTCACCGATGCGCAGGGGCGCTACCGGCTCGAGACCATCGTGCCTGCCGAATATCCCGGGCGCACCCGCCACATCCACGTCAAGGCGCAGGCGCCGGGCCGGCGCGTGCTCACCACGCAGATCTACTTTCCCGGCGACCCGGCCAATGCGCGCGACTTCCTCTACAAGCCCGAGCTGGCGATGAAGATGTCGAAGCGCGGCGAGGGCACGTTCGACTTCGTCGTCGACGCCTGACGCCGGCTAGCGCCGGCCGTCGTACCAGACCGCGCAGTCCTCGCGGCGGCGCAGGGTACGCCCGCCAGTCAGCAGGGTCTTGAACAGGAACCACAAGTGCTCGTGCCAGGCGTAGAGGCGCGCCTTGCGGTCGCTCGTGCGCAGGGGATGGCGATGCAGGATGGCGATGCGCCGGCCCTGGCGCCGCGCCAGGCGCTTCAGGCGCCGGAAGAGATCGAGCTCCTCGCCGGCGTACAGCTCCTCGCTGAAGCCGCCGACTTCGCGGAACGCGGCAGCTTCCACGAAGGCGTAGGACCCGGCGGCCCACTGCATCAGCCGGCTGGTCGCGTTCCAGAGCACGAGCCAAAAGCGCACGAAGAGCTCGCGCGTCTCGAACGCCACCGTGGCGCCGCCGGCGAGGCTGCCGGACCGGATGGCTTCGGCAGTTTCAAGAATCAATTCTTTTGATGGAAGCGAGTCGGCATCCACGAAAAGCAGCCAATCGCCGGTCGCCGCCGCGGCGCCGCGGTTGCGCGCGCGCGAGATCTGGTTGACCGGTTCGAAGACGACCTGCGCTCCTGCCGCGCGAGCGATCTCGGGCGTGCGGTCGGTGGAGTTGTTGTCGCAGACGATCAGCTCGAAGGGCGTCGGCAGGACTTGGCGCAGGTTCGTCAGCGTGGCGGGAAGAAGGCGCTCCTCGTTGTACGCCGGAACAACTACCGAAAGGAAAACGTGGTCTGTCCCTGTTTTCAGGCGGCGCGGCGGGCCCGGAGGATCGGCTCCACCTCGTCGGCCGGGCCGGCGGCGGCGAAGAGCTCGCCCTGGCAGACGCGGCAGCCGGCCTCGGCGAGGAACTCGCGCTGGGCGAGGGTCTCGACGCCCTTGGCGACGATGTCGAAGTTGAGGCCGCGGGCGAGGGCGATGAGGGCGCGCGCCAGACCGGCGCGCTCGGCGTCCGCGGGCACGCCGGCGACGAGCTTGCGGTCGATGCAGACCGTGCTCGCGCGCAGCCGCTGCAGGAGCGGCAGCGAGGCGTAGCCGGTGCCGAAGTCGTCGACCGCGAGGCGCACGCCGCTCGCCGCCAGCTCGCCGAGCGAGGCCTCGATGCCTTCGGGCGCCTCGCGCAGCACCGGCTCGGCCACCTCGACGAGGAGCGAGGGCGCCGGCAGGCCGCTCTCCTCCAGCGCGCTGCGCACCTGCTCGGGCAGGCCGCCGTGGCGCAGCTGCCGCGAGGTGACGTTGATCGCCACGCTGAGCGGCTTGATGCCGGCGTCGATCCAGCGCCGGCCCTGGCGGCACGCCTCGCGCAGCGCCCAGCCGCCGATCGGCACGAGCAGCCCCGAGTCGTCGGCGAGCGGCAGGAACGCCTCGGGCGAGAGCACGCCGTAGCGCGGGTGCCGCCAGCGCAGCAGCGCCTCCGCGCCGACCACCTGGCGCGTGCCGATGTCGATGCGCGGCTGGTAGACGAGGAAGAGCTCGTCGCGCGCGATGCCGGCGCGCAGCTCCTCGGTGAGCGCGGCGGCGGCGGCGGCGTCTTCGTTGAGCAGCACCGAGAAGTACTGGTAGCGGCCGCGGCCCAGGTCCTTGGCGCGGTACATCGCCGCGTCGGCGAGGCGCAGCAGCGTCGCCACGTCCTCGCCGTCCTGCGGCACGCAGGCGATGCCGATGCTCGCCCCGGAGTCGACGTGCTGCTCGCCGATGCGGTAGGTCTTGCCGAGCTCGTGCAGCAGCTTCTGCGCCACCGCCGCCGCCTCGCGCGGCTCGGCGATGCTCTGCAGGAGCACGCAGAACTCGTCGCCGCCGATGCGCGCGATGAAGTCCTCGCCGCGCACCGAGGCGCGCAGGCGCGAGGCGATCACCTTGAGCAGGCCGTCGCCGACGTCGTGGCCGAGCGAGTCGTTCACCTGCGTGAAGTTGTCGAGGTCGAGGAACAGCAGCGCCGCGGTCTTGCCGTGGCGGCGCGCGTGCGACACCGCCTCGCGGGCGCGGTCGGCGAACATGGCGCGGTTGGGCAGCCCGGTGAGCGTGTCGTGGTGCGCGAGGAACTCGAGGCGCCGCGCGTCGTGCTGCAGCTGGATGGCGGCGTAGCGCAGGTCCTCCTGGGCGCGCTTGAGCGCGCTCACGTCGTTGGCCAGCATGTAGAAGCCGAGCGCCTCGCGCCCCGCGCCGAGGTGCGGCACGCAGGACACCTGCAGCGTGCGCCGGCGCTCGCCCGCGCCGGTGGCGAGCTCGAACTCCGCCGGCACGCCCGCCAGCACGCGTTCGATGTCGGGGCGGATGCGCGCGCTCACCTCCTCGCCGAAGACGTCGGCGAGCGTGCGGCAGCGCATCTTCTCGGGCTCGATGCCGAACCAGCGGCCGTAGGTGCGGTTGGCGAAGCGGTAGCGCAGCTCGCGGTCGACGTAGGAGATGAGCGCCGGCACGTTGTCGGTCACCAGGCGCAGGCGCTCCTCGCTCTCGCGGCGCGCCGCCTCGGCCTCCGCGGTGCGCCGCGCCGAGCGGCGCGCCGCGAGCACCGCGGCGGCGAGCAGGAGCGCCGCCGCCGCGACCAGGAGGTGCAGCACCATGTCGCCCGGCCAGGGCGCGCCGGCCAGCCAGGCCTGCACGCCGGCGACGATCTCGATGCCGGCGACGACGAGGAGGAGGAGCGCGCCGGCGGCGACGAAGGCGGGAACCATGAACCCGCTATCTTCCCGCCGCCCTGCGCGAGCGGCAACGACTTTGTCTGGCGTGTAGGCGAAACTAGTACAGCGCGGTAGCCAGTTTCCTACGATATTCCGACACCGTGTCGGGCTCGCCGGCCGCGAGCGTGAACAAGTGCAGCAGCTGCTTGCGCGCCTCGCCGTCCCGCCAGTCTTTGTCTTTGCGTACGATCTCGAGCAGCTCGTCCATCGCCTCGCGGTAGCGCCGGCGCGCGGCGTGCAGCCGGGCGAGCGCGAGCCGCGCCTCGAGATCGCCCGGGTTGGCGGCGAGCTTCGCCGCGAGCGCCTTCTCGTCGCCGCCGGAGCGCGCGAAGCCGATGGCGGCGCGCAGCGCTTCCACCTGCTCGTTCCAGTCGATGTTGAACGGGATGGCGTCGAGCAGCTTCTCCGCGGCTTCGAGCTGGCCGGAACTTACTAATTCCTCCGCTTTCGCAAGGTCCTTCTCGTGCACCGAAGGCAGCAGCTTCTCGATGAAGGCGCGCACCTGGCCCTCGGGCAGCGCGCCGACGAAGTGCGCCGCCGGCTTGCCGTTGCGGAAGCCGACCACGTACGGGATCGAGCGCACGTTGAAGGCGGCGGCGAGCTCCTGGTCCTCGTCGGAGTTCACCTTCACCAGCTTGAAGCGCCCGGCGTACTCGCGCTCGAGCTTCTCCAGGATGGGCCCGAGCGCGCGGCACGGGCCGCACCACGGCGCCCAGAAATCCACCACTACCGGCGTGGTTGCGGAAGCCTCGACGATGTCTCTTTGAAAGTCCATGCGCGGAACATGGGGCTCCTGATGCGATAATGCAAGCTTCACGCCCGCAGGCAACACAAGAGAGAGATGACTTACGTCGTCACCGAAGACTGCATCAAGTGCAAGTACATGGACTGCGTCGAAGTCTGCCCCGTCGACTGCTTCTACGAGGGGGAGAACATGCTCGTCATCCATCCCGACGAGTGCATCGACTGCGGCGTGTGCGAGCCCGAGTGCCCGCCCAAGGCGATCCTGCCCGACTCCGACGGCAAGGCCGAGAAGTGGCTGAAGCTCAACGCCGACTTCGCCGTGAAGTGGCCCAACATCACGCGCAAGGGCACCGCACCGCCCGACGCCGACGCCCACAAGGACGAGCCGGGCAAGTTCGAGAAGTACTTCACCGAGGCGCCCGGGAAGGGCGAATAAGCCTTTCGCCCTGCCGCCCGCCTGACGAGGGGGGAGCGACCCCCGATCCAGTCGGGGGGAGCGGGGGTTGATTTTCGGAATGGGTACGATCGTACCCATTTTGCACCTCGCCGCCGCTGTTTCCAGGCCCTAACCGAAACCCCCCGTTCGCCTGCGGCTCACGACCCCCTTGTCAGGGGGTCAGCAGCGAACGTCGCCGTCAGAGCTGCTTGCGCAACTCGGTCTTCAGCACCTTGCCGTAGTTGTTCTTCGGCAGCGCCTCGACGAAGCGGTACTCGCGCGGCCGCTTGAACCTGGCGATGTTGTCGAGGCAGAGCTTCTCCAGGTCTTGGGGGGAGATCTCGCCTTTCCGGACCACGAAGGCGACAACCTCTTCACCCCATTCTGGGTGCGGCCGGCCGACCACCGAGCACTCGGCGACCGCGGGGTGGCGCAGCAGCACCTCCTCGATCTCGCGCGGGTAGATGTTGCTGCCGCCGGAGATGATCAGGTCCTTGGAGCGGTCCTTGATGGAGAGGAAGCCGCGCGCGTCCATGCTGCCCACGTCGCCGGTGTGCAGCCAGCCGCCGCGCTTGGCCTTGGCGGTGGCCTCGGGGTTGCGCCAGTAGCCGGCCATGACGCAGTCGGAGCGCGTGACGATCTCGCCGATCTCCCCGCAGGGCAATCCTTCATCTCTCTCATTGAATATGCGCACCTCGACCCCGGTCCGCGCAATGCCCGCAGTCTCCAGGTGTTCACGCTTCGCATGTTCCGATTGCGGCAAACCGGTAATGGTCATCGGCGCCTCGCCCTGGCCGTAGAGCTGGTACAGGCGCGGGCCGAGTAGCTCGATGGCGCGCAGCGCGTCGGCGACGTACATCGGCGCGCCGCCGTAGACGATGGTCTTCAGCTTGCGCGGCGTACGCGCGGCGCGGCTCGCGAGCAGGCGCACCACCATGGTCGGCGCGGCGAAGAACGAGCTCCCCGGCCAGTGGTCGAGCAGCCCGAAGATCTCCTCGGGCTCGAAGCTGCCGCTCTCCGGGATCACGTTCGCCGCGCCGGCGGCGAAGTGCGGCAGCGCGTAGCAGCCCGAGCCGTGCGAGAGCGGCGCCGGGTGCAGGATCGCGTCGCCCGGGCCGATCGGGTCGATGTCGGCGAAGTAGGCGTGCGTCTGGAACATCAGGTTGCGGTGCGTCAGCGTCGCGCCCTTGGGCACGCCGGTGGTGCCGCTCGTGTAGAACAGCCACGCCGGATCGTCGGGCGCGACCTCCGCGGGCGCCGAAGCTTCTCCGAAGAATGCCTGCAGTTCTCGGGTTGAAATCCCGGTGGGGATCGAGGCGGCGATATCGGCAGTGACGAAGCAGGCCTTGGCGCCGGAGTTCTCCAGGATGTAGGCGAACTCCTTGGCGTGCAGCTTGGCGTTCATCGGCACCGCGGCGAGGCCGGCGTGCCAGCAGGCGAAGAGGATCTGGTGGTACTCCGGGCAGTTCTTCATCGCCAGGGCGACGCGGTCGCCGGGAGCCAGATTCAGCTTGGATCTGATACCACTACCGAGCCTTGCAACGCGCAGCGCCAGCTCCCCATACGTGACCACCGGGCGCGCGCCCACGGCGATCGCCGGCCGCTCAGGCAGCCAGCGGGCGCTGCGCAGAATCAGATGAGCGAGGTTCATTCAGGTCGAAGAGGCGCCGGGCGTTGCGGGTGGTCTCGGTTGCGATTTCTCCGACGGGCCGGCCGGCGGCGCGCGCCACGGCGCGCACGATGTGCGGCAGGAAGGCCGGCTCGTTGCGACGCGCCTTCGGCTGCGGCCTCATGTCGCGCGGCGTCAGGTAGGGCGAGTCGGTCTCGAGGAGCAGGCGCTCGCGCGGGACCTCCCGCACCAGCTTGACGAGGTGCTGCCCGCGCCGCTCGTCGCAGATCCAGCCGGTGACGCCGATGTAAAGGCCGAGGTCGAGGTACGCGTGCAGCTCTTCGCGCTCGCCGGTAAAGCAATGCGCCACCGCCTTCTCTGGTTTCAAGGAACGAATTATTTCGGCGAACCGTGGATGCGCATCCCGGGAATGCAGGAACAGCGGCATTCCCAGCTCGATTCCCAGCTCGAGCTGGGCGACAAACCACTTCTCCTGGTCGGGGTGCGGCGAGTAGTTGCGATTGAAGTCGAGGCCGCATTCGCCGATGGCGACGACGCGCGGATGCTTCGCCGCCTGCCTTAGCTTCTCGATGGTGTGCGAGTCGCATTCGCGGGCGTGGTGCGGGTGCACGCCGGCCGTCGCGTAAAGGCCGAACTGCTCGGCCAGCATCGAAGCGTGGAGGCTTTCGCCCACGGTCGTGCCGGTGATGACGATGCTTTCCACGCCAGCGTCGCGGGCGCGCGCGACCACCTCGCCGACGTCGTCGCGAAAGGAGGCATGCGTCAGGTTCGCGCCAATATCAATCACGGCAAGAATCAGGGACAGACCACGTTTTTCGCGATTCTAGCCGCGGCGCTTAGGCCTGGTGCGCGAGCCGTCCGACCTCGCGCAGCGCGCGCTCGTGCCGCTCCGACCAGATCTGACCGACGCTGATGCGGACGAAGTTGCGGTAGCGCTGCGTCGCCGAGAACATCGGGCCCGGGGCGATGCTGACGCCGCGCTCGAGCAGCCGCTCGAACAGGCGCACCGAGTCGGCGCCGCGCGGCAGCTCGATCCACAGGATGTAGGCGCCCGCGGGATGCGTCACGCGCGTGCCACGCGGGAAGGATTCCGCGATCGCCGCGCGCGCCGCGTCGACCTGGGCGGCGAAGCGCCGCCGCAGCTGCCGCAGCCAGCGCTCGTAGCCGCCCGAGTCGAGCAGTTCGGCCACGGCGGCCTCGACGAGCTCGTTCTGGCCGCCGCTCGCCACGAACTTCAGCATGCGTACCCGGTCGCGCCAGCGCCCCGCCTCGATCCAGCCGGCCTTCAGCCCCGGCGCGAGGGTCTTGGAAAAGGAGCCGCACAGGAGGACGTTGCCGGTGCGGTCGTAGGCCTTGGCGGCGCGCGGCGCCCCGGGGGCGAACTGCAGGTCGGCGTAGATATGGTCCTCGATGAGCGGCACCCCGCGCGACTCCAGCAGCTGCACCAGCCGCTTCTTCGCCGCCTCCGACATCGAGGCGCCGATCGGGTTGGAGACGTTCGGCATGACGATCGCCGCCTTCACGGGGTGCGCGCCGAGCGCCACCTCGAGCGCCTCGAGCGAGATGCCGGTACGCGGGTGGGTGGGAATCTCCAGCGCGCGCAGGCCGAGCATCTGCAGGATCTGCAGGAAGCCGTAGTACGTCGGCGACTCCAGGGCCACGAGGTCGCCCGGGCGCGTCACCGCGCGCAGCGCAAGGTTGAGCGCCTCCATGCAGCCGGTGGTGGTGACGAGGTTGTCCGGGTCGATGCGGCAGCCCCACTCGAGCGCCCGGCGCGCCACCGCCCGGCGCAGCGCCTCGGTCCCCGGCGGCAGGCCGTAGCGCCCGAGCGCCTCACGGTCGCGCCGCGCGCACGCCGCTAGCACCCGCCGCATGCGCTCGAGCGAGAACAGCTCCGCGCTCGGGCAGCCGGCGCCGAAGGCGACGACCTCCGGATCGTTGGCCGCCGTCAGCACAGCGTCGGCCAGGTCGTTGACGTCCACCGTGAGCGCGCGCCGCGGCGGGCGCGAAGGCGCCGGCTCCGGCACGGCAGCGGGCGGGCGCCGCACGTAGAACCCCGATTGCGGCCGCGCCTCGATGACGCCGATCCCCTCGAGGCGCTGGTACGCCTGCAGCACCGTCGCAACGCTCACGCCCTGCTGCTGGGAAAGGCGGCGCACCGAGGGTACGCGGTCGCCGCTGCGCAGGGTGCCGGCGCGGATCAGCTCCCGGATATGGTCGGCGAGCCGCTGGTAGAGCGGGGCGTTGTCGAGCATCGGTCGCATCGTCTCAGCGCGGGCTGCACCGCGACCAGATACAGTCGCCGTGGGAACCGACCGGAACAGTCGTCCTACGGCCAAACTGTTCTGGTTACAGTCGCGACATTCTGCCACTGTACCGCTCCGCGCGGCGCGCCTAGATTGCGGCCATGGTGGTGAGACTCGACGGCAGCGACTTCCTGCGGCTCCTCAGGGCGCAGGGCACCTCGCTCGAAGTGCTCTCCGGGCGGGCCTGGGTCACCGAGGACGGCCGCGGCGGCGACGCTTTCCTCGCCCCGGGACGCCGCTACCGCGTGCGCGGCGACGGGCTGGTCCTGGTCGGAGCGGAGGGCGGCGCGGTCGAGCTCGCGTTGCAGCCGTGAAACGGTTCTTTCGCTCGCTGGCGGCGGCATACCGCTCGGCCCTGCTCGCGCGCGAGACGCGGCGGATGCTCCATGGCCTGAACGACCGCATGCTGCAGGACCTCGGCTTGCGGCGCGACGAGATCGACCGCGTCAGCCGCGAGGCGCGTCAGAGCTTCTTCAGGCGATAGAGCAGCTCGAGCGCCTCGCGCGGCGAGAGCTCGTCGGGGTTGTGCGTCGCCAGTTCCTCGCGCAAGGCGTCCACGCTGGGCTCGGGTTCGACTTCTTTACTGGCAGAAAACAGATCAGGGTGGCCGCCGCGGGTCACGGCGGCCTCTTCGAGAAGCTGCAGGTACTTCTTCGCCTGGCGCACCACGGCCTTCGGCACGCCGGCCAGCGCCGCGACCTGCAGGCCGTAGCTCTGGCTCGCCGGGCCTTCCTCGACCGCATGCAGGAAGACCACCGTGTCCTTGTGCTCGACCGCGTCCAGGTGCACGTTCGCGACTTCCTTGTAGTCCAGCGCCAGCCGCGTCATCTCGAAGTAGTGCGTGGCGAAAAGGCTCAAGGAGCGGTTTCTTTCCACCAGATGTTTCCCTATCGCCCAGGCGAGGGCGAGGCCGTCGAAGGTCGAAGTGCCGCGGCCGACCTCGTCCATCAGCACCAGGCTCCTCTCGGTGGCGTTGTGCAGGATCGCCGCGCTCTCGGTCATCTCGACCATGAAGGTCGAGCGCCCGCCGGCGAGATCGTCGGCGGCGCCGATGCGCGTGAAGATCTGGTCGACCGGCCCGATGCGCGCCGCACGCGCCGGCACGAAGCTGCCGACGTGCGCCATGAGCACGATGAGGGCCACCTGGCGCATGTAGGTCGACTTGCCGCCCATGTTCGGGCCGGTGATGAGCAACAGCCGCCGCGTCGGCGCAAGGCGGCAGTCATTGGCGATGAACCCCTCGACCTGCGTCTCGACCACCGGGTGGCGCCCGGCCTCGATCTCGATGACGTTATCGTCGGTGAACGTCGGGCGCGAATAACCGCTCAGGGAGGCTTTCCCTGAAAAGGCACAGAGCACGTCGAGCTGCGCCAGCGCGCGCGCAATGCGCTGCAGCTCGGGCAGGTGCCTCTGCAGCGCCTCGAGCAGCGCGTCGTAGAGCGACTTTTCGAGCGCAAGGCTGCGGTCGCGCGCCGAGAGCGCCTTGTCCTCGAAGGCCTTGAGCTCCGGCGTGATGTAGCGCTCGGCGTTCTTCAGCGTCTGGCGGCGCCGGTAGTCGGCCGGCACCTTCTCGGCGTGCGCGTTGGTGACCTCGATGTAGTAGCCGTGCACCTGGTTGTACGCGACGCGCAGGTTCGGAATGCCGGTTCTGTTTCGTTCCTTCGCCTCCAGCTCGATCAGAAACTGCCCGGCGTTGGACTGCAGCGCCCGCAGCTCGTCGAGCTGCGCACTGTGCCCGTCGGCGATGACCCCGCCGTCGATCACGCGCGCCGCGGGCTCGGCGGCAAGCGCCGACTGGAGCATCTTCAGGCAGTCATGCGGCGTGGCGAGATCGTCGCGCAATTGCCCCAGGAGCGACGAAGACGGAGGTACTGCCTCGGAAAGCGACGAAAGAAACCCCAGGCTCTCCCGCAGGCCGGCGAGCTCGCGCGGGCGCACGCTCTTCAGCGCCACGCGCGCCGTGATGCGCTCGACGTCGGAGAAGCCCCGCAGGGCCTTTGCTATCGGCTGGAATTTCTCCTGCAGCGCGCCGACGGCCTCGTGGCGCTCCTGCAGGGGCTCTCTCTTTCGAAGAGGGTGGTGCAGCCAGTGCCGCAGCAGGCGGCTGCCCATGCCCGTCGCGCACTCGTCGAGGAGCGAGAAAAGGGTCGGCGCCGGCTCGCCGCGCAGCGTCTCGGAGAGCTCGAGGTTGCGGCGCGTCGCGGCGTCGAGGCGCAGGTACTCGCCGGCGCGCTCCGCCGTCACCGCGGTGACGTGCGCCAGCGCCTGCCCCTGCGTCTTGCCGGCGTACTCGAGCAGCGCGCCGCAGGCGCCGATGGCGAGCGTGAGGTCCTCGCAGCCGAAGCCGGCGAGCGAGGCGGCGCCGAGCTGCTTGAGGAGTTTCTTCTCTCCGCTCGCGATGTCGAATTGCCACGCGGGCAGGCGGGTGAGGAAGTAGCCGTCGAGGTGGACATCGTCGGCGACCAGCACTTCTGCCGGCGCGATGCGGGTCAGCTCATTCGCCAGCGCCTGCGGCGCGATCTCGGCGACGCGCAGCGTGCCGCTGGCGAGCGAGAGCCACGCGAGACCGACGCCGCTCCTATTTCTGCTTATTGATAGCAGTATGTTCTCGGACTTGTCGTCGAGGAGCGCCGAGTCGGTGAGCGTTCCCGGCGTGACGATGCGCGTCACCTGCCGGTCCACTGGCCCCTTCGCCGTGGCGGGGTCGCCGATCTGCTCGCAGATTGCCACCGACTCGCCCAGCTTCACCAGCTTGGCGAGGTATTGCTCCACCGCGTGAACCGGCACGCCGGCCATCTTCACCGGCGCGCCCGCCGAGGCGCCGCGCGAGGTGAGGGTGATGTCGAGAAGCCGCGAGGCGCGCTCGGCGTCGTCGTAGAAAAGCTCGTAGAAGTCGCCCATCCGGTAGAAGAGCAGGATGTGCGGATGCTCGCCCTTGATGCGCAGGTACTGCTGCATCATCGGCGTGTGGTCGGAATTTCCGGCCGCCGCGATGGCCTTGTCCGCGCTGCCCTTTTGCGTTATAAAGTCTTGTCGTTCCAAAGAAATTAGGCCTTCACGGACCGTTTCGCTGGTCAAGCTTGGGCAAGGATTTGCAAGTCCTTGCCGGGCTGTTCAGTGTAGGTGACGGTGTAGGTCGCCGGACTGGGAGGCGGGATGCCGCAACGACCTACACTAAAATCTACACCGAAGAAGCCTGAGCCCCTGACCGCGGCGATTATCGCCGACATGGCGCCCGGCGAGGAGCGCGGCGACGCCCAAGTGCCGGGATTACGTGTGCGCTGCTCGGCCACGGGTAAGAAAGTCTTCTTCTATCGCTATCGCTCGCAGGACGGCGCCCTGCGCGAAATCATCCTGGGCGATGTCGGCCCGCTGACGCTCGCCAAGGCGCGCGACGCGGCCATGAAGAAGCGCCTGGAGCGCCAGCAAGGCATAGACCCGCAGCTCGAGAAGCGCAAGGCGCGCGAGGAAGCCATGCGCGAGCGCGCAACTGAGCGCCAGCGCGAGTACACCGTCGGCGATCTCATCGAGGAATACATCAAGGAAGCGCTCTCGAAGCAGAAGCGCGGCCCGGATTCGGCGCGCCTGCTGCGGAAAGACTTCCTCCCCCTGTTCGGCGGCAAGCCGGCTGCCGAACTCACCCGGCGCGAGCTGCAGGACGAGCTGATCCGCCCGGCGCTGCTTAAGCATCCCCGCAAGGCAACACAGCTCCTATCGCGCATCCGCTGCGCCTATGTGCACGGGGTGGAGCAGGGGCGGCTGCCCGACTCCTTCAGTCCGCCGACGCTCGGCATAAAGGGCGCCTCGCAAGTACGCAGGAAACGAGCGCTCACCGACGCCGAGCTCGCTACCTTCCTCAAGTGGCTGCCGCACAGTCCATACAGCCGCATGGTCCGCGAATCGCTGAAGCTCGTTCTCCTCACTGGCTGCCGCTCTGGCGAAGTCATCTCGGCGCGATGGAACGACATCGACCTCGAGCGCGCGGTCTGGACGCTCCGCGAAACCAAGAACGGCGAGCCGCACGACGTGATACTCCCGCAGCAGGCGGTCGAGTTGCTCAACTACCGCAAAGGCCTCGACAAGACACACGTTTTCCCTTCGCGCATTCCAGGCCAGCACGTGGCGCAAAAGGCGCTCGGCCTTGCGCAATACACCGCGCGGCACGCCGACCCTGAGAACGGCACCAAAGACCCGATCGAAATACCGTGGACCGTGCACGACCTTCGCCGCACGGTCGCCACCGGCCTCGCGCGGCTCGGCTGCCCGCGCGTCGTCCAGGACCGCATCCTCAACCACGTGGATAGTTCGGTCGCCGCGATCTACGACCGCCACAGCTACGATGCCGAGGCTCGCACCTGGCTGCAAAAGTGGGCGGATCACATGGACGCCCTGACCACGCGCAACGTCGTTCCTTTGTCGACCGCCAGAGCCGCTTAGATATCCACGACCGCGCTTCGCGTACCTCACGCGGATAGCCCGGCGTGCGTATTTGCGGTGATTCAGCGCGAGATCCGACGGGCCTTCGATGCAGCCGAACAGGCCGACTTTCACGGCGGCTTCATAAGCGGTCAGGCGCGTGCGCTTGAGCCGGGTTGCACGATCGCGGAACCTCTTCTGTGCCGCTGAGGCACTCATCTGTTGACGGCCACTTTTCTGCTGAACTCCCGCATCTCCTTCGATGTTCTCGCCGACTCCTCTTTGTCCATCACGACTTCGCCGCATTCCGGGTTGTCGCAGAACTTGCCCTTGACCGACCTGATGACGGTTTCCTTGCCCCTATATGCATAGGGAACGTCGCGAATCGCGGCAACCAGGGTGCCGGTTCCACAGGTTGGGCACTTCATGAGCCCCTCTCCATCGATTCTGAATACAAGAGTCTTCTGCTTTCTGTTACAAGAGTATGTTGCTAAGTGGCTGATATTAAGCGTGTTATGTCTATGCCACAGCCCAGTCAGCTGACAGGACCTCCGCCTGCTCCAGCACGGTCTGCGTCGCCTTTTCCTGCTTGTCGGGCGGGTAGCCGTATTTCCGCAGGATGCGCTTCACGATCACTCGGAGCTGCGCCCGCACATTTTCGCGCACCGTCCAGTCGATGGTCACGTTCTTGCGCACCGCCTCGACCAGCTCGCGCGCGATCTTCATGAGGGTCGGCTCGCCGAGTACCTTGACCGCGCTGTCGTTCACTTCCAGCGCGTCGTAGAAGGCAAGCTCCTCGTCGCTGAGGCCGAGCTGCTCGCCGCGTGCGTTGGCGGCGCGCATGTCCTTGGCCAGGCCGATCAGCTCCTCGATCACCTGCGCGGCCTCGATGGCGCGGTTCTGGTAGCGGCGGACCGTCTGCTCGAGCATGTCGGCGAAGGACTTGGCCTGTACGACGTTCTTCTTTCGGCGGGTTCGAATCTCGCCTGAAAGCAGCTTCTGCAGCAGCTCGACCGCGAGGTTGCGCTGCGGCATCCCTTTCACTTCGGCCAGGAACTGGTCGGAGAGGATCGAGATGTCCGGCTTCTTCAGCCCCGCTGCCGCGAAGATGTCAACGACGCCCTCCGGCGCGACGGCGCGCGACACGATCTGCCGCACGGCGAGGTCGAGCTCTTCCTGGGTCTTGGCGCCCTCGGTCGTTCCTTTTGCCAACACGGCT
>JBQTJF010000008.1:0-1566 GCA_052387375.1 Betaproteobacteria bacterium
GGCAACACTCGCTACCGGCCTGCCCGCTACGGCTTTGACCGGGCCGGACTTGCACCGGCTGGATCCCAACAAAGGGTTTCACTGACTCATCTCAGATCCTCCCTTCCTGCGCTTTTCACAGCGCGATAACCCCGATTTCTATAGGTTGCGCAGGAGCTGGACGGCCTGGTCGACGCGCTCGACGGCGTGGATCTCCAGCCCGGCGATCTTTCCCTTGGGCAGGTTTGCCTTCGGGATGATGGCCTTCTCGAAGCCGAGCTTCGCCACCTCGCGCAGGCGGTCCTGGCCGCGCGGCGCCGGGCGCACCTCGCCGGCGAGGCCGATCTCGCCGAACACCGCCACCCTGGACGGAATCGGCTTGTCGGCAAGAGACGAGACGATGGCGAGCGAGACGGCGAGGTCGGCGGCGGGCTCGGCGATGCGCACGCCGCCCACCGCGTTGACGAAAACGTCCTGCTCCCAGGTGGCGATGCCGGCGTGGCGATGCAGCACCGCGAGCAGCATGGCGAGCCGGTTCTGCTCCAGGCCCACCGACAGGCGGCGCGGATTGGGCGAATGCGCCGCATCGACGAGCGCCTGCAACTCGACGAGCAGCGGCCGCGTGCCTTCCAGCGTGGCGAGCACGCACGACCCCGGAACGGGTTTCTCATGCGTACTTAAAAACAATCTTGAAGGGTTGGTGACCCCCCTCAGCCCCTTCTCGGTCATCGCGAATACGCCGAGCTCGTTCACCGCGCCGAAGCGGTTCTTCACCGCGCGCACCAGGCGGAAGCTCGAGTTGGGGTCGCCCTCGAAGTAGAGCACCGTGTCGACGATGTGCTCGAGCACGCGCGGCCCGGCGATGGCGCCCTCCTTGGTGACGTGGCCGATGAGGAAGAGCGCGACGGCGTCGCGCTTGGCGACGCGCGTAAGCTGCGCGGCGCACTCGCGCACCTGCGCCACCGAGCCCGGCGCCGACTGCAGCGCCTCCGACCACAGGGTCTGGACCGAGTCGATCACCGCCACGCGCGCCCGCGCGCCCTCGAGCGCGCCGAGCACGCGCTCGAGCTGCGTCTCGGCCAGGAGCTGCATGCCCTTGGCGTCGAGTCCCAGGCGTCGGGCGCGCATCGCCACCTGATCGGCGGACTCTTCCCCCGTCACATAAAGATTCATTTCTAGAATCGAAGACAAGGCCTGCAGGAGCAGGGTCGATTTGCCCACGCCGGGGTCGCCGCCGAGCAGCGCCACCTGCCCCGGCACCAGCCCGCCGCCCAGCGCCCGGTCGAGCTCGTCCATGCCGGTGGGAATGCGCGCCAGCTCCTTCGGCTGCAGGTCGGAGAGGGCTACGGTGGAGATCTTCTCCCTGCTCCGGGTTGTCCTTTCCGTAGGGGTTTCCGTCAGCGTTCCCGCGGCGCCGCACGAGGGGCAGGCGCCGAACCACTGCAGCGCGCTCGCGCCGCAGTCGGAGCAGACGTAGGCGGTCTTGCGCTTCAAGGCGCCTCGCTCACCGGCACGCGCGCAGCGAGCGCGCACAGGAGCTGGTAGCTGAGGGTCCCGGCCGAGGCCGCGACCTCGTCGGCGGAAAGC
>JBQTJF010000009.1:0-32974 GCA_052387375.1 Betaproteobacteria bacterium
GGGGCCCCCCTCCCGGCTTGCCCGGGCCCACCCCCCCTGTGGCCGCGGGGGGGGGGGGGCCCCCGCCCCCCCCGCCCCGCGCGGGCCCCCCCCCCCGGCGCCTGCTTCGGCGAGGTGGCGGGCTGGGAGCGCGCCAACTGGTATGCGCCGCCCGGTGTCGCGCCGGCCTACGAATACGCCCACGGGCGGCAGAACTGGTTCGCGCACGCGGCGGCCGAGCATCGCGCCGCGCGCGAGTCCGTGGCGCTCTTCGACCAGAGCTCGTTCGCCAAGTACCTGCTGCAGGGCCGCGACGCCGAGGCGCTGCTGCAGCGGCTGTGCGCCAACGACCTCGCGGTGGCGCCGGGCCGCGTCGTCTACACGCAGATGCTCAACCGCCGCGGCGGCATCGAGGCCGACCTCACCGTGACGCGCCTAGCCGAGGACGCGTTCCTCATCGTCTCTATCGCCGCCTCCCAGGCGCGCGACTTCGCGCGCATCCGCCGCCACATCCCGGCCGACGCGCGCGCCGTGCTGACCGATGTCACGTCGTCTTATGCGGTCCTGAACGTTCAGGGACCTAGCTCGCCTGGGCTCATTTCAAGGCTGGGGGGTGATGCAAGCCAGTCTTTCATGACCATGAAGCAAATCGATCTCGGCGACGCGCGCGCCTGGGCGCTGCGCGTCAGCTACATCGGCGAGAAAGGCTGGGAGCTCTACATCCCCGCGGAGTTCGCGGTGAACGCCTACGACGCGCTGGTCGCGGCGGGCGAGGGGCTCGGCCTGCGCCACGCCGGCTACCACGCGCTCGACTCGCTGCTCCTGGAGAAGGGCTACCGCTCGTGGGGCCACGACCTTTCGCCGGCCGACACGCCGCTCGAGGCCGGCCTCGGCTTCGCGGTGGCGTTCGACAAGAGCCCGGCCTTCATCGGCCGCGAAGCGCTGCTGCGCCAGCGCGAGGAGGGCGTGAAGCGGCGCCTGCGCCTGTTCACGCCCGACGATCGCGAGGGGCTGCTTTTCCACGACGAGCCGATTTACGGCGACGGCAAGGTCGCCGGGCGCATCACCTCCGGCGCCTACGGCCACACGCTGGGACGGGCGGTAGGGTTGGGATACGTTCAGCTGCCTCTTGCAAAAAAATACGAGATCGATATCGCGGGAGAACGCGTGGCGGCGACGGTGAGGCGATAGCCATGCGCATGGTCGGCGTCGACGTCGGCGGCACCTTCACCGACGCGGTCGTCTACGACGACGCGAGCGGCGAGCTGCGCTGGGCCAAGGCGCCCTCGACGCCCGCCGCGCCGGCGCAGGGCGTGCTCGCGGCGCTCACGCGCAACGACGCCGACCTGCGCTCGGCCGAGCGTTTCGTGCACGGCATCACCATCGGCACCAACGCCATCCTCGAGCGCAAGGGCGCCGCCGTCTGGATGCTCGTCACCAGGGGCTTCCGCGACACGCTGGAGATCGCGCGCACCAACCGCAGCGTGCTCTACGACATCAAGACGCTGAAGCCCGAGCCGCTCGTGCCGCGCAGCCGCGCCATCGAGATCGACGAACGGATGCTGGCGGACGGAACGGTTCTGCGGAAGCTGGATCCCGAGGAAGTCAGGAAGAAAATCCTGGTCTTGAAAAACGAGACGCCTGCCGCCATTGCGGTGTGCTTCCTGCACAGCTATCGCAGCCCGCAGCACGAGGAAGCGGCGGCGGCGCTGCTGCGCGAGCTGCTGCCCGGGTGGTTCGTCTGCCATTCCGCCGGCGTGCTGCCGGAGATGCGCGAGTACGAGCGCTTCAACACCGCGGCGCTCAACGCCTACATCGGGCCGGTGACGCAGCGCTACCTCGAGGCGCTGTCGCAGTCGCTGCGCGGCGAAGGCTACCGCGGCCCGGTGTACCTGATGACCTCCAGCGGCGGCATCGTCACGGCCGAGCGCGCGGCGCGCCTGCCGGTGCACACGGTGCTCTCCGGCCCGGCGGGCGGCGTCGCGGCCGCGCTGCATCTCGGGGCATCCCTGGGACTGAGGAACATCATCACCTGCGACATGGGCGGCACCAGCACCGACGTGTGCCTGATCGAGGACCTCGCCGTGCCGGTGACGAGCGAGCAGTTCATCGCCGGGCTGCCGATCCGCTCGCCGCAGATCGAGATCAACTCGGTCGGCGCGGGCGGCGGCAGCATCGCCTGGGCCGACGCCGGCGCGATCCTCAAGGTGGGGCCGCAGAGCGCCGGCGCCGACCCGGGACCGGCCTGCTACGGCAAGGGCGGCGAAGCGCCCACGGTCACCGACGCCAACCTCGCCATCGGCCGGCTCGCCGGCTCGCTCAAGCTCGCCGGCAGCGTCGCGCTCGATGAAGTCATCGCCAAGCGTGTGGTAGGACGGCTCGGAGACGACTTTGGTATCACGTTGGAGAAAGCGGCTGACGGCATCGTCAGGATCGCCGTGGCGCGCATGGTGAGTGCGATCAAGGAGATCTCGGTGGCGCGCGGCTATGACCCGCGCGAGTTCGCGCTGATGGCCTTCGGCGGTGCCGGCCCGATGCACGCCGCCTTCATCGCCGAGGAGCTCGAGATCGCGCGCGTGGTGGTGCCGCTGCGGCCGGGCAACTTCTGCGCCTTCGGCGCGCTCATCTCCGACATCCGTCACGACCACCTGCGCACGCACCGCGTCGAGCTCGCCGGCGCCGACCCTGCCGGGCTCGAGCGCGCCTTCGCCGCCATGGAGACGGAAGCGCACGCGGCCCTGGAGCGCGAGGGGATGCCGCGCGAGCGGATCACCGTGCGCCGCAGCGCTGGCATGAGGTACCTCGGGCAGAGCTGGGATCTCGTCGTCAAGCTTCCCGAGAAAACGGATTTGCAGCAGATAGAAGAGCTCTTTCACCTAGCCCATGAGAAGCGCTACGGCTATCGCAGCGCCGACCCGGTCGAGGTGGTCAGCCTGCGCGTGGCGGCGATCGGCGAGGTGGCGAAGCCGGCGCTTCCCGAGTGGACGCAGGGCGGCGCGCTGAAAGACGCGCTGCGCGAGACCCGGCAGGTGTACTTTTCGGGAAGCATGAAGCCCGTCCCGGTCTATCTGCGCGACAAGCTGCCGCGGGCGGCGAAGCTCGAGGGGCCGGCGATCGTCGAGGAGATGGGCGCCGTCACCGTCGTGCCGCCGGGGTGGCGAATGGAGGCCGGAGGGCTGGGAGAGCTGCACTTGCTTCGCAAAATGGGTCAAATATGACCCATTCCATCGACCCGATCACCCTGGAGGTCGTCTGCGAGGGCCTGATCGCGGTGGTGCGCGAGATGCGCGCCTCGATCATCCGCGCCTCGTATTCCCCGGTGATCTACGAGCTCGACGACTTCTCCTGCGCGGTGTTCAACGAAAAAGCGGAGATGGTGGCGCAGTCCGACGACCATCCCGGGCACGTCATGCCGATGCCCTGGTCGGTGCGCTGCGCGATGGAGGACTTCGCCGGCGACATCCGCCCCGGCGACATCATCCTGCTGAATGACGCCTATCGCGGCGGCACGCACCTGAACGACGTGACGCTGCTCTACCCGGTGTTCGCCGAGGGCCGCCTGGTACTGCTGCCCGCGGTGCGCTCGCACTGGGCCGACGTCGGCGGCATGACGCCGGGAAGCTACTCGGGCCTCTCGACCAACATCTACCAGGAAGGCCTGCGCATGCCGCCGATCAAGCTCTACGAGGGCGGCCGCGTCAACCAGGGCGTGATGCGCCTCATCCAGGCCAACATGCGCCTGCCCGAGCACCGCATGGGCGACCTGAACGCGATGCTCGGCGCCTGCCGCGCCGCCGAGAGCCGCGTGCACAAGCTCTTCGGCAAGTACGGCGTCGACACGGTGCTCGGGTGCGTGGCGACCAACCTCGACCGCACCGAGGCGCGCATGCGCGAGCGCATCCGTGTCCTGCCCAAGGGCACCTACCTGTACGAGGACTACCTCGAGTACTACGACGACGGCCGCTTCGACCCGGTGCTGATGCGCCTGGCGCTGACGGTGGAGGGCGACGGCATCGTCGCGGACTTCGCCGGCTCGAATCCGCAGGTGCCCGGCGTGGTGAACTCCTCGCTTGCGGTGGCCGGCGCCGGCGTCTTCGTGGCGCTGAAAGCGACCCTCGACCCCGGCGGCGCCGTCAATCAGGGCGCGTTCCGCCCGATCACGCTCAAGGCACCGGAGGCATCGATCGTCGACGTGCGGCCCGACGCGCCGGCTGGCGCGCACGGCGAGGTGCGCAAGCGCGCCCTTTCGGTGATGCTCGGCTGCCTGGCGCAGATCATCCCCGAGCGCGTTTCGGGCGACCTCTCCGGCACCTCGTTCCCCAACTCGATCGGCGGCCGCTCGCGCGGCCGGCCCTACGTCTACGTCGAAGTGCCCGCCGGCGGCAACGGCGGCTTCCGCGAGGCCGACGGCTCGAGCGCCTTCGTCAACGTCGACTTCGGCAACATCCGCTCCATCTACACCGCGGAGTTCCTCGAGACCGAGATGCCGCTGGTGGTCGAGAAGAGCGAGCTGCGCGCCGACTCGGGCGGTCCCGGCAGCGCGCGCGGCGGCCTCGGCCTGCGCCGCGAGGTGCGCCTCGCCGCGGGCGAAGGCACCTATTCCGTGCTGAGCGACCGCGCGGTCATTCCGCCTTTTGGCGTTCTCGGCGGAGCATCGGCTGCCGCAGTTCGGGTTTCCATAAAAAAATCTCATTCGGAAGAAGACCTGGCCACGCCCGGCAAGGCCACCGGCATGCTGCTGCGCGAAGGCGACGTGCTGGTCATGCAATCCGCCGGCGGCGGCGGATACGGCGACCCGCTCTCGCGCGATCCCAAGCTTGTGGCGCAGGACGTCGCGAGCGGCTATGTCTCGGCCGCGCAGGCGCGCGAGCAGTACGGGGTGGTGGCCGGCGATGCGAAGGCCACCGCGGAATTGCGCAAACGGATTCGCTCCAGGGAAATGTCCCTGGACGTTTTCCCTGATGAAACGAATCCGTATGAAGGGATCCGCGGCAGGCACCGCGTCTTGCGCCTGCATCCGTCGTGCGGCCTGCGCGAGAACCAGCTCGTCGAGCTGCTCGGGCGGCACCCCGCGCCGCTGCGCGCCTGGGTGAAGCTCGACGCGACGGTGCCCGCCGGCGCCGCGCCGCTCGACGAGTTCGGGCGCCGGGTGCTCGGCGTGGAGGCGGGGGCACGCGTGCGGCTTCGGAAGCTGGATTCTCCAGTCAAACCGTCTTCAGCCCGCCGGTGAGGATGAACTTCATCGCGTCCTCGCGCGACATTGGCACGGGCTTGAGGGCCGAGCGGGGCACGAACACGGTGTAGCCGCCGAGCTGGTAGCTCATCGGCAGGTACACCGCGACTTCGCCCTCGCCGGCGATGCCGGCGGGAAGGTCGGCGAAGTCCGCGCGCGTGACGAAGCCGAGCATGCGCAGCGAGGTGCCGGGCAGCGTCACCGCCACCACCTCGAGCGAAGGCTCCTTGCGGCCGGCGAAAAGCCCGAGCATGTCGCGCAGCGCGCCGTAGATCGAGCGCACCAGCGGCACGCCGAGCAGCAGGCGCTCGAGCTGGCGGAACAGGCGCGCGAAGAAGTACTCGCGCATCAGCACGCCAACGCCGAGGACGAGGGCGAAGGCGATGACGATGCCCATGCCGGTCTGGTAGCCCTCGGGGATCAGCCACTGCAGCGGCCTGCCGAGGACGCGCTCGGTCGCGCCGATCAGCCAGACCATGAAGTACACGGTGGCGACGACCGGCAGCACCGTCAGCAGCCCGGTGAGGAAGATCCTGCCCACGGCGCGATTTAAGCCGACGTTTGCCTATCCGCGCGGCCCTGCTGCATGATCTGTCCGGAGGAGGGAAGGCATGATCGCCGTCATCTTCGAGTTCACCCCCGCGCCCGGACGCAAGCAGGACTACCTCGACCTCGCCGTCGGCCTTTCGGAGGCGCTGCAGGGCTTCGACGGCTTCGTCTCCATCGAGCGCTTCGAGAGCATCAGCGCGCCGGGGCGCTTCGTCTCGCTCTCGTTCTGGCGCGACGAGGAGGCGGTGCGCAAGTGGCGCAACGTGCAGAAGCATCGCGAGGCGCAGGCCAAGGGGCGCAGGGAGATTTTTTCCTCGTATCGGCTGCGCGTTGCTCACGTTTTGAGGGACTACTCGAAAGAGCAGCGCGAAGAAGCACCAGAAGATAGCCTCATTTTCCATACCTCGATCCACGGCTAGCTTGCACACCTTCCTTTTCCAGGAAGGCACGTGGCGCGCCGAGGGCGAGGTCCGCGACGCCGGCGGGCACGCCGCGCCGGTGTCGGGCGAGACCACCATCCGCCACGAGGAGAAGCGCTGGCTGTTCGACGGCGTGCTGCGCGTCAAGGGCGAGCGCCCGGCGCTGCACCACAACCGCTACGAGATCGAGCCCTTCTCGCCCGGCGCGCGCTCGACGCACTGGAGCTCGAACAACCCGGCGATCGGCGCGCTGCGCGGGCGCTTCGTGCTCGCCGGCGACGCCATCCTGTCGTTCTATTCGAGCCCGACCGGACGCTACCGTGGTTTTGAATCAATACAACAAATCGACGACAGGCGGTATGCCGCCCGCGGAGCTTTGCTCGAGGAGGACAAGGTGATCTCCACGTGGGCGCTCGAGCTGACGCAGGCGTAGCGCCGGGCGCGTTCGAAGAGCAGCTCGCGCTCGAGATCATGCGCAGCGAGCGCGCGCATGGCGATCCTGGCCGGGGTACTCGCGGCGGTGATCGTGCTCTTCCCGCTCTTCGCGCTGTCGCACCGCGCCTACTACCTGGAAACCTTCGGCTCCCCCAGAGCGGGGGTGGTGATCGTCGCGGCCTGCGCCATCCTGGCGGGCTACGAGCTCTTCGTGCGCCGGGTGATCGGGCGCCGGCTCTCGCTCGGCAGGCCGCTGCCGCAGTCGCTGCGCTACTGGAACGCGCTGGTCGAGACCAGCATGCCGACCATCCTCATCGCGCTCGTCTCGCGGCACGTCGATCCCCTCTACGTCCTGCAGGGTCCGGGCGCCTTCTTCTACGGCATCTTCATCGTGCTCTCGACGCTGCGCCTGGACTTCCGGCTGTCGCTCTTCACCGGCGTGGTGGCCGCGGCAGGGTACCTCGGGCTGTTCGCGTGGTTCGTGCCGCAGAGCGGCGCCGCCGCCGGCACGCCCTTCGCCACCGCGCCGTTCTACACCCTGAAAAGCGCCATTCTGGTGCTCACCGGGCTCGCCGCGGGCTTCGTCGCCGCCGAAATCCGGCGCCGCGTGCGCCGCGTGCTGCGCGTGGCCGAAGAGCGCCAGCAGCTCCTCTACGCCTTCGGCCAGCAGGTGTCGCCCGCGTCCCGAAAGCCACCTTGAGCTGAACGCCGTGAAGCCCTCGTCGCGGCGGGCAGCCGCAAGCTTCGCCGCATCGTCGGGAATCCGTCAGGTGGTGCTGCAACGCCGCATGACAGCGCTACCATTGCAGATTAGACTAGTTAGATGACAGCGCTGTCATCAAACACCGCTATCCCAAGCTTGGATGCCCACGTTCATCTTTGGCGGCGGGATGACGAGGAGCGCCATTGGATGCGGGAGAAGATTGACGCCCTGAACCGCGATTTCGCCGAGGAACATCTCCGCGAGTTGCGAGGGAAATGCGGCGTCGGTGGCGCAATCCTGGTGCAGGCGTATAACGGCGCCAAGGAAACGATGCACTGGTTGCGGAAAGTCGAACAGACCGATCAGCTTGTGGGAGTCATTGGCTGGGCCGATCTGTTCAGCGCGGCCCTTGAAGATGACATCCGGTCCTATCAGGAATGCCCGAAATTCGTCGGTGTGCGTCCACTTCCCCCGGACACCTTTGGTGCGGATTGGCTGTCCGATCCCCGGAGTAAGGAGGCGATGGGGGCCCTTCAAAAGATCCAGGCAAGCGTGGACATCCTGCTGCGCGTAGAAAACCTTGGTCGCGCGCGCGAGCTCTTTCGCCAGTTTCCCGGCCTTCGCCTGGTGCTTAACCATGGTGGTCGGCCGCCGGTGATGACTGGCGAGCTTGGGCCATGGCGCTCGGAAATCCAGATGTTCGCAAAACAAACCTCTGCCGTCGTGAAGTGCTCGGGCCTCGTCGAACGGGCTGGGGTTGAGTGGACGAAGGATTCCGTGAAACCGTATGTCGCCACGCTAATTGAAGCATTCGGGACACGGCGCGTGATGTTTGCGACGAACTGGCCGGTCATGACCATCAGCTCTACGTATGACCTTTGGGTTCGGACGCTGGCACGAATCCTCAACGAACTGGGCCTGTCGCAGGATGAGCAGGACGACGTGATGTGGCGCACTGCCTCGAGGCATTACGGTATCCCGTGGCCGCCCCGAGCGATGGTTTGAGTCGCGCAATGTCGCCACGCAATTTATTGTTCATCCTATCCGACCAGCACGATCATGAAGTGCTGGGTTGCGCGGGCCATGGGGTCGTGAAGACGCCGAACATTGATCGGCTCGCGCGCGAAGGTACGCGCTTCACGAACGCGATCACTCCTTGTCCGCTTTGCGTACCGGCGCGGGCCAGCCTGGCCACCGGGCGCTACGTGCACCAGGTCCGCTTCTGGGACAACGCTTCCCCGTACGACGGCTCGGTGCGGAGCTGGGCGCATCGGCTCCGCGCCCTTGGCCACCGGGTCGCCGCCATCGGCAAGCTGCACTACCGCAGCGACGCAGACGACAACGGCTTCAGCGAGTCGTTCCGCAACCTGCACGTCCTCGACGCTTTGGGCGACATTCTCGGATTGGTGCGCAAGGACGCCCCGGAACGCGGCGGCGCGCGGAAGTACGCGCGCGAGATCGGGCCCCGGGAGTCGACGTACACGAAGTACGACCGCGAGATCGCGGGACTGGCCGTCGATTGGCTGCGCGCTCGCGCTTCGGCCCCCGACAGGAAGCCCTGGATGCTTTTCGTCGGATTCGTCATGCCGCATTTCCCGCTGTACGCGCCGCCGGAGTTCTACCGGCTCTACCCGCTCGAGAGCGTTCCCCCGCCCCGGCTGAACAGTCCCGCGGAGCGCATAAGCCATCCCTTCCTCTTGGAAATGGAGCGTGTGCTCCCGTACGACCGATATTTCACCGACCAGACCCGCAAGATCGCGATTGCGTCGTATTTCGGGATGGTTTCGCTGCTCGATCACCACATCGGGCAGCTCATGCAGACGCTGGCAGAAACCGGCCTCGATCGCACCACCAGAGTCATCTACACGAGTGACCACGGCGAAATGCTCGGCAACCACGGGATGTGGGGCAAGATGTGCTTCTACCAGGAGTCGGTCGCCGTTCCGCTGATCATGAAGGGCGAAGGCGTGCCGGCGGCCCGCGTCGAGGACAGCCCGGTGTCGCTGCTGGACTTCTATCCGACGTTCCTCGAGGCGGTTGGCGCCGAGCCCGACGCCGAGGAGCGCCTGCTGCCTGGCAGGTCGCTTTTCGCCACGCTTCGAGATCCGGATCCGGATCCGGGACGGATCCAGTTCAGCGAGTACCACGCCGCGGCCGCGGTGACCGGGGCTTACATGCTGCGCAGCGGCCGGTGGAAGTACGTGCACTACGTCAGCATGGCGCCGCAGTTGTTCGATCTCCATAGCGATCCGTACGAGAGCTCCGACCTGGGGGAGAGTCCTTCGCACGCCGGCGTGCGGACGGAACTGGAGAAGGCACTGAGAAAGGTCGTCGACACGGAGCGGACAAGCGAACAGGCGTTCGCGGACCAAGCCGTGAAGATCGAACGCCACGGGGGTCGAGACGAAATTCTGAATCGCGGCGATTACGGCTATTCGCCGCCGCCCGGCGAGAAGCCGGAGTTCGAATGGGTACCGAGCCGCAGGTGACCGGTGCCTTTCCCCAAGACACTTGAGACAAAGGAGGCGCGACCATGAAGAGAGGTGACAAGACTCGGCGTGATTTCATCCGCATCGGCGCACGCGCTGCCGCGGCTTCGCTCCTAGCCGCGAGCGCCGGACTGCCGCTGCTGGGGGTTCCCGCTACGGCCCGGGCACAGCGACGGTACCCGATCAAGCCTGTGACCATCATTGAGCCCTGGGGGCCACAGAGCTGGGGTTTCCTGCACGCGCAGGAGCTCGCTGCTGCGCTGGAGCCGGTCCTGGGCCAGCGGGTCCTCGTGCAGGCAAAGCCCGGCGGCGCCTCGGCGCTCGGAACGCGATACGTGCGAGATGCGCGTCCGGACGGCTACACGCTGCTGCACGCATGGATCGCCGGCTTCGTCGTCGTGCCGCTGCAGGATCCGAACCCGGGATACGACGTCTTCAAGGACTTCGACTACCTTTCCTACTTCACGGAAAGCCCCGTGGTCGCAGTCAGCCGCGCCGACAAACCGTGGAATACGCTGGCTGAGATGGTGCAGCATGTCCGTGCCAATCCCGACAAGAACTACGCGCTCAGCGGTGGCCCGGCACTCTCCATTCATTCGATCTTTGGGGCGGAAGTGTTCGAGAACGCGGGCGTGAAGGTGAGAGGCGTCTTCTTCGATGACGCTGCCGCGGCCGGCTCGGCGATGTTCGCGGGAGACACCGACGTAGCGATGGACGGATTCGGCGCCTTGCGAAGGTACGGCGATCGGGTCAAGGCCATCGGGGTCTTCAGCAAGCGGCGCCATCCCCGGTACGACAGCGTGCCAACGGTGGCGGAGCAAGGCCTGAAAGCCCCTTCGGTGCACTCCTGGTCGGGGATCGTCGCACCGCGCGGACTTCCGGAAGGCGTACGCGAAACCTTGTCCGCGACCTTGAAGCAGGTGATGAGCAACAAGGAGTTCCAAGACAAGATCTTCAACAACACGCAGTGGTTCGTCGAATACAAAGCCGGTGACGAGCTGCGGGAGGTCGCGCGGGAAAGCCTGGAGCAGCTCAAGGACCCGGTGGCGCGAGTCAGGGAACGTCAGAAGCAGAAGTGAGCCGGAGCTGCGCGGCTAGCGACGAGACGAGCGCGGGAGATGATCAGCAGAAGGCTCCTTGACCTCGTCGGCGCCGGCGCTTTCCTGGCGCTCGGCGCCGCGCTGTTCGTCGCTTCAGGGCCTCTCGAAACGCCGGGTCATCAATGGATGGTGGATCGCGGTTTCTGGCCGAAGTGGATCGGAGCGCTAATGATGGTTCTCAGCACCACTATGGCGCTGCAAGGCTGGTACCGCAGCGCGGGCCAGGTGGAAGCCATGCC
Source organism: Betaproteobacteria bacterium (assembly GCA_052387375.1). Lineage (GTDB taxonomy): Bacteria > Pseudomonadota > Gammaproteobacteria > Burkholderiales > SG8-39 > SCGC-AG-212-J23. The sequence continues at coordinate 11,147 of JBQTJF010000009.1, forward strand.
GGGACGATCCGCATGGCTCCTGCTCGCGAGCCTCGCCGGCTTCCTTCTCCTGCTGCCGCTGCTTGGTTATATCGTGAGCTCGATGCTGTGGATGGTGGTGCTCGGCAGAATCGCCGGCGAGCGATCTCTCGTCAAACTGCTCGCCTTCGCGCTCGGTTGGATAGCGCTCGGGTACATCGTCTTCTGGAAGATCTTGTTCGTACCCCTTCCGGTCGGGCTGGTGGAGGAGAAACTCGGCTTGGACTACTGGATCTACCGCTGAGAATCGGCTGACGAAGAACGATGTTCCAGTCGGTGCTTGACGCGGTAGCGCTGCTTGTCGGGAATCCCTATTACCTCGTTCTGGTGGTCGGCTCCGTAGCGGCCGGGAACCTGCTCGGCGTGCTCCCGGGCCTGGGCGTGATCTTCGGCATCGTTGTTCTCCTGCCCTTTACCCTCCAGCTCCCGCCCGAAATCGGGGTTGTTACGTTGATGGGCATCTTCGTCGGTGCGGCGACGGGCGGCGGCCTGACGGCGGCGCTCATCGGCATACCCGGAACGCCAATGGCAGTGGCGACGCTGCTCGACGCGCATCCCATGGCGAAGCAGGGCAGGACCGGCGAGGCGCTCGGACTAGTCGTCATCGCCTCGGTCGTTGGCGGTCTGTTCAGCGCCTTCGTACTCGCCTTTCTATCGCCGCTTCTCGCCAAGGTGGCGCTCGGTTTCGGCCCCCCCGAGTACGTCCTGCTGGTCGGCCTTGGGCTGCTGACCATTGCATACATAAGCCGGGGCAGTGTGATGAAGGGCCTGCTCGCCGGCCTGTTCGGGCTCGCGATTGCCACCGTGGGGACGGATCTTGCGACCGCCCAGCTTCGTTTCACCTTCGGTGTTTCCTCGCTGAGCGGGGGTTTCAGCCTGATTCCCGTGCTGCTCGGGCTCTTCGCCATTCCCGAAATCGTCGCTCTCGTCGAACGGGGCCAGAGCGCCGTCGTCCTGCCGAGGGAAGCGATTCGCCCCTGCTGGCCGTCGTGGTCGCATTGGCGAGAGTCATGGCGAGCGTATCTGCGGTCGTCCTCCATTGGCACGGCAGTGGGCGCGCTGCCCGGCGCTGGGGCTGACATAGCCAGCTTCCTTGCCTACGCCCAGGAGAAGCGCGCGTCGAGAAACCCCGAGCGCCTCGGCAAAGGCGACCCGAACGGCGTCATCGCATCGGAGGCAGCGAACAACGCGGTGACCGGCGGAGCGCTGATTCCCACCCTCACCTTGGGTATTCCCGGCGATGCCGCTACTGCAATCCTCGTCGGCGTGCTCTACATGCATGGTCTCGCCCCCGGCCCGGATCTATATACCCAGAAAACGGACTTGATCGCCTTCATCTACGTCGGTCTTTTCTTCGCCAACCTCGTGATGCTGCTGCTCGGGATGTACGCGCTGCGACCTTTCCTCGCTTTCTTGCGTCTGCCCCACGGTTTCATGGTCCCGGCAATCCTGCTGCTCTGCGTCCTCGGCGTGTGGAGCATTCAGACCTCAATCTTCGATTTGTGGACCATGGCAGCCTTCGGTGTTCTCGGGCTTTTCTTGCGAAAGATGGAGGTGCCGCTGTCCCCGGTGATCCTCGGCTTCATCCTGGGCCCCCTCCTCGAGCAGAACCTGCGTCGGGCGCTTGCGATGTCGGACGGCAGTCCCTTGATCTTCCTGACGCGCCCATACTGCCTTGCGATCCTCGCGCTGCTGGCATTGGCACTCTGGGGCGTCTACGCCGGACTGAAGCGCCTGAGGGCCGGCGCCGTGGACACCGCCGGATGAGCGGTTACCCGCAGACCGAGCGGACGGGCCTCATCGGGCTCGGCACGATGGGACTGCCGATGGCGTGCAATCTCGCGCGCGCCCTGCGAGAGGTCTTGGTATTCGACATACGAGAAGATCGCATCGCCGCTGCGGTCATGGGGTCGGGCGTGCGCGCAGCGGCATCGGTTGCGGACATCGCCGCCTCCTGTGGCTTGGTATTCACTTGCCTTCCAAGCGTGGAAGCCATCCTCCAAGTCCATTTGGGACAGGGAGGTCTGCTCAATGGAGCCCGCGGGGGCCAAATCGTTTGTGAGCTCTCCACGAAAGACCAGGACCTGAGTATCGAGATCGGCGACCAGTTCGAGCGGCGCGGTGCCGCGTACCTGGAGCGATGATCATTGGCCAGCCTGCGGCAGCCGCCTCGCGAGAGCTTTTCTTCATCCTCGGCGGCCGTGAAGCGACGGCGGACGGCGTTACGCCGGTACTGCGAGCGATGGGTCGTGGCGCCCGCCGGGTCGGGGGGGTGGAAGTGCAAGCCGCGCCAAGCTGCTCCATAATGCACTGGGTATGGTGCACGCCGCCGCCGCATGCGAGGCGGTGTCGTTGTGCCTCGAGACTGCAATAGACGTCGACGCCTTCGTCGCGATCGTGAGAGAGTCGCCGAAGAGCCGCGGGATCGGCTATTCGAGCGTTTTCGACTGGTTCGCAGGGGACATTGCGAACGGTCGGGAAAGCGGGGCGGGAAAGCTGTTCATCGCAGCGAAGGACATGCAACTGGCACAGTCTCTTGCGGCCTCGCGGGAGGTGCCGACTCCACTGCTTCACGAGGCGGCCGCGATGTTCGACGAAGCCCACCGGGCCGGCTGGGGCGAGCGGGAGTTCACCTTCGTCGCCAGGGTGATCGAAAGGAGAACCGGCCGGGTCATCTTCGGCCCGCCGCGCCGGAAGAACGTTTGTTCGGATGCCCGAGGCTGACCGGCATGGCTCGCGACGAAGAGCCTAAGGGTCCGGCGAAAGCGAGGCTGGACGAGGTTGCGAGGCTCGCTCGGGTGTCCCCGATCACCGTGTCGCGAGCGCTGCGCAATCCTGCTCTCGTCGCCGAGGCGACCCGAAAGCGAATTCTTCGCGTGGTCGGCAAGACTGGCTATGTTCCCGACCGGGCGGCGAGTACGCTCGCATCGAACAGCAGCCGGATCGTCGCGCTCATCATTCCGCGGGCGACGAACCCGTCAAACGCGGAGATCTTCCAGGGGCTGGCCGACCGCCTCGAGAGCGAGGGATTCAGCCTGCTGCTCGGCACGACGCGGTCCGACATCCGGAAGGAGGAGGCGCTGATCGAGGCGGTCCTCGGTTGGCGCCCCGCCGCGCTTGTTGTGACGGGAATGGATCACACCGCTCGAGCGAGGAAGCTCCTCGCGCGCGCACGCGTGCCTATCGTGGAGCTTTTCGACACTGCCAGACCGCCGCTCGACATGGCCGTCGGCTTCTCGAACAGCGATGCCTCGGCAGCGCTGGCGGAGCGACTCTGGAACAAAGGTTATCGCTCCATTCATTACGTCCACGTCGACTTTCCCCAGAATTCCCGCCTTGTACGGCGCCGCGACGGCTTCCTGGCGGCGATGCGCGGCCTCGGGGTCGAATCGCCGGTCGTTCACGACGCAACGGACGTCACCTTCAGCGCCGGAGTGGGTGCGGCAAAAACGATCCTCAGCGGCGGCCGTCGGCCGGATGCCGTCATGTGCACAAACGACGTGATCGCCGTCGGCGCGATGTACGAGTTCATTCGTCGGGGGCTGAAAGTGCCGCGTGACATTGCGGTGGCCGGGTTCGAGGACATCGATCTCGCCTCGGCGGTCAGCCCGACGCTGACGTCGGTAAGCATCGACGCTTATCAGATCGGCCGCATCGCCGGCGACAACATTCTGCTGCGGCTTGCCGGAAAAGATGTTCCTCGCGTCGTAGATGTCGGGTTTCGGATCGTGAAGCGCGAGTCGGCATAGCGAGCGTCCAACCTTAGGACGCAGCCATGAAACTGCCGCTTATGCTGATGCTACGCCAGCCCGCCCCCGGCCGCCCAGACTCCAAGCGTGGCAGCGAGCGCCGCCCGGACGCTGCGGCCCCTTGCACTTCGGGCACTCCAGGGGATCGGCTTCGTATACCGCCGGGCATCAGCTGGAAGTTCCTCTTCAGCCCCAGGTGCATCTTCGACCGGTGTCGGCGTCGTAGGCCATCTTCTCGAGGCCGCAAGCACCTGCACCTGCGGGTTGAAGTTCGCCAGATCCCCGAAAGTCTGCACGAATAGGATCAGCCCCGGCCGGATCCCGGCGACCGCCTCGGCAATTCGGCGCCGCGGTTGACGGGCCCTATCGCCGGAGTCTACGCTTTTGAACGATGCGGCCTGCCTTTGCGCATTGTGCAAAGCACCGGGCCCCGCCGCGGATGGAGCTGCCGAGGAACCTGTTCAAGGCTGCGCTGCTGGGACGCCAGCGGCTTTTCGGCACCTGGCTCATGATGGACAGCCCGGTGGCCGCCGAGGCGCTTGCCTTTGCCGGTCTCGACTTCCTCGTGGTGGACACCGAGCACGCGCCGGGCGGGGCGCCCGAGGCGCGCGCGCAGTTGCAGGCCATCGCCGGGGGCACGGCGAGCGCCGTGGTTCGCCTGCCCGACGCCGGGGCCGTCACAGTGAAGAAGATCCTCGACATCGGCGCCCAGACCGTCATGTTTCCGATGATCGTCCTGACGCGCAGCGCGCGGGCGGCCGCAGCCCGTCTGCGCGCCCGCTGATCCCATGGCCGGGAGGGACGGCTCGATCAAGTCGGTGCTCAAGGGCCTCGATATCCTCGAGCACCTCGCGGCGGCGGGCGGCCCGGTGAGCGTGTCTCAGGTCGGGCGTGCGAAAGGCTTTCACGTCACCACGGCGCACCGCCTGCTCCGCACTCTCGCCCTGCGCGGCTACGTCGCGCAGGAGCCCGGCAACCACGCGTACCGTCTCGGCTCGAGGGTGCTGCAGCTCGGCCGCGCTTACCTCGAGTCGCTCGACGTCGTCGCGATCGCGCGGCCGCGCCTGGAGGCGTTGCGCGATGCCCTGGGGGAGACGACACATCTCGCCGTGTACAGCGACGGCGAAGCCGTCGAGCTCGCGCAGGCGCCGAGCCAGCAGCCGATCAGCGTTTCGATCCGGCCGGGACAGCGTTCGCCCGCCTACTGCACGGCGCTCGGCAAGGTGCTGCTCGCCGGCCTGCCGCCCGCCGAGCTGCAGCGCTTCCTGCGCCAGGCGAGGCTGGACAGGCGGGCGCCCCGGACCATCACCGACCCCCGCGCGCTCGAGCGCGAGCTCGAGCGGGTGCGCTCGCGCGGATGGGCCATCGACGAGGAAGAGTTTGCGGCGAAGCTGTGCTGCGTGGCCGTGCCGGTGCGCGATGCCTCCGGCGCAACCGTCGCGGCGCTCAGCGTCGCCATGCCCGAGATGCGCTACCGCACGGCGCGCGTTGCGCACTGGACGCGGCGGCTCGCGCGCACAGCCCTGGACATCTCGCGCGAGCTGGGGTTCTCCGGCAAGGCGGCGGGATGAACGTGCGCGTCGCGCTCATCGGCGCCGGCCGCGTGGCCGAATGGGGCCACCTCCCGGCCTGGAGCGATCGCGCCGACGCCGGCCTCGCCGTCGTGGTCGAGGCGGATGCGCGCCGCCGTGACGAAGTGGCCCAGCGCTGGCAGGTGCCCGAGCGGGCCGGCGACTACCGGCCGTTGCTCGAGCGCGCGGACATCCATGCCGTCGACATCTGCCTGCCGAACGACCTGCACGCGCCGGTCGCAGAGGCATTCCTGCTCCGCGGCAAGCACGTCCTGGTCGAGAAGCCGATCGCAACGGCGATCGGCGATGTGCGACGGCTGGCCGATGCGGCGCGGCGTGGCGGCGCCGTGCTCATGGTCGCGGAGAACTGGCTGTTCGCCTCCTCGGCGAGACGGGCGAAGCGGCTCCTGGACGAAGGCGCGCTGGGCGAGGTATTCCTCGCCAAGACGCACCACGAAGGCGGGTTCTACGTGGAGCGCGAGAAAGACCCACGCCGCTGGATGTCCGATGCGGCCCGCGCCGGGGGCGGCTACCTGATCGACGCCGGCATCCACGCCATCTCCCTGGTACGGCATCTGCTCGGCGAGTTCGCCTCGGTGTCCGCCTACGCCGCGCCCGGCGTGCCGCCGGAGGCGCTGGAAGAGGACGTGGCGCTGTCGGCGAGGCTGGCGAGCGGCGCCCTCGCCAGCATGCATTTCACCGGGCGCTCGCGGCACCTCGGCGAGCGGCGGCTCGGCGTGCGCCTGTTCGGCACGCGCGGCATCGCCGAGCTCGACATCTGGAGCGGCAGGTTCTCCTCGACCGTGCAGGGCGTGCGCACGTCGGTCGAGGAGCAGGGATTCTCGCGCGGCTTCCGCGAACTGGTGGACCATTTCCTCGAATGCGTTGCGAGCGGCGCCGAGCCGCTCACGTCCGCACGCCGCCAGATCGGCAGCCTCGCCACCGTGCTCGCGGCCTATCGCTCGGCGCGCGAAGGCCGCAGCTTCGACCCCGCGGAATTGCTGCGGGAGCCTTGACCAAGCCCATAAGGAGGCCTCATGCGAAACCCCGGAATCGATACCGCCCGCAGGCTGGTGCGGCATTTCGCCGCTTTCTTGCTCCTCATGCCGGCGCTGGCGCTCGGCTATCCCACAAAGCCGATCACCCTTGTCGTGCCCTTCAACGCCGGTTCCGCGCCAGATTCCACCTTCCGGGTCCTCGCCGACGAGGCGGAGAAGGCGATCGGGCAGAAGATGATCATCCTCAACCGCCCGGGGCCCGGCGGCACGGTCGGTGTTACCGAAGTGGCGCGCGCGGCGCCGGACGGCTACACGATAGGCATGGCGGCCGTGGCGATCCTCGCGCTGCAGCCGCTGCTGCAGGAGCTGCCGTTCAAGGGCCCGGGCGACGTGGCGCTGGTCGCGCAGACCAACGAGGCGCCCATGGCGCTCGCGGTCAGCGCCGAGTCGCCTTGGCGCAAGCTCGACGAGTTCCTCGCCGAGGCGAAGCGCCGGCCCGGACAGGTGTCCGTGGGGCTGGGCGGCGGCTTCCACACGATCCTGCACGTCGAGCTCGCGCTGCTGGAGAAATCAGCCGGCGTGCGGTTCAACGTCGTGCCGTTCAACGCCGGCGCCCAACTGCCGGCGGTGCTCGGCGGGACGATCGACTCAGGGCTCGGCCAGACGGCGCTGTTCGCGCCACATGTGCGCTCCGGGAAGATGCGCCTGCTCGGACAGTTCGGCGAGACGCGCGTGTCCGATGCGCCGACCTTCAAGGAGCAGGGCCACGACATCACCGTGATCCCGTACGAGTTCGTCGTCGCCCCGAAGGGCACGCCCGCCCCGGCGATCGATCGGCTCGCCGCGGCCTTCCGGGCCGCCACGGAAAGCGCCGCCTTCCGGGACTACGCGAAGAAGCGCGGGCTGATCGTCAGCTATCTCGGCCCGGCTGAGCTCGCGCGCCGCCTGGCGGCCGACGCGAACCTCTACCGGCAGGTGGTGGAAGAGTTCGGGTGGAAGAAGAAGTAGCGCTCGCCACCCGCCGGCGCGGGCCGGGGCTTGCGCTCGCCGGGACGGGCCTGGTCTGCGGGCTTGCGTACACCGCCGAGGCGTTGCGCTATCCGGTGGGCAGCGTCCAGGCGCCCGGCCCGGGCCTGTTCCCGGTCGCGGTCGGCGCGCTGCTCGTCGGCACGAGCGCCGTCGCGGCCCTGGCGGCGTGGCACCGTCCAAGCGCGCCGCCGGAGGCGCTTGGTCCGTTCGCCTGGCGCATACCAGCGCTGCTCGGCGTGCTCGCCGGGTGCGGATGGCTGCTCGGGACTGCGGGTTTCGTAGTGGCCGCGACGCTGCTCGCCGCGGTGGTGCTGGCCTTGGAACGGCAGCGTCCTGCTTGGGCGGTCCTTCTCGCAGCGGTTGCGATCAGCGGCGCGACCGCGTTCGCGTTCCGCTTGCTCGGTGTGCCGTTGCCGGGCGTGCCGCTCTAGCGGCCGGCCGTGGAGGCGCTCGCAGGCCTGATGGGCGGGTTCGCCGTGCTTGCGGAGCCGGCCAATCTGGCGGCGCTCGCTGCCGGCTGCGTGTTCGGCAGCCTGGTCGGCGTTCTGCCCGGCGTAGGGCCGGTCGGCGCGATGGCGATCCTCCTGCCGCTCAGCTTTACTCTCGAGCCCTCGACCGCCGTCATCCTCCTCGCCGGGATCTTCTACGGCGCGCAGTACGGCGGGTCGACCACCGCGATCCTGCTCAATATCCCCGGGGAGGCGACCAGCGTGGTCACCGCTCTCGACGGCTACCAGCTCACGCGCCGCGGGCGGGCCGGGCCGGCGCTTTTCGTCGCCGCGGTCGGTTCCTTCGTGGCCGGCACGCTCGCCGTTGCGGTGCTCATGTTCGTCGCGCCGCTGCTCGCCGACGCAGCGGTCAAGTTCGGTCCGCCCGAATTCTTCGCCATCACCGCATTCGGCCTGATGCTGCTCGCGCGGCTGACCGGCGGCTCGCTGCCGCTCGTGGCGATGCTGGTCGCGATCGGCCTTGCGCTCACCACCGTGGGCCTCGACCAGACCTTCGGCAAGTCCCGCTTCACCTTCGGCGTGGTCGAGCTGTTCAATGGCCTGGAGCTGGTTGCGGTCGCGGTCGGGCTGTTCGGCATCGCGGAAGTGCTGAGCGCGCTCGAGCGACGGGTCGAGGCCGCGCGGCCGGCGCGACTGCGGCTGCGCGAGCTCCTGCCCTCGGGCGAGGAGGCCAGGCGCTCGGCCGGCCCGATGCTGCGCGGCGCCGTGGTCGGCTTTCCCTTCGGCCTCGTTCCGGGGCCGGCGGTCATTCTTTCGACCTTCGCCTCCTACGGCCTCGAGCGCCGCCTTTCGAAGCGGCCGCAGGAGTTCGGCAGCGGGGCGATCGAGGGCGTCGCCGGCCCGGAGTCGGCGAACAACTCCGCCGCCGTGGGCGCGCTCGTGCCGCTCCTTTCCCTCGGCGTGCCGTTCGCCCCGCCCACGGCGATCCTGCTCGGCGCCTTCGTGCTTCACGGTATCCAGCCCGGACCGCTGCTCGCCGTCGAGCATCCGGAGGTCTTCTGGGGGCTGATCGCGAGCATGTACGCGGGCAACGTCATGCTGCTCGCGCTCAACCTGCCGCTCATCGGGCTGTTCGTGTGGCTGCTGCGCATCCCGCGCGACGTGCTGCTCGCTCTGGTGGTAGTGCTCTCCTTCGTCGGCGTCTACAGCGTGAACAACAGCACCGTCGACCTTTACGTGATGACCGCCATGGGCGCGCTGGGCTGGGGCCTGCGCAAGTTCGGGCTGAGCCCCGCGACGCTGATCCTGCCCTTCGTCATCGGCGCGCTGATGGAGAAGTCGCTGGTGCAAACGCTGATCCTCGCACGGGGCGATCCCGGGTACCTCCTGACCCGGCCGATCGCTCTGGTGCTGCTCGCGCTTGGCATCGCGGCGCTGCTCGGCCCCGCGCTGCTTTCCCGGCGCGGCGGATCGCGCCGGCTTGCCCAATGAGCGGGTTACTGGGGTAGGCGGATGGGGCGAGCGGTCTCGAAAGCGCGGGCGGCGCGCAGCACGAGCGCGTCGGCGTACTTCGGCCCGACGATGTGCAGCCCGACCGGTAGCCCGGCCTTGGTGAGGCCGCAGGGAATCGACGCCGCCGGCTGCTGCGTCAGGTTGAAGGGGTAGGTGAAGGGCGTCCAGTCGGTCCAGCGGCTGCCGCCGGGCGGGAACTCGCGCCCGGCCTCGAAGGCAGGCACCGCGAGCGTCGGCGTGACCAGCAGGTCGTAGTCGCGGTGGAAGAGGTTCATGTGCGCCCCGAGCGCGCCGCGCTTCAGGTGCATGTCGAGGATCTCGTGCGCGGTGATCTTCTCGCCCTCGGCGGCGATTTCCTGCAGGCCGGGGTCGACCAGCTTGCGCTCCTTGATCCCCTTGAGGAGAAAAGCAGCACCGGAGAACCACTGCACGCGGAAGATGCCCGAGGGGTTCTCGAAGCCCGGATGCTTCTCCTCGACCTTCGCGCCAAGATCGGCAAAGACCGAAACGGCGGCTTTCACGATCAAGGCGACTTCCGCATCCACCTTGGCATATCCGAGATCCGCCGAATAGGCGATGCGCAGGCCGCCGACGCCCTGCTCGAGGCCGGTGCGCCAGTCGCGCGGCGCGTAGGGCAGCGCGTGCCAGTCGCGCGCGTCGGGCTGCGCGAGCACGTTCAGCATCAGCGCCGCGTCGGCGACGCTGCGCGTCATCGGCCCGACGTGCGCCACGGTGCCGAAGGGCGAGAGCGGCCAGGCCGGCACGCGGCCGAAGGAGGGCTTGAGGCCGAAAAGCCCGGTGAAGGAGCAGGGGATGCGGATCGAGCCGCCGCCGTCGGTGCCGACCGCGAGCGGGCCCATGCCGGCGGCAAGCGCGGCGGCGGCGCCGCCGGAGGAGCCGCCGGGCGTCTTCGCCGGGTCCCACGGATTGCGGGTGACACCGGCGAGCGCGCTGTCGGTGACGCCCTTCCAGCCGAACTCCGGCGTGGTGGTCTTGCCGACGAGCAGCGCTCCGTGCTCGCGCAGCCTCGCCACTGCCGGGGCGTCGTCGTTCCACGGCCCCTTGGGATCCACCGCCCTCGACCCGCGCAGCGTCGGCCAGCCCTTGGTGAGCAGCAGGTCCTTGATCGACACCGGCACGCCGTCGAGCAGCCCCTGCGGCTGGCCCGAGAGCCAGCGCGATTCCGATGCTTTTGCTTCTCTCTCAATCTCTTTGGAAGTAAGGCAGAAGGCATTGAACTTCGGGTTCAGCGCCTCCATGCGCCCCAGCACCGCGCGGGCGACCTCGACCGGCGAAAATTCGTGCCTGCGGTAGCCGTCGAGAAGCTGCGCCGCGGTCAGGGACCAGAGTTCGCTCATTGCGGCGCACATGGTATACGGTAGGCACCTGTGCATGCACCCCCGCAAACCCGCTACGCCAGGAGCGGCGACGTCAACATCGCCTACCAGGCGGTCGGCGACGGCCCGCGCGACCTGGTGTTCGTCATGGGCTGGGTATCGAACATCGACGAGTTCTGGAGCGAGCCGTCGTGGGCGCGGTTCCTCGAGCGCCTGGCGTCGTTCTCGCGCCTCATCATCTTCGACAAGCGCGGCACCGGGCTCTCAGACCGCGTGGACGAAGCGCATTTGCCGACGCTCGAGCAGCGCATGGACGACGTGCGCGCAGTGATGGACGCGGTCGGCTCGCGCAAGGCCGCGCTCCTCGGCATCTCGGAAGGCGCCTCGATGTGCGCGCTTTTCGCCGCGACGTACCCCGAGCGCACCTCGGCTTTCATAAGCTTCGGCGGCTTCGCGCGCCTGCTGAGCGCGCCGGATTACCCCTGGGGGCGCTCGGAGAAGGAACAGGCTGGGCTGCTGGATAAGGTACGTGAAGGCTGGGGATCGCAGCCGGTGGGGCTGGAAGCGCGCATCCCGTCGCGCGCGAACGACGAGGGTTACCGGCAGTGGTGGACGCGCTACCTGGTGCGCAGCGCAACGCCCCGCACCGCCGCCCTGCTCAGCCAGATGAACGCGCAGATCGACGTCCGGCACGTGATCCCGGCGATCCGCGTGCCGACGCTCGTCATGCACCGCGCGGGCGACATCACCATTCCGGTCGGCGGGGGTCGCTTCCTCGCCGAGCGCATCCCCGGCGCGAGGTTCATCGAGTATCCCGGCGACGATCACTTGCCCTGGACGACCGAGGGCGAGCGCATCGCCGGCGACATCGAGGAGTTCCTCACCGGCACGCGCCATGCGGCGGAAGTCGACCGCGTGCTCGCCACTGTGATGTTCGCCGACATCGTGAAGTCGACCGAGCGCGCCGCCGAGATCGGCGACCGCAGGTGGCGCGAGCTGCTGCAGGACTTCTACGCCGTGGTGCGCCGCAATCTCGAGCGCTACCGCGGCCGCGAGGTGGACACCGCGGGCGATGGATTGCTCGCCACCTTCGACGGCCCGGCGCGCGCGGTGCGCTGCGCGCAGGCCATCAACGATGACGTGCCCGCGCTTGGCCTTGCGGTGCGCGCGGGCGTGCACACCGGCGAGGTCGAGATCATCGGCGAGAAGGTCGGCGGCATCGCCGTGCACATCGGCGCGCGCGTGGCCGCGGAGGCCGCGGCGGGCGAGGTGATCGTCTCGAGCACCGTGCGCGACCTCGTCGCCGGCTCGGGCATTCGCTTCGAGGACCGCGGCCGCCGGCCGCTCAAGGGCGTGCCGGGCGACTGGCACCTGTTCCGCGCCGCGGCATGACGATGGCGCCCGGCCGCATCGTGGCGCTGCAGCTTCTCTTCTGGGCCGCGGCGGCGCTCGCCCTGGCGGCGCTGCTGGCGGCGAGCGAGGTGCGCGAGCTCTACTGGCTGCTCGCCGCGCTCACTTTCGGCGGCTGGTGGCTCGCCCGCTCGCGCTGGCGGTAGACTGCGCGCGATGGACGAGAAGGAGCTGCTGAAGGAGATCAAGGCGCTGCTCGAGGAGCAGAACCGCCTCATCGGCGGCCTGAAGAGCCAGTACGAGGCCATGGCGGCGAAGAACGTCGAGCACATGGCGAAGACCAACTGGCGCTACTGGATCATGCTGGCCGTGCTTTTGCTACTCTTGTTCATTCCCAACATCACGGCGAAATAGGACTGATATGGCGGCCGAGACCGAAGCTTTCCTCATGAACTGCTGGTACGTGGCCGCCTGGGACCACGAGCTGATCGACGGCAAGCTGCTGGCGCGCACCCTGCTCGAGAAGCCGGTGGTGCTCTACAAGGGCGAGAGCGGCAAGGTGGCGGCGCTCGACAACCGCTGCGCGCACCGCGGCGCCAAGCTCTCCAACGGGCGGCTCGAGGGCGACTGCGTGCGCTGCATGTACCACGGCCTGAAGTTCGACCCGAGCGGCAAGTGCGTGCAGATTCCCGGCCAGGACAACATTCCGCCCAAGCTCGGCGTGCGGAGCTACCCCGTGGTCGAGCGCGACCACCTGGTGTGGATCTGGATGGGCGACGCGGCGAAGGCCGACCCGGCGAAGGTCCTCGACTTCCCGTACCTGCGCGACCCCAACTGGCGCGGCAAGCCCGACTACATGCACTACAAGGCGAACTACCTGCTCATCGTCGACAACCTGTCGGACTTTGCGCACCTCGCCTTCGTGCACACCAAGACCCTCGGCGGCTCGGAGGAGTACGCCTTCAAGTCCAAGCCGACCGCGATCGAGCGGCTCGAGGACGGCTTCCGCGTCGAGCGCTGGCACATGGACGCGGACGCGCCGCCCTTTCATAAGAAGGTAAACAGAGGCGCCGGAAAAGTGGACCGGCGCAACATCGCGCGCATGTACGTGCCCGGCATCTTCTTCATGGAGACGCTGTTCTCCCCGGCGGGCTCGGGCGCCGAGAAAGGCAACATGCAGGGCGCCAAGCAGTACCGCAACTGCCAGTTCTTCACCCCGGAGACGAAGCGCTCGACGCACTTCTTCTGGGACTACCTGCACGACTACGACCTGCAGGACCCCAATATCGCGCTCTCGCTCAACCGCAGCCTGATCGAGGGCTTCCTGGAGGACAAGTTCATCATCGAGGGCCAGCAGGAGGTGCTCGACGCCGATCCGGGCTTCAAGATGAACGGCATCGTCGCCGATGCGCCGCTCGCGCATTTCCGCCGCACCCTGGGCAAGCTGATCGACGCCGAGCGCGGCGCGGCGCGGCCCGCGGCCGCGTGAATATCGAGAAAATCACGGTGCGCGTCACCGCCACCGGCCAGACGATGGAGGTGGTGGTGCTGTCGAAGCGCGCTTCGGGCATCACGGTGGTGCTGGGCGAGGGCGTGCACAACGTGAAGTGCGAGCTCTCGCCGACGCGCAACGAGCTCGCCTACGCCGGCAGCGTCATGGGTCGCGAGATCGTCTACGAGAGGAGCCGCGCGCAGGTGCAGGCCGACCTCGACCGCCTCAACCCGGCCCTCAAGAAGTCGCGCTGATGGGGAGAGATCGGGGTCTGACCCCGAACTCGCAGTGCTCGTAATATTGAACACATGACCCACGTCTTCCATCGCGACCCGCGCCTGAAGTATCCCGTTGCCGTGCGCGGCGAGGGCGCGTATCTGTTCGACCGCGACGGCAAGCGCTATCTCGACGCCTCGGGCGGCGCGGCGGTGTCGTGCCTCGGCCATTCCGACCGCGTGGTGATCGAGGCCATCCAGCGCCAGCTCGAAAGCCTGCCGTTCGCGCATACCTCGTTCTTCACCAACGAGCCGATGGAGGCGCTCGCCGACGCGCTGATCGCGCGCGCGCCGCGGTCCTTCGACACGGTGTACGTCGTCTCCGGCGGCTCGGAGGCGATGGAGGCGGCGCTCAAGCTGGCGCGCCAGTACTTCGTCGAGAAGGGCGAGCCGCAGCGCGCGCACGTCATCGGCCGGCGCCAGTCCTACCACGGCAACACGCTCGGCGCGCTCGCCGTCGGCGGCAACCAGTGGCGGCGCCGGCAGTTCGAGCCGCTGCTCATCGGCGCGACGCATGTCTCGCCCTGCTATCCGTACCGGGACAAGCAGCCCGGCGAAACAGACGCTTCCTATGCTCAAAGGCTCGCTGACGAGCTCGAGCATGAAATCCAAAGACTTCAACCCTCCAAAGTCATTGCCTTCGTGGCCGAGACCGTCGCCGGCGCGACGCTCGGCGCGGTGCCGCCGGTGCCGGGCTACTTCAAGCGCGTGCGCGAGATCTGCGACCGGCACGGCGTCCTCCTCATCCTCGACGAGGTGATGTGCGGCATGGGCCGCACCGGGACGCTCTGGGCCTTCGAGCAGGAGGGCGTGGTGCCGGATCTCGTCGCCGTCGCCAAGGGCCTCGGCGCGGGCTACCAGCCGATTGGTGCCGTGATGGTCTCCCGCCGCATCTCCGAGGCGATCCAGGGCGGCAGCGGCTTCTTCCAGCACGGCCACACCTATATCGGCCATGCGGCGGCCTGCGCCGGCGCGCTGGCCGTGCAGAAACGGCTGCACGAGGATGGGATGCTGGCCAGAGTTGATCCTTTGGGTAATTCCCTGGAGAAAAAGCTAAAAGCGGCCTTTGCGGATCACCCCCACGTCGGCGACATCCGCGGGCGGGGGCTGTTCTGGGGGCTGGAGCTGGTCGAGGACCGGGCGAGCAAGAAGCCTTTCGACCCGAAGCTGCGCATGCACGCCCGGGTCAAGCGCGCCGCCCTGGCGGCCGGGCTGATGTGCTATCCCATGGGCGGGACCATCGACGGCGCCCGGGGGGACCACGTGCTGCTCGCCCCCCCTTTCATCATCGAGGAAGAGCAACTCGACGAGCTAGTGGATAAACTAGGCAGGGCGATCACCATCCTGGAGGAGGAAACCACATGAAGAAGCTTTCTCTGGCGGCCGTTTCCGCGCTCGCGCTCGCCGGCGCGGCACCCGCCGTGCACGCGCAGCAGAAGTTCATCACCATCGGCACCGGCGGCGTCACCGGCGTGTACTACGCCGCGGGCGGCGCCATCTGCCGCCTGGTCAACAAGGACCGCGCCAGGCACGGCATCCGCTGCTCGGTCGAATCGACCGGCGGCTCGGTGTTCAACATCAACACCATCAAGGCGGGCGAGCTCGACATGGGCGTCGCCCAGTCCGACGTGCACTTCAACGCCACCAAGGGCATGGCGCAGTTCCAGAAGGACGGCCCGTTCAAGGAGCTGCGCGCGGTGTTCGCGCTGCACCCGGAGCCGGTGACGGTGGTGGCGCGCAAGGAGGCGAACGTGAAGAGCTTCGCCGACTTCAAGGGCAAGCGCTTCAACGTCGGCAACCCGGGCTCGGGCACGCGCGCCTCGCTCGAGGAGCTGATCGGCGCCATGGGCTGGAAGCTCTCCGACTTCGCGCTCGCCTCCGAGCTCAAGGCCGACGAGCACGGGCCGGCGCTGTGCGACGGCAAGATCGACGGCTTCTTCTACCTGGTCGGCCATCCCTCGGCGAACATCCAGGACCCGACCACGGTGTGCGGCGCCAGGCTCGTCCCGGTCACCGGGCCGGCGGTCGACAAGCTGGTGAAGGAGAAGCCCTACTACGCCAAGGCGACCATCCCGGGCGGCCTGTACCCGGGGAACGACCAGCCGACGCAGACCTACGGCGTGCTCGCCACCTTCGTGTCGTCGTCCAAGGTCCCCGCCGACACCATCTACGCGGTGGTGAAGGGCGTGTTCGACAACTTCGACGAGTTCAAGAAGCTGCACCCGGCGCTCGCCAACCTCGATCCGCAGAGCATGATCAAGGACGGGCTCTCGGCGCCGCTGCATGATGGCGCGGTGAAGTACTACAAGGAAAAGGGCTGGGTGAAATAACAAAGCCGTCGGCGGAGCTCGCGCAGCTCGTCGCCGACGCCGACACGGGGGGGAGGGCGGCCGGCGGCTTCGCCGGCAAGCTGGTGTTCGCGGTCGCGGTCGCGTGGTCGCTGTTCCAGCTCTGGTATGCCTCGCCGCTGCCCTTCGAGTTCGGCTGGGCGATCCTGAACGACACCGAGGCAAGGTCGCTGCACCTCGGCGTCGGCATGTTCCTGGCTTTTCTCTGCTTTCCATTCCTGAAGCAGCAGAGAAACCGCATTCCCTGGTACGACTGGCTGCTCGCCGCCGCCGGCGCCTTCGCCGGCGCCTACTTCCTGCTCTTCTACGGCGAGCTGGCGACGCGTCCCGGCCGCCCGATCCTGCAGGACATCGTCGTCGCCTCTTTCGGCATCGTGCTGCTGCTCGAGGCGACGCGCCGCGCCGTCGGCCTGCCGATGGCGATCCTCGCGCTCATCTTCCTCGCCTACATCATGGGCGGCCAGCAGCTCCCCGACGTGATCGCGCACAAGGGCGCCTCCTGGGAGCGCATGCTTTCGCACCAGTGGCTCACCACCGAGGGCGTGTTCGGCGTCGCGCTCGGCGTCTCGGTGGGCTACATCTTCATCTTCGTGCTGTTCGGCGCGCTCCTCGACCGCGCCGGCGCGGGCAACTACATGATGCAGGTGTCCTTCGCGACGCTCGGGCACCTGCGCGGCGGGCCGGCCAAGGTGGCGGTGGTGTCCTCCGGCCTGAACGGACTGATCTCCGGCTCATCGGTGTCGAACGTCGTCACCGGCGGCATCTTCACCATCCCGCTGATGAGCAAGGCCGGCTACGGCGGCGTGAAGGCGGGCGCCATCGAGACGGCATCCTCCGTGAACGGCCAGATCATGCCGCCGGTGATGGGCGCCGCCGCGTTCCTGATGGTCGAGTACGTCGGCATTCCCTACACCGACATCGTCAAGCACGCCTTCTTGCCGGCGCTCATCTCGTACATCGCGCTTTTCTACATGGTGCACCTCGAGGCGGTGAAGCTCGGCCTGAGGCCGATGGCCGCGGCGCGCCTGCGCACGCCGCAGCAGAAGCTCCTCGCCTGGGGGCTGGGCGTCTCCGGCACGATCGTCGCCTGCAGCGTCATCTACTTCGTCGCCCAGGGGACCAAGAACGCCTTCGGCGCCGCGGCGCCGTGGATCCTCGGCGTGCTCCTCGCCGCGCTGTACCTGTACTGCCTCTGGCTCGCGGCGAAATGCCCGGACTTGCCCGCGGACATCGACGTCGAGGACCCGGTGCTCCCCGAGACCTGGCCGACTGTGAAGGCGGGCGTGCACTTCCTCATCCCCATCGGCGTGCTCATCTGGGCGCTGATGGTCGAGGAGCTCTCCCCCGCGCTCTCGGCCTTCTGGGCGACGTTCATCCTCATCCTGTTGATGGTGACGCAGCGCCCGCTGACGGTTTTCTTCCGGACGAGGACCTTCCCTTTTAAGGAAGTGACAAGAGGATTCTCGGAAGTCGTTTTCGGCCTCAACGACGGCGCGCGCAACATGACCGGCATCGCCATCGCCACCGGCACCGCCGGCATCATCGTCGGCGGCATCACGCTCACCGGGCTCGGGTTCCGCATGACCGACTTCGTCGAGATCGTCTCGCAGGGCAACGTGGTGGCGATGCTGCTCTTCACCGCCTTCGTCTGCCTGGTGCTCGGCCTGGGCGTGCCGACCACCGCCAACTACATCCTGGTGGCGACGCTGATGGCGCCGGTGATCGTCGAGCTCGGCGCGCAGTCGGACCTGGTGATCCCGCTCATCGCGGTGCACCTCTTCGTCTTCTACTACGGCATCATGGGCGACATCACGCCGCCGGTGGGGCTCGCCACCTTCGCCGCGGCGGCGATCTCGGGCGAGGACGCCATCGCCACCGGCCTGCAGGGCGCGGTGTACGCGCTGCGCACCGCGGTGCTGCCGTTCGTCTTCATCTTCAACCCGATGCTGCTGCTCATCGACGTGCGCGGCTGGTTCGAGGTGGCGCTGGTGTTCCTCGCCGCCACCGCCGCCTCGATGGTGTTCGCCGCGGCGACGCTGGGCTGGTTCCACTCGCGCTGCAAGTGGTGGGAGATCGTGCTGCTGCTCGTCGCCACCTTCGCGCTCTTCCGCCCCGACTTCTTCATGGACCGGATGGCGCCGCCCTACACCGAGGTGCCGGCGAGGGAGATCTACAAAGTGGCGCAGGCGCTCGGGCCGAACGAGCGCCTGGTGCTGCTGATCGAGGGCACGACCATCGAGGGCGAGGACGTGCGCAAGACCGTAGCGGTGCAGCTCGGCGCGCCCGGCGACGGGCGCAAGCGCCTCGCCGAGGCCGGCCTCACCATCACGCAGCTCGGCAACGACGTGCAGGTCGCCGCGGTCAGGTTCGGCAGCCGCGCGCGCAAGTCAGGCTTCGAGCAGGGCTTCAAGGTCGCCGCGGTCAAGGTGCCGACCGATCGCCCCTCGGAGCATTGGGTCTACCTCCCCGCGCTCGCGCTCGTCTCCTTCGTCTGGTTTCTGCAGCGCCGCAGAGCGGGGCACATGCCCCAAGCTCGCGCCACAGGAGTACCCTAGGCGCGCACTACAACCAGGAGGAGGGCCCATGGGCAAGCGCGCCATCCCAGTAGCGGCGGCAGTCGCCGTCGCAATCGCCGCCGCGTTCACCGTTACCGCCGTCCAGGCGCAGACGACATCGCTCAAGGTGCAGTCGAGCTGGCCGGCGAGCCTCACGCTGCAGGACCATCTCCGTATCCTCGCCGAACGCATCGAGAAGCTGACGCAGGGCTCCCTCAAAGTCGAAGCCCTCGCCGCCGGGCAGGTCGTGCCCCCCTTCGAGGTGCTGGACGCGACCGGCCGGAAGGTGCTCGACGGCTGGCATTCCATCTCCTACTACTGGGTCGGCAAAAGCCCGACCGCGGCGCTCTTCGCCGGGCCTCCGGGCGGCCCGTTCGGCATGGACCACATGGACTTCCTCGGCTGGCTCTACGTGGGCGGCGGCCTCGAGATGTGGCGCGATTTCTACCAGAAGGAGCTCAAGCTCAACCTCATCGTGTGGCCGGCGCATCCTTCCAGCCCCCAGGCCTTCGGCTGGTTCAAGAAGCCGCTGAAGAGCGTCGCCGACCTGAAGGGCATGAAGTGCCGCCAGACCGGCTTGAACGCCGACGTCTACGCCAAGCTCGGCCAGGCGGTGGTCAACATGCCCGGCGGCGAGATCGTCCCGGCGGCGCAGCGCGGCGTGATCGACTGCGCCGAATGGGTCGGCGGCATCGAGGACCTGCGCCTCGGGCTGCCCGGCGTCTTCAAGTACCACTACACCCCCGGCATGCACGAGAACAACTCCATCGGCGAGTTCGGCCTCAACCTCGACGTGTGGAAGGGCTTCTCGCCGCAGCAGCAGGAGGCGGTCGACTCCGCGATCAAGGACACTTTCATCACCTGGATCACGCGCTGGCAGAAGCAGAACGCCGAGGCCATCGAGGAGATGATCAGGAAGCACGGCGTCAGCATCCGCCGCACCCCCGCCGACATCCTGGTCGCCTCGCTCAGGGCCTGGGACGAGGTGGCCGCCGGCCATGCCGCCAAGCACCCGAGCTTCAAGAAGGTCTACGAGTCGCAGCGCGAGTACGCGGCCAAGGTGGTGCCGGCGAAGCGCTACATGTTCCCGCCTTACTCGTTCGCCGCGAACTTTTACTGGCCGGAACAGAAGCCCGGCGCGGGCAGGAAGGCGGCGGCGAAGCCGTAGCGCCCGGGGCGACGTGCGTATGGTAGGATGTATGGCATGCAGAAGACCACCGTCTACGTGCCGCGGGAGCTGAAGGCCGCGATGTCGCGAGTCGCGAAGGCGCGCCGGTGCAGCGAAGCCGAGCTGATCCGCGAGGCGCTCCAGGCGCTCACCGCCGGGGCCCGGCCGCCGCGCCCGCGCCTGCCTCTGTTCGATAGCCGCAAACCGGGGCTGGCCGAGCGGGCGGACGAAGCGCTGGCGGGCTTCGGCGACGCCTGATCCTGCTCGACACGAGCGGGGTGCTCGCCGCGATCGACGCCGCGCAGCGCCATCACGCCGAATGCGCGGCGGCGCTGTCGAAAGCGCCGCCGCCTTTGCTGCTGTCGCCATTCGTGCTCGCCGAGCTCGATTACCTCCTGTCGCGGCACATCGGTCGCGCCGCGCAAGCGGCGCTGCTGGACGAGGTGGCGCGCGGCGCCTATCAGCTCGAGCCGTTCGGCCCGTCAGACATCGCGGCGGCAAAAAACGTGCTCGAGCGGTATGCGGACTTGCGCATCGGCCTGGCGGACGCATCGCTCGTGGTCCTCGCGGAGCGGCATCGGACGCGGGACGTGCTGACGCTCGACGAGCGCCACTTCCGGGCCTTGCGCACGCGTGGGCGCAAGGGGTTCAAGATCCTGCCGTTCGACATGCTTCGAGGAACGAGCCCCGCGCTCAGGCCTTGAACGGCATACGACGGGCGCGAAGCCATCGAGGCGGCGGCGACGTTCCGGCCGAACATCGCCCTGCTCGACATCCGCATGCCGAAGCTGGCGGGTATGAGGCGGCGCGCGTCTTCAGCCGGCATCCGGAAAGCACCCGCCCGGTGCTGATCGCCATCAGCGCCTGGCCCCACGAATCGACGAAGCTGCGTGCCGGGATGACGGGCTTCGATCGCTTCCTCGCCAAGCCGGCCGAGCCCGGCGAGGTCCTCGATCTGCTGAAGAAGCTCTGAGGCGGCCGGCACCGGCGGAACATCTTGCGGTTGCGCTAGGGGTTTAGAATAATCGCGGCATGTCCGCGATCGTCTCTTCGGCCCAGTTCGCGCGCGCCCGCCGGCTTTCCGCGCAGCGGGTGCGCCAGCTCCTCGCGGCCGGAAAGGTCGCGGGCGCGTTTCGCGTGGGCGGGCGCTGGGCCATTCCGGCGGGCGCGGCGATCCGGCGCACTGCCGCCGGCCGTCCGCCGCGCGCGCGCGCGAGCGTCCTGCGGCAGGCCGCGCGGGCCTGCGAGGCCGCGCTCGCCCGGGAAGGGGCTCGCGCCCTGGTGGTCGGCTCTCTCGCTTACGGCGGCGTGCGGCCGGAGTCCGATCTCGACCTGCTGATCGTTTCCTATCCGGGAAAGAAGTGGAGCGAGGTCAGCTCGGCCGCGGCGGCCGCGGCGCAGCCCTACGGGGTCCCGGTGGACGTTATCTTCGCCGACACGCTGCCGCCCGCGGTGCGCCGGGCGATGCTGAAGGACGCGCGCCGTGCCCGCGTCCTTTAGCTTTAGAGGCTACTTGTGATGTAGAGGCTACTTGATCAGCCCTTCGGCCTTCAGGGCTTCCTGCACCTTGGGCCGCGACGCGACGCGCTTGTGGTACGCCTGGAGCACCGGCCACTTGCTCAGGTCGAACTTCGACGGCGCCGCCCAGTTGAGGATCGTGAAGAGGTAGGCGTCGGCCACGCTGAACTTGTCGCCCATCAGGTATTGCCTGCCCTCGAGCTGCTTCGCCAGCCAGTCCATCCGGATCGAAAGACGGTCGGTGACGGCCTTGCGCCACTCTTCGGTGAGCGCCGGGTTGAAGAAGTTGCCCATGCCCTTGTGCAGCTCGGAGGTGATGAAGTTGAGCCACTCACTCCTGCAGGCGATAGCGCTCCATCGAGCCTGCCCTGGGCGCGAGTCCCGAGTCGGGCTTCCGGTCGGCGAGGTACTGCATGATCACCGGCGCCTCGGTGAGCACGCTGCCGTCTTCCAGCGCCA
>JBQTJF010000010.1:0-23861 GCA_052387375.1 Betaproteobacteria bacterium
CCAGCTCGTCGGCGTGCTCGGCGCTCTTCGCCACGTCGAAGCGCTCGACGAACTCGACGCCGATCCCCCTGAGGAACGCGCGGGTCAGCGGGTTGGCGGCGAGCTCGCGCTTGGCGACGAAGGCGTAGTTGCGCCAGCCCAGCGCCGCCAGCAGCACCGCCCCGTCGAGGTAGCTGGTGTGGTTGGCGGCGATGACGTAGGCGCCGGCGGCGGGCAGGTTCTCCGTGCCGCGCACCGCCACGGGGATGCGTAGCGCGCGGAAGAAGAGCCGCGCGCAGGCGCCGGTGAAGCTCCAGGCAACCCGGCCCGGTGCCACCGCAGAAACCACGAGCACGGATGCGAAAAGAAGACCGAACAGCAGCCATGCCCATCCGGCGTAGAGGAGGCCGAGCGCGACGCGCCAGCCGCGGCGCAGCTGCGGCCGCACGCTCGCCAGCGCGAGGCGGGTGAGCTGCCACCACACCGCCTGCCCCTGCACCGCGGCGGGGCCGCGCTCGTAGTACTCGCGCGCCGCGACGCGGCGGATCTTGCCGCTCGAGGTCTTCGGCACGGTATGCGGCGGGGCGAGCACGATGTCGTCGACCGGCGCGCCGATGAAGCCGATGGCGAGCTCGTTGATGCGCTTCTTCAGGCCTTCGTGCGTCGAGGGGTCGCGCTCGCGCGTCTCGGCGAGCACCACCACGCGCTCGGTGCCGGAGGGCGCGTCCAGCGAGCCGAACACCGCGACGCAGCCGCGCCGGATGCCGGGCACGTCGCCCACCGCCTCCTCGAGCTCGTAGGGGCTGATGTTGCGCCCGCCGCGGATGATGATGTCCTTCTCGCGGCCGGTGATGAACAGCATGCCCTCGGCGAGGTAGGCGCGGTCGCCGGAATTGAGCCATTCGCCGTCGAAGAGCGTCCTGGTCGCCTCGGGATTGCGGTAGTAGCCGGAGGTGGTCGAAGGGCCGCGGAACTGCAGCTGGCCCTCCTGCCGGTCGGGCAGCTCGAGCGCCGCGGCGTCGACGACGCGCACGTCGTGCTCGGGGATGACGCGGCCGCAGCCCACCACCTTGAGCGGCGAGGGGTCGTCCTCGCGCGCGAGGCGCGCCTCGCCGGTGCTCGCGAACACCTCGCGGTCGAGCAGGTCCATGTGCCAGGGCTCACCGGGCGGCGTGAAGGCGAGCCCGACCGAGCATTCGGCGAGGCCGTACACCGGAGACATGACGTTCTTCCGAAGACCGAAACCGGAAAAGCGCTTTTCAAACTGCACCATCGTGTCCGGGCTGACCGGTTCGGCGCCGTTGAAGGCGAAGCGCCACGAGGAGAGGTCCAGGCCCTCGAGCTCGTGCTCCGGGATGCGCCGCAGGCACAGCTCGTAGGCGAAGTTCGGGCCGCCGGAGATGGTGCCGCGGCGCCGGTGAATGGCGCGCAGCCAATGGCTCGGGCGCGACAGGAACGCGAGCGGCGACATCAGCACCACCGGGAAGCCGAGGAACATGGTGGCGAAGCAGCCGCCGATCAGCCCCATGTCGTGGTAGAGCGGCAGCCAGCTCACGAACACGTCGGCGGTGGTGGCGCGCGCCGCGCGCCCCATGGCGCGCACGTTGGCGAGCAGATTGGCGTGGGTGAGCACCACGCCCTTCGGGTTGCCGGTGCTTCCCGAGGTGTACTGCAGGAAGCCGATCTGCCCGGAAGTTGCTTTTACCGGCGTGAAAGACTCACCCTTTGCCGGGAAATCCGCGGGTACAAGCACCGCGCGCAATGACTCGACCTGCGCCCGCAGCAGCCACGCCAGCGGCTTCGCCTCCGGGATGGTCACCATGATGGTCGCGCCGGCGCTCTTCAGCACGCCGACGTGCCGCGTCATGTGGTCCTCGATCGTCGCCAGCCGCGCCGGCGGATAAAGCGGCACCGGGATGCCGCCGGCGAGCAGCGTGCCGTAGAAGCAGAACAGGTACTCGCGCGAGGTGGGCAGCATGATCGCCACGGTCTTGCCGGGCGTGACGCCGGCGTCGGCGAGCCGCGCCGCGTAGGCTATGGCCCCCTGCCAGAGGTCGCGGTAGGTGAGCGGCGCTTCCTTCTCGCCCTCGTAGAGGAAGACGGTCAGGCGCTCGGGCTGGCGCTCGACGTGGTGCTCGAGCGCCTCGGTGAGCGATTGCGCGTGGTCGGGCGCGCGCACGCCCTCGGCCTGCGCGAGGCTCGCCACCGAGCGGTCGGCTGCCGCGGGCGCGGCGCCCGCGGCGGCGAGCAGGAAGCGCAGCAGGTCGCGCGGCGTCTCGCTCGAGGCGAGCGCCTGCTCGGGCAGGCTGGCGCCGAACTCGCGCTCCAGGCGCAGCACCAGCTCGACGCGCGCCAGGCTGTCGAGGCCGAGGTCGCGCTCGAGCGAGCTGTCGAGCGAGACGTAGGCCTGGAAGTTCGGGCGCGCCTCGCGCGCGACTTCCGAGACGACGGAAAGGAGCTTGTTCGGGTCGACCGAAGGGGGGGCTACCGTCTGCACAGCGGCCCGAGTGTACACTCGCCGAGCCATGGCCTTTCCGAGGGAGAAGCTCGTTTCGATCGCGCGGCCGGTGCGCTTCGACGCCGGCGCGCGCCTGGTGCGCCAGGGCGAGGCTTCGAAAGGTGCCTTTTTCCTGAGGAATGGAATCGTGGAAGCGCGGATCGGCTTGCCCGGCGGCGGCACCCTCGCCGTGGCGGAGCTCGGCGCCGGCGACATGTTCGGCGAGATGGCGCTCATCGAGCGCGGCGTGTGCTCGGCGAGCGTGGTGGCGCGCACCGCCGTCGAGGGCTGGTTCGTCGGCCGCGACGACTTCCGCGCCCTGGTGGCGAGCCGCGAGCCGGCGGCGCTCGAGATGCAGCGCGAGGTCACGCGCGCGCTGGCGGCGAAGCTGCGCGCACTCAACGCGCGCGTGCGCGAGCACCCGGCGGCGGAAGACCGCCCGCCGCAGGAAACGCAGCAGCTGGTCGAAAGCGAGGTTTCATTCGCGTGGCGCCGCTTCCTTCCCCTGCTGCCCTTTTTCGCGGGCTTCGACGACTACGAGATCGAGGCGCTCGTCGCGCCGGCGCGCGCCTTCGAGGCGGCGCGCGGCGCGGCGCTTTTCCGGCAGGGTGAGGCAGCCGACGAGTGCTTTCTCGTCGTGCGCGGGGCAGTGGAGGTCTTGTCCCGACTCGAACATCTTGAAAGGCGCGTGGCGCTGGCAGGTCCCGGCGAGCTGATCGGCTACCTGGCGGTGCTCGAAGGCGCGCCGCACGGCGCCGCGGCGCGCGTGCGCGAGCCGGCGTGCCTGCTCGCCATTCCGGCGGCCGACTTCCTGCGGCACTACCCCGGCGGCTCCGGCGCCTCGGTGAGCCTGCAGCACGCCATCCACGCGAGCCTGCTGCGCTCGCTCGCCCGCACCAACAACCAGCTCACGCGCCTCATCGCCGCCGCGCGCCTGCGCGGCGCGCACGAGGAAGGACAGGCCTTGGAGGCTGCGCGCAGCAGTCAGATCGTGGAAGGGAGGACCACATGAGGGCGTTCCAGACGGAGGACATCGGCAAGCTGGTGCTGCGGCTCACGCTCGGCGTCCTGCTGCTCTTCCACGGCGTGGCGAAGATCTTCAGCGGCGTGAGCGGCATCTCGGGCATGCTGCAGGGCCTCGGCCTGCCGGGCTTCATCGCGTACGGCGCGTACGTCGGCGAGATCGTCGCGCCGCTGCTGGTGGTGATCGGCTGGTACGCGCGCGTCGGCGCGCTCGTGATCGTCCTGAACATGCTGGCGGCGATCACCCTCGCGCACCAGAGCGACCTCTTCACGCTCGGCCGCGGCGGCGCCTGGGCGCTCGAGCTGCAGGCCTTCTTCCTCTTCACCGCCCTGGCGCTGGCGCTCATCGGCCCCGGACGCTTCAGCGTCAAGGAAAACTAGTCCAAGACGAGCCGAGCGAAACAGAGGCGGACCACGGCTGTCCGCGCTGCCGGCCTTGGAAACGGGCGGTGGCTGGCCAAAAATGGGTACGATCGTACCCATTCCATGTTGCGCTTCGCGTATCGCCTGCCTGGAAAACGCTGCCTGTCCTTGATTCGGGTCAGCCGAGCGCTTGCCCAAGATTCACGCGACGCGGTGCCCGCCACCGAGCGATGATCCGTCCGGCATCGTCAGTTTGAATTGTGTCCTCGATCGCTCGAGGGCATTCGTCATCTTTACGCTACCAATGAGCGCATCGATATCGGAATAGTCAAACGCCACCGTCCACGCCTGTATGAGGGTGAGAGCTCTCATATGCCCATCAGGATGGTTGTGGCGGGAAAGCTGACGTTGGCAGTCCACGTATTCCTCGTGAAATAGCGTGGGAATGATGATCCGCGCCTCTCCTGTCCGCGAGAGTTCAGCATTCATTACAAGTCTCGAGACTCGGCCGTTCCCGTCGGAAAACGGATGCACTTCGGAGATCAGGAATGCAAAGTAAATTGCGCGCGCCAGACCCTCCGGTAACTAACGGCCGCTGATCCTCGAAAATGTCGCCCAAAAGCTAAGTTAACTAAATGGCGAATTATGTTAGTAGGTGCTAACGACACAGGCGGTAACTCCGAGTTACCCCCGGGCTTCCTACCAAGGCCTTGTTAGTCGAGGAGGCGCAACGACACGCGCGGCCGGCCGTCGCGCAGCTCGGCGAAGAGCGCGCCGTACTCGGGCAGCTCGACCCACGACGAGGTGTCGCGCGTCAGCGGCTCGGAGGCGACCAGGATCGAGTCGGCGCGCTCGGCGCCGCCGCTCATCTTCCATTCCCCGTCGTGCAGGCCGTAGTCGCGGCCGAGCGTGTACCAGAGCGAGAGGAAGCTCAGGTTGGCCTCGTGCACCCTGGCGGGGTCCTCGGTGCGATAGCGGCCGAAGTCCAGGCAGTAGCGCAGCGCCGCGAGCTGGCTGCCGTTGGCGATGAAGAGGTTGACCGAGGACGACACGTCGATGCCGAGCTGCGCGCGCGCGCGGCGCAGGATGCCGAGCGTCTTCTCCAGCGCGTCGAAGACCTCGCCTTCCTCGGCTTCGCGCGCCGGGTCCCGAAGCTGGGAGACGAACAGCGCATAGATCCATTCGCTGTCGGTCGTGCCGCGGATGCGGGAAAGCAGCTTGGCGGAAATCTCCTTCGCGAGGAGCGGCTTCATCTCTTCCATGCCGGCGAGGTCGCCGTTGTGCGCCAGCGCCCAGGGCAGGCCCTCGAACTGGAACGGGTGCACGTTCTGCAGCGAGATGTCGACCGCGGTCGAGTAGGCGACGCCGCGCACGTGCCCGAGCACGCAGGCGGCGCGCACCTTCTCGGCGAGGTTCTTCAGGTTGCGGTCGAACACCGGCAGCGAGGGCGAGCCGTAGAAGAAGGGCTGGCGCGGCGCGTGCGAGTCCGGGTCCCAGGCGCGCAGGCCGAAGCCGGCGAGGTTGAGCAGGTCCAGCATCTTCGGCATGTAGCTCTGGCGCACCAGCGCCGAGTCGGGCTGGAAGAGCAGGTTGTCCAGCAGCACCGGCTGCCCCAGATAGAGGAGCGCTCTGCACATGCCTATGCCTTCTGCGCCTCCTCCGAGCGGTCGGTTGCCGGCGGCGGGGTGCGCGAGAGCGCGCCGATCTCCTCGCGCAGCGCCGGCGTCATGTCGATCTTCAGCGCCTCGAGCGAAGCCTGCAGCTGGCCCATGTTGCGCGCGCCGATGACCGGCGCGGTGACCGCGGGATGCGCGGCCACCCAGGCCACCGCCGCGCTCACCGGGTGCATGCCGCGCTCCCTGCAGAAGCCGGCGAACTTCGCCGCCACCTCGTGCATCCAGGCCTCGCCGTAGCGCGCGGTGTACATCTTATTGGTGGTCAATCTTCCGGCCTCTTTGTTGACGTACTTGCCCGACAGCAGGCCACCGCCCGCCGGCGAGTACGGCGTCACCGCGACGCCGTTCGCCGCGGCCATCGGCAGGATTTCCACCTCGGCCTGGCGCTTGACGAGGTTGTACATCGGCTGGATCACCTGCAGGCGCGCCCAGCCGCGCAGCTCCTGCATCCCCAGCGCCTGCTGCGTCATCCACGCCGAGTGGTTGGACAGGCCCGGGTAGAGCACCTTGCCGGCGCGCGCCAGGTCCTCCAGCGCGCGCAAGGACTCCTCGATCGGCGTGAGCGGGTCGGTCTGGTGCAGGAACAGCACCTCGACGCGGTCGGTGGCGAGGCGCTTCAGGCTCGCCTCGAGGGCGCGCGTGATGTGCCGGCGCGAGTTGCCGCGCGCGTTGAGGTCGGGCCCGGACGGGTTGAAGCACTTGGTGGTGATGACGATTTCGTCGCGGTGGCCGCGCGCGAGCTCGCCGAGGATCTCTTCCGAGCGTCCCTTGTTGTACTGGTCGGCGCAGTCGAAGAAGTTGATGCCGAGCTCGCGGCAGGCGCGGTACATCTTCGCCGACTCGCTGGCGTCGGCATCGCCGCCGAAGGACATGGTGCCGAAGCACAGGCGGGAGACCCGCACGCCGGTGCGGCCAAGCAGTCGATGTTCCATGGGCCGCAGTTTAGCTTGACCGCAGTCAAGAAACGCCCGAGCGCCGCTGGCCGATAATAACGGCCTCGATGAAAGGCAAATTCCGCCCGATCCCCAAGGGCCGCGCCGTCGATCCCAGGGCCCTCGCGGAGGTGCGCGCGCTCCTGGGCGAGGCGCCGCGGCGCGCCGACCTGCTGATCGAGCACCTGCACAAGCTGAACGACCGCTTCGGCCACCTGCCGGCGGCGCACCTCGCGGCGCTCGCCGAGGAGATGCGCCTTGCGCTCACTGAGGTCTACGAGGTGGCGACCTTCTACCACCACTTCGAGGTGGTGAAGGAGGGCGAGCAGGCGCCGCCGAGGCTCACCGTGCGCGTCTGCGACTCCATCGCCTGCGAGCTCGCAGGAGCTCAGACGCTTCTGAAGAAGCTGTCTTTCGGAAAGGATGTTCGCGTCATACCTGCTCCGTGCGTGGGACGCTGCGAGGTCGCGCCGGCGGTGATCGTGGGACAGAACCCCATCGGCAACGCCACGCTGGACGCCGTAAAGGAAGCCGTTTCGCAGAAAAGGACGGCGCCGGACAAACCCCGATACATCGACTTCGACCGATACAAGAAGCTCGGCGGCTACAAGCTGATCGCCGACTGCCTCGCCGGCAGGCACAAGCGCGAGGACATCACCAAGATCATGGAGGACTCGGGGCTGCGCGGGCTGGGCGGCGCCGGCTTCCCGGCGGGGCGCAAGTGGCGCCTGGTCGCCGCCGAGCCCGAGCCGCGCCTGATGGCGGTCAACATCGACGAGGGCGAGCCCGGCACCTTCAAGGACCGCTGGTACCTCGAGCGCGACCCGCACCGCTTCCTCGAGGGCATGCTGGTCGCCGCCTGGGCCGCCGGCGTGAGCGAGATCTGGATCTACCTGCGTGATGAATATGCGGGTTGCCGCGCGATCCTGGAGAAGGAACTAAGAAAACTACGGACGGAAAAACCATGTCCGTTGCCGCCCATCCATCTGCGCCGCGGCGCCGGCGCGTACATCTGCGGCGAGGAGTCGGCGATGATCGAATCGATCGAGGGCAAGCGCGGCATGCCGCGCCTGCGCCCGCCGTACGTCGCGCAGGTGGGCCTCTTCGGCCGTCCCACGCTCGAGCACAACATGGAGACGGTGTACTGGGTGCGCGAGATCGTCGAGAAGGGGCCGCAGTGGTTCGCTGCGCAGGGCCGCAACGGCCGCAAGGGCCTGCGCTCGTTCTCGGTCTCCGGAAGGGTGAAGAAGCCGGGGGTTCACCTCGCTCCTGCGGGGATCACGGTCGTCGAATTGATTGACGAGTATTGCGGCGGCATGCTCGACGGGCACGAGTTCTACGCGTACCTGCCGGGCGGGGCATCGGGCGGCATCCTGCCCGCGTCCAAGGGCGACATCCCGCTCGACTTCGATACACTGCAGCCGCACGGCTGCTTCATCGGCTCGGCTGCAATTGTCGTTTTATCTGATAGAGATAGAGCGAGTGATGCTGCGCGCAATCTGATGAAGTTCTTCCACGACGAGTCCTGCGGCAAGTGCACGCCCTGCCGCGTCGGCACCGGCAAGGCGGTGACGCTCATGGAAGAGGCGAGATGGAACCAGCCGCTGCTGCAGGAACTCTCACAGGTGATGATGGATGCATCGATCTGCGGCCTCGGGCAGGCGGCGCCCAATCCCGCCTTAAGCGTAATGAAATACTTCGGCGACGAGATCTGCTGATTGTTGATTTTCAACTTGCCTCGCTTTTTATCGGCCTGACAACATGGAAAGAGCAACGAACCAGCAGCTGGCGATGATGCCCATCGAGTTCAAGCTCAATGGGGAGACGGTGGTCGGGCGCCCCGACGAGCCGATCATCCGCACCGCGAAGAAGCACGGCGTCGCCATCCCGCACCTGTGCCACGGCGGCAACCAGAGTTCGGACGGCAACTGCCGCGCCTGCGTGGTCGAGATCAAGGGCGAGCGCACGCTCGCCCCCTCGTGCTGCCGCTACCCCACCCCGGGCATGGAGGTCACCACCAACTCTCCGCGCGCGCTCGCCTCGCAGAAGATGGTGCTCGAGCTCCTCCTCTGCGACATGCCGGAGCGGGAGTACACGCTCGAGAACAAGCTCGCAAAATGGGCAAAGCGGATGGGGGTCGCAAAGCCCAGATTCAAAAAACGCGCTCCGGTAAAGGCCGATCTGTCCCACCCGGCCATTGCGGTCAATCTGGATGCCTGCATCCAGTGCACGCGCTGCGTGCGCGCCTGCCGCGAGGTGCAGGTGAACGACGTCATCGGCTACGCCTACCGCGGCGACCGCTCGGTGCCGGTATTCGACTTCGACGACCCGATGGGCGAGTCGACCTGCGTCGCCTGCGGCGAGTGCGTGCAGGCCTGCCCGACCGGCGCGCTCGCGCCGGCGCGCGGCGCGGCGCTGCAGAAGGCCGACAAGACGGTCGACTCGGTCTGCCCGTTCTGCGGCGTGGGGTGCCTGCTCACCTACCATGTCAAGGACAACAAGATCCTGTTCGTGAACGGCAAGGACGGCCCGGCGAACCAGGGCCGCCTGTGCGTGAAGGGGCGCTACGGCTTCGACTACGCGCACCATCCGCACCGGCTGACCAAGCCGCTCATCCGGAAAAAAGGCGTGGGCAAATCGGCGGACTTCAAGGTCGACCCGGGCAACTGGTCCGGGGTGTTCCGCGAGGCGACGTGGGAAGAAGCTCTGGATCTTGCAGCGGGTGGTTTACGGAAAATTCGAGATCAGGACCGCTACGCGCTCGCCGGCTTCGGCTCGGCGAAGGGCTCCAACGAGGAGGCGTACCTCTTCCAGAAGCTGGTGCGCACCGGCTTCGGCACGAACAACGTCGACCACTGCACGCGCCTGTGCCACGCCTCGTCGGTGGCGGCGCTGCTCGAGGGCGTCGGCTCGGGCGCGGTGTCGAACCAGGTGAACGACGTGCTGCGCGCCGAGGTGGTGTTCCTGATCGGCGCCAACCCGGCCTCGAACCACCCGGTGGCGGCGACCTGGATGAAGAACGCCGCCGAGCGCGGCGTGAAGCTGATCGTCGCCGACCCGCGGCGCACCGAGCTGGCGCGCCACGCCACGCATTACCTGCAGTTCAAGCCCGACACCGACGTGGCGCTCCTCAACGCCATGATCCATACGATCATCGAAGAGGACCTGGTTGATAAGAAGTTCGTTGCTGATAGAACGAGTGGCTTCGAGGCCCTGAAGGAAAACTCCAGGGGCTTTTCGCCGGAGGCGATGGCGCCGGTGTGCGGCATCCCGGCGCCGACGATCCGCGAGGTGGCGCGGCTGTTCGCCACCTCGAAGGGCTCGATGATCCTGTGGGGCATGGGCATCAGCCAGCACGTGCACGGCACCGACAACGCGCGCTGCCTGATCGCGCTCACGCTGATGACCGGGCAGATCGGCCGGCCGGGAACGGGGCTGCACCCGCTGCGCGGGCAGAACAACGTGCAGGGGGCCTCCGACTCGGGCCTCATCCCGATGATGTACCCCGACTACCAGCGCGTGGACGCCGACGAGGCCAACCTGCGCTTCGAGAAGCTCTGGGGCAGGCCGCTCGACAAGAAGCCCGGCCTGACGGTGGTCGAGATCATGAACGCGGCCTACGACGGAGCCATCAAGGGCATGGTCATCATGGGCGAGAACCCGGCGATGTCCGACCCCGACGTCGAGCACGCGCGCGCGGCGATGGCGAAGCTCGAGCATCTGGTCGTGCAGGACATCTTCCTCACCGAGACCGCCTACCTCGCCGACGTGGTGCTGCCCGCCACCGCCTGGCCGGAGAAGGACGGCACGGTGACCAACACCGACCGCATGGTGCAGCTCGGCCGCAAGGCGCTGCTGCCGCCGGGCGAAGCGCGCGAGGACCTGTGGATCATCGTCGAGATCGCCAAGGGATTGGGGTTGCCATGGACGTATTCCCATCCCAGGGACGTCTTTGAGGAAATGCGCGGCTGCATGGACTCGATCAAGGGCATCACCTGGGAGCGCCTGGAGCGCGACTCCTCGGTGACCTATCCGTGCGAGAACGAGGGCGATCCCGGCCAGCCGGTGGTGTTCCAGTCGCACTTTCCGACCGCCACCGGGCGCGGCAAGTTCGTGCCCGCCGACCTCATCCCCGCCGCCGAGCGCCCCGACCGCGACTACCCGATGGTGCTCATCACCGGCCGGCAGCTCGAGCACTGGCACACCGGCGCGATGACGCGGCGCTCCGGCGTGCTCGACGCGATCGAGCCCGAGCCGGTGGCGTCGCTGCACCCGCTAGACCTGGACGAATTGGGCAGCGCAGCCGGAAAGATCGTGACCGTGGAGTCCCGGCGCGGCAGGATCTCGCTCTACGCGCGGGCCGACGCCGGCACGCCGCGCGGCGCGGTGTTCATCCCCTTCGCCTACTACGAGGCGGCGGCCAACCTGCTCACCAACCCGGTGCTCGACCCCTTCGGCAAGATCCCGGAGTTCAAGTACTGCGCGGTGCGGGTGAGCGCGGGCGGGGCGCGCCCGGGCGACCCGGGCTACGGCAAAGGGCGTACACTGGCCGAGTTGCACGGCTAGCGGTCTGCCGGTAACCGGAGTCGGGGAGGGAGTATGCCGATCATCGCCATCACGCGCGAGATGGGCTCGCTCGGCAAGGACGTCGCCGCGGGGCTCGGCGAGGCGCTCGGCCTGCCGGTCGTCTACACGGAGGTGATCGACCAGCTCGCCGACAGGATGCGCGTGCGCAAGAGCCACGTCATCCGCCTGCTCGACGGCAGCGCCGGCTTCCTCGAGCAGCTCACCGCCGACAAGACCAGCCTGTCGATCTTCACCGCCGACGAGATCTTCGGCGTCGCCGCCAAGGGCGTCGGCGCGGTGATCCGCGGCTGGGGGGCGACGCACCTGCTGCGCGAGGTGCCGCACGCGGTGTGCGTGCGCGTCTGCGCGCCCTTCGAGCTGCGCAAGCAGCGCATGATGGAGCGCCTGGGCTCCGACGACGACGCGCGCGTCGCCGACGAGATCCGCGTCAACGACGAGGCGCACGGCGCGATCATGAAGCGCCACTTCGACCTCGACTGGACGCACTCCGAGCACTACGACCTGGTGCTCAACACCAAGCGCGTCGCGGTGGAGGAGTGCGTCGCGGAAGTGCTCGGGCTGGTGCGCTCGCCGCGCTTCTCCGAGACCGAGGCCTCGCGCGCCAGGCTCGCCGACCTCGCGCTCGCGGCGCGGGTGCGCGCCGCGCTGCGCCGCTCGCCGGAGACGCGCGCGGCGCCGGTGCGGGTCGATGCCGCGGGCGGGCGGGTGACGCTCTCGGGGGCCGGCAGCACCGACGAGATGCTCGCCTTCGTCGAGGTGGCGGCCGCGGTGCCGGGCGTGCGCGACGTCGCCTACCGGACGCGCCCGGGCGACGAGCTCCGTCCCCGCTTCCATTGACTTCAGTCAAGGCCCGCCGGGCCGGCTGACCAGCAGAATCGCGGCTTCCGTTTCGAGGAGCCGCCCGCCATGCCGTCGGACATCGAGATCGCCCAGGCTGCGAAGCTGCAGCGCATCAGCGCAGTCGCCAAGGAGAAGCTCGGCATCGGCGAGGAGCACCTCGAGCCCTACGGCCACTACAAGGCCAAGGTCTCGCTCCGCTACCTCGACTCGCTCAAGGGCCGCCAGGACGGCAAGCTGGTCCTGGTCACCGCCATGACGCCGACGCCGGCGGGCGAGGGCAAGACCACCACCACCGTGGGCCTGGGCGACGCCCTCAACCACATCGGCAAGAGGGCGCTGATCTGCCTGCGCGAGCCCTCGCTCGGACCGGTGTTCGGCGTGAAGGGCGGCGCCGCCGGCGGCGGCTACGCGCAGGTGGTACCGATGGAGGACATCAACCTGCACTTCACCGGCGATTTCTCCGCCATCGGCCTGGCCAACAACCTGCTCGCGGCGATGCTCGACAACCACATCCACCACGGCAACGAGCTCGGCGTCGACGTGCGGCGCATCCAGTGGCGGCGCGTCATGGACATGAACGACCGCGCGCTGCGCGACATCGTCGTGTCGCTCGGCGGCACCGCCAACGGCTACCCGCGCGAGGACGGCTTCGACATCGTCGTCGCCTCCGAGGTGATGGCGATCTTCTGCCTCGCCACCTCGCTCGAGGACCTGAAAAAGCGCCTGGGCAACATCGTGGTTGGCTATACGCGCGACCAGAAGCCGGTGACCGCCAGCCAGCTCAACGCCCATGGGGCGATGACGGTGCTGCTCAAGGACGCGCTCGCCCCCAACTTGGTGCAGACGCTGGAGAACAACCCCGCCTTCATCCACGGCGGCCCCTTCGCCAACATCGCGCACGGCTGCAACTCGGTGATCGCCACCGGCAGCGCGCTCAAGCTCGCCGAATACGTGGTCACCGAGGCGGGCTTCGGCGCCGACCTGGGCGCGGAGAAGTTCCTCGACATCAAGTGCCGCAAGAGCGGGCTGCGGCCGAACGCCACCGTGATCGTCGCCACCATCCGCGCGCTCAAGTACCACGGCGGCGTCGACGTCAAGGAGGTGGGGAAGGAGAACCTGGCGGCGCTGGAGAAGGGCCTGGTCAACCTCGAGCGCCACGTCGAGAACGTCGCCAAGGTGTACGGCATGCCCTGCGTCGTGTCGTTCAACCGCTTCAACCACGACACGCCGGCAGAGATCGAGCTCGTCAAGTCGAAGGTGAAGGCCCTCGGCGTGCCCTTCGTCATGGCCACGCACTGGGGCGACGGCGGCAAGGGCGCGGCCGAGCTCGCGCGCATCGTCGTCGAGCTCTGCGACCGGCCCTCGCGCCCCGGCTTCGTCTACGAGGACGCCGATCCGCTGTGGGAAAAGATGGAGAAGATCGCGAAAAAGGTCTACCGCGCCTCCGGCATCAGCGCCGACGCCAAGGTGCGCGCGCAGATCCAGAAGTTACAAGAGCAAGGCTACGGCCACTACCCGGTGTGCGTGGCGAAGACGCAGTACTCGTTCTCCGCCGACGCCGGCATGCGCGCCGCGCCTTCGGGCTACACGGTCAACGTGCGCGAGGTGCGGCTCGCCGCCGGCGCCGAGTTCGTGGTGATGATCTGCGGCGACATCATGACCATGCCGGGCCTGCCGAAGGCGCCCTCGGCGAACAGGATCGATCTCGTCGATGGCAAGGTCGTGGGGCTGTTTTAGAATTCCTCGATGTTCGAGGAGCTCCTGACGCAGGCCTTCTGGATCGGCCTGCTGAAAATCATCGGCGTCAACATCGTCCTCTCCGGGGACAACGCGGTGGTCATCGCGCTCGCGGCGCGCTCGCTGCCGGCGAAGCAGCAGAAGGCCGCGGTGCTGTGGGGCTCGGGCGCGGCGGTGCTGATGCGCATCATCCTCACCATCTTCGCCGTGGCGCTGCTCACCCTGCCGTGGCTGAAGCTGGTGGGCTCGCTGCTGCTCTTCTGGATCGGCGTCAAGCTGCTCATCCCCGAGGAGGACACCGAGAACGTCGACGCGAGCGAGAACCTGATCGCCGCCATCAAGACCATCCTCATCGCCGTCCTGGGGATGAGCATCGACAACGTCATCGCCGTGGCCGCCGCGGCGCAGGGCAGCCTGACGCTGCTCATCCTCGGCCTCGCCATCTCCATCCCGCTGGTGATCTTCGGCTCGACCCTGCTCCTGCACCTCATGGAGCGCTGGCCGGTGATCATCACCATCGGCGGCGGCCTGCTCGGCTTCGTCGCCGGCGAGATGCTGGTCACCGACCCGGCGCTGAAAGACTGGCTGGGGGGCCTTGGCGTAGACTTCGATGCCGACGGCAAGCCGCGCGTCGCCGGCCTGAGCCTGGAGCTTGCGGCCGGGGCGGTCGGCGCGGTCATTGTCGTCGCGGCGGGCAAATGGTTCGCCCGCCGCAAGGAGGCGGCCGCGGCGACGCAAGCGGCCGCCGCGGAGCGGCCGGAGACTTGACCGCAGTCAAGGCGGCGCGGGCACCGGTGTTACGACAATCAGAGGGTCAAACCTCGAGGAGGAGGATCGGATGAAAAGGCAACTAGCTCTTGCAGTAGCAGTAGCGGCATTCAGCATGCCGCTCGCGGCCCTCGCCTGGGAGCCGAGCCGCAACATCGAGTTCATCGTCCCCGCGGGCACCGGCGGCGGCGCTGACCAGATGGCGCGCGCCATCCAGGGCATCGTCGCGAAGCACAACCTCGCCAAGGTGGCGATCCTGCCGATCAACCGCTCGGGCGGCGCCGGCGCGGAGGGCTTCCTCGACGTGAAGGGCTCCGCGGGCGAGCCGCACAAGATCATCATCACGCTGTCGAACCTGTTCACCACGCCGCTCGCCACCAACACGCCGTTCAACTGGCGCGACCTCACCCCGGTGCAGATGCTGGCGCTCGACAACTTCGTGCTCTGGGTGCAGGCAGACAAGCCCTACAAGAACGCCAAGGACTACGTCGAGGCGGTGAAGAAGGCCGGCCCGGGCAAGATGAAGATGGCGGGCACCGGCGCCAAGCAGGAGGACCAGATCATCACCGTGGCGATCGAGCAGGCGACCGGCGCCAGGTTCACCTACGTCCCGTTCAAGGGCGGCGGCGCGGTGGCGACGCAGCTCGTCGGCGGCCACGTCGACTCGACGGTCAACAACCCGATCGAGGCGGTGGCGCACTGGAAGTCGGGCAAGCTGAGGCCGCTGTGCGTGTTCGAGAACAAGCGCCTCCCCTACAAGGAAAAGGTCACCGACAAGATGTCCTGGGCCGACATCCCGACCTGCAAGGAAGGCGGGCTCAACATCGACTACCTGATGCTGCGCGGCATCTTCATGCCGCCGAAGGTGAGCCAGGAGCACGTCGCCTACTACCAGGGCCTGTTCGCCAAGATCTTCGAGACGCCCGAGTGGAAGCACCTGATGGAGCAGGGCGCCTTCAACCTGAGCCGCCTCAAGGGCAAGGAATACGAGGCCTGGGTGGCGAAGGAGGAAGCGCGCCATGTCTCGCTGATGAAGGCGGCCGGGTTCATCGCCAAGTAATCCGGTCGGTAGAGAACGGGGCCCGGCAAGAGCCGGGCCTTTTTTTGGGGTGCGAGGGGGGAAACGATGTCGACTGAGCCCGGCGAACGCCCGGCGCTGCGGCGCAAGAGCGCGGAAGTCGGCGTGGCGCTCGTCATCATGGCGCTCGGCGCGCTGATCGCCTTCGACGCGTGGCGCATCGGCGCGCGCTGGGTCGCCGATGGCCCGCAGACCGGGTACTTCCCTTTCTACATCGCGCTGATCCTGATCGCGGCATGCGCGGTCAACGCGCTGGCCGGCCTGCGCATCCGGCCGGAGGCGAACCGCAGCTTCGTGCAGGTCGGCCAGCTGAAGCTGGTGCTCTCGGTGCTGGTGCCCTCGGCCGTCTTCGTCGCCGTCATTCCCTGGACCGGGCTGTATGTCGCCGCGACCGCGTTCACGGCCTACTTCATGCACCGGCTCGGCGGCTACCGCTGGTGGAAGGCGGCGGCCTCGAGCGTCGCCACCGGCGTGGTGCTGTTCGTGCTGTTCGAGATCTGGTTCCTCGTGCCGCTGCCCAAGGGACCGCTCGAGCGCTGGCTGGGCGTGGGCTAGGCGATGGACGAGCTGCAGTCGCTCGCGCAGGGCTTCGCGGTCGCGCTGACCTGGAAGAACCTGCTGTTCATGTTCGTCGGCATCGTGCTCGGCGTGGTGATCGGCGTGCTGCCCGGCCTGGGCGGGGCGAACGGCGTGGCGATCCTGCTGCCGCTCACCTTCACGCTGGCGGCGACGCCGGGCGGCGCCACCACGGCGATCATCCTGCTCTCCTGCATCTACTGGGGGGCGCTCTTCGGCGGCGCGATTACCTCGATCCTGTTCAACATCCCCGGCGAGCCCTGGTCGGTGGCGACCACCTTCGACGGCTATCCCATGGCGCAGCAGGGGCGCGCCGGCGAGGCGCTCACGGCGTCCTTCACCGCCTCCTTCTTCGGCGCCCTGGTGGCGGTGGTGATGATCACCTTCGTCTCGCCGACCATCGCCGAGTTCGCGCTCGCCTTCGGCCCGCCGGAGTTCTTCGCGGTGTACTTCCTCACCTTCTGCGCCTTCATCGGCACCAGCAAGGAGCCGGTATTCAAGACGCTGGCGGCGATGATGCTCGGCTTCGCGCTCGCTTCGGTCGGCACCGATACCGTCACCGGCACGCTGCGCTTCAATTTCGGCTCGATGCTGCTGCTCAACGGCTTCAACTTCCTGGTCGCGGTGATCGGCCTGTTCGGCATCGGCGAGATCCTCCTCAGCATGGAGGAGGGGCTCGCCTTTCGCGGCGCCAAGGCGAAGATCGACCCGCGCGTGGTGTGGCAGACCTGGAAGGAGCTGCCGCGCTACTGGCTGACCTCGCTGCGCTCGTCGGCGATCGGCTGCTTCATGGGCGTGGTGCCCGGCGGCGCGACGCCGGCGTCGTTCATGAGCTACGGCGTGGCGCGCCGCTTCTCGAAGGACGGCGAGCAGTTCGGCACGGGCAAGATCGAGGGCGTGGTGGCGCCGGAAGTGGCGAACAACGCCGCCGGCACGAGCGCGCTGCTGCCGATGCTCACGCTCGGCGTGCCGGGCTCGCCCACCGCCGCGGTGCTGCTCGGCGGCCTGATGATCTGGGGCCTGCAGCCGGGCCCGCTGCTGTTCGTCGAGCAGAAGGACTTCGTCTGGGGCCTGATCGCCAGCATGTACCTCGGCAACCTCGCCGGGCTGATCGTGGTGCTGACCTGCGTGCCGCTGTTCGCCGCCATCCTGCGCATCCCCTTCCCGGTGATCGCGCCGATCATCCTCGTGATCTGCGCCATCGGCGGCTACACCGTGAACAACGCCATCTTCGACGTCTGGATGGTCGTCGTGTTCGGCGTCGCCGGCTACGCCTTCCGCAAGCTGGGCTACCCGCTCGCGCCGATGGTGCTTGCCATCGTGCTCGGCGACCAGGCCGAGGCGTCGTTCCGCCAGGCGATGATCATGTCGCAGGGCGGCCTGGGCATCTTCTTCGCGAACAAGCTGGTCGGGGGCATGACGCTGCTCGGGCTGGTGCTGCTCTTCTGGCCGACGGCGGCCTGGCTGCTCGCTAGATGGCGCCGAGCTTCTGCTTGAGGCGCGAGAGCGTCTCCGGCGTCAGATTCAGGTAGGCTGCGAGCTCCTTCTTAGGGATGCGGCCGGCGAGCTCGGGGTGCTTCCTCTGGAAGCGCGCCAGGCGCCCGGGCGCATCGAGCAGGTGCAGCGTGATGGTGTGCGCCATCACCTCCGACATCAGCTTCATCACTTCGTACTCGAACTCGGACTTCAGCCCGGCGTGCCTGTCCAGGAACTCCGCCCACAGCGGCATCGGCAGCTCGGCGGTGCGCACCTTGGTCACCGCGACGATCGAGTAGGGCACCGGCGTGCGCAGGCGCCAGGCGGCGTAGGACGTGTCCATCTCGGTCTCCGCCGCGAAGCGCAGGATCATCTCGCGGCCCTCGGGATTGGAAACGACGCGCTTCAGCATGCCTTCGAGGATGAAGAACTGCTCCATCTCCTCGTCCCCCTGCCGCACCAGGGGGTCGCCCTTGCGGTATTCGGCGATGGCGAGCAGGGGCTCGAGCTCGGCCCATTGTGCGTCGCTCAACGGCTGCAGCAGCTGGTTCTGCCGCAGCTGCAGGCGGATGCTGGCGCGTTGCGGGTGCGAAGGCAGCGCTGTCATCGGGGGCTTGGATTTTAGACCCTTGACCTCAGTCAAGGCCGGGCGCAGGGGGCGATTCTTACCATAGCGGTCCCTCATAGGAGCCACCGCATGGGTACCGTCGAAGCCCAAGTCGCCAGCGAAGCGCAAACGCAGCTCACCGACGGCTTTCAGCTGGTCATCGATGCCCTGAAGCTCAACGGCATCGACACGATCTACGGCCTGCCCGGGATCCCGATCACGGATCTGACGCGCCGGGCGCAGGCCTCCGGGCTGCGCGTGCTGTCGTTCCGCCACGAGCAGAACGCCGGCTACGCCGCCTCGATCGCCGGCTTCCTGACGCAGAAGCCCGGCATCTGCCTCACGGTGTCCGCGCCGGGCTTCCTGAACGGGCTCAACGCGCTCGCGCACGCCACCACCAACTGCTTCCCGATGATCCTCATCAGCGGCTCGAGCGAGCGCGAGATCGTCGACCTGCAGCAGGGCGACTACGAGGAGATGGACCAGCTCGCCATCGCCAAGCCGCTCGCCAAGGCCGCCTACCGCGTGCTGCACGCCGAGGACATCGGCGTGGGCGTCGCGCGCGCCATCCGCGCCGCCGTCTCGGGACGCCCGGGCGGCGTCTACCTCGACCTGCCGGCGAAGCTCTTCGCCCAGTCCATCGACTCCGCTGCTGGCAAGAATTCCCTGATCAAGGTGGTGGACCCGGCACCCCGGCAGATACCGTCCCCGGAAGCTGTCAAGCGTGCGCTGGACTTGCTTCGTTCTGCCAAAAAGCCATTGATCATTCTCGGCAAAGGCGCCGCCTATGCCCAGGCGGATGCGGACATCAAGGCCTTGATCGAAAGAACCGGCATCCCCTATCTGCCGATGTCCATGGCCAAGGGGCTGCTGCCCGACACGCACGAGCAGTGCGCCTCGGCCGCCCGCTCCTTCGTGCTGCCCGGCGCGGACGTGGTGATGCTGATCGGCGCGCGCCTCAACTGGCTGCTCTCGCACGGCAAGGGCAAGACCTGGGGCGGCAAGGGGCACAAGGACTGGGGCGGGCAGAAGTTCGTACAGGTCGACATCTCGCCGCAGGAGGCCGACAGCAACGTGCGCATCGACGCGCCGGTGGTCGGCGACATCGGTTCCTGTGTTTCTGCTTTCCTGAGTGAAATCGAATCCGGGTGGGCGAAGCCGCCGGCCGAGTGGCTGAACGCGATCAACGAGAAGAAGTCGGCCAACGTCGCCAAGATGGCCGAGACGCTGGCGAAGAATCCTTCGCCGATGAACTTCCACAGCGCGCTCGCCGTGGTGCGCGACATCGTCAAGGCCAATCCCGAGGCGATGTTCGTCAACGAGGGCGCCAACGCGCTCGACTTCACGCGCAGCATCGTCGACATGTACCAGCCGAGGAAGCGCATCGACGTCGGCACCTGGGGCATCATGGGCATCGGCATGGGCTACTGCGTCGCCGCCGCGGCGACGACGAAGCAGCAGGTGATCGCGATCGAGGGCGATAGCGCTTTCGGCTTCTCCGGCATGGAGGTCGAGACGATCTGCCGCTACAACCTGCCCGTGTGCATCGTCGTCATGAACAACAACGGCGTCTACAAGGGCACGGACGTCGATCCGAGCGGCCGCGACCCGGCGCCGACGGTGTTCGTGAAAGGGGCGCGCTACGACAAGCTGATGGAGGCGTTCGGCGGCGCCGGCGCGCACGCCACGACCCCGGCCGAGCTGCGCCGGCACATGGAAGAGGCGATCCGCTCGCGCCGTCCGACGCTCATCAACGCCGTGATCGACGAGGCCGCCGGCACGGAAAGCGGCCGCATCACCAGCCTCAATCCGACCGCAGGGAAGAAAAAGTAATGGAAGCTCTGAAGGGAGTCCGCATTCTGGACATGTCGCACGTGCAGGCGGGGCCGACCTGCTCGCAGCTCCTCGCCTGGCTCGGCGCCGACGTGATCAAGTTCGAGAACCCGCAGGGCGACGCGACGCGCGGCCAGCTGCGCGACGTGCCGAATGCCGACAGCCTGTACTTCACGATGCTCAACTGCAACAAGCGCTCGATCACGGTCAACATGAAGACCGAGGCGGGCAAGCAGGTGTTCGTCGACCTGCTGAAGAAGTGCGACATCGTCATGGAGAACTTCGGCCCGGGCGTGCTCGAGCGCTTCGGCTTCCCGTGGGAGAAGATCCGCGCCATCAACCCGAAGATCGTCATGGGCTCGATCAAGGGCTTCGGCTCCAGCGGCCCCTACGCCGACTTCAAGGCCTACGAGAACGTGGCCCAGGCGATGGGCGGGGCGATGAGCACGACAGGCCTACCGGAGGGGCCTCCTTTTGTCACCGGCGCGCAGATCGGCGACACCGGCACCGGCCTGCACCTCGCCATCGGCCTGCTCGCGGCGCTGCGTCAGGCCGAGCGCACCGGCAAGGGCCAGTACGTCGAGGTGGCGATGATGGACGGCGTCATGAACCTCTGCCGCGTCAAGTTCCGGGACCATCAGCGCCTTACCAGGGGGCCCCTAAGTGAGTTCTCTGTTGAAACACGGCAAGGCATGGGCGGCGTGCCGCGTGCCGGCAACGACTCCGGCGGCGGCCAGCTCGGCAACGCCATCCACTGCAAGCCGCACGGGCCGAACGACTGGCTCTACGTCGTGGTGCAGGAAGCCGTGTGGGAGGACCTGGCCAGCCTGATCGGGGGCGAGAAGCTCAAGAATGACCCGCGCTTCGCCAAGATCGCCGACAGGAGGAAGAACCAGAACGAGATGTGGCAGATCATCACGGATTTCGCCAGGAACACCACCAAGCGCGAGTTCATGGCGCTTCTCAATCCCCTCGACGTGCCCTGCGGGCCGGTCATGGGCACCGAGGACCTGGCCAACGACGAGCACGTGCGCGGCCGCGACATGTGGGTCGAGCTCGACCATCCGCAGCGCGGCAAGTGGTGGAACGTCGGCATGCCGATCAAGCTCTCCGATTCGCCGGCGGCCATCAAGCGCTCCCCGACGCTGGGCGAGCACACCGACGAGGTGCTTCGCGAAGTCTTGGGTTATGAAGAAGAAAAAATCGCCAAGCTGAGAGGCGCGGGCGCATTCTCCGTCCCGCCGAAGAAGGCCGCGTGAAGATCGCCATCGTCGGCCAGCAGGACTTCGGCAAGGCGGTGCTCGAGGCCTTCCTCGCGCGCGGCGACCAGGTGGCGGGCGTGTTTTGCGCGCCGGAGAAGCCCGGCGCGCGGCCCGACGCGCTCAAGGCGGCCGCGGAGGAGAGGCGGGTCCCGGTGTTTCAGTTTCCCTCGCTGAAGAGCGAGGCGGCGAGAAAAGCCATGCAAGGCCTGGACGTCGAGCTGGGCATCATGGCGTTCGTGCTGCAGTTCGCGCCGCAGGACTTCGTCAAGATCCCGAGGCACGGCACCATCCAGTATCACCCGTCGCTGCTGCCGAAGTACCGCGGGCCCTCTTCGGTCAACTGGCCGATCATCCGCGGCGACACGCGCACCGGCCTCAGCATCTTCCGCCCCACCGACGGCCTCGACGAGGGCCCGGTGATCCTGCAGAAGGAGACCGAGATCGGCCCGGACGACACGCTGGGCACGGTGTACTTCGACCGCTTGTTCCTGATGGGCGTGAAAGCGATGCTCGAAGCAGCCGATCTAGTGATTCATAACAAACACCGGGAGGTGGTGCAGGACGAGTCAAAGGCCACCTACGAGGGCTGGTGCCGCAAGGCCGAGGCGCGCCTCAACTGGGCCAACCACGTCGCCTTCGTCTACAACACCATCCGCGGCTGCAACCCGGCGCCGGGCGCCTGGACCACGCTCGAGGGGAAGGAATTACAGATCTTCGATGCCCGCAGGCACCCGGTGCGCACCTTCGGCGCGGTCAAAGGCAAGATCGGCGAGGTGGTGGAAGCCGGCGCCCAGAGCTTCCAGCTCACCGCGCAGGGCGGGCGCATCGAGGTGCTGCGCGCCAAGCTCGGCGACGGGAAAAAAGTCGCAGCCGCCGAGCTGCTCTCCTCCGGGGCGATCCGGCCGGGCATGATTGCTGCGTAGCAGCAAATTCCCTACGGCCCCGAGCCGTAGCGTAAAATTTTTCGGGGCGCGCTTGCGCAAGGCGCGGAACAAGCAAAAGGGGGAGGCGCGAGCCGCGGCATGAAACCCGCTTTCTGGAGGTCGGACTGGTTTCTCGGGGTGGGCGTGGTGGTGCTGGTCGCCATCTTCAGCCGCTCGAGCGAGCTGATCCCTAGCCTCGAGCGCAAGGCCTACGACCTGGGGGTAAAGGCCACGGCCCGTACCCCGTCAGACAAGATCGCGGTCATTTCCATCGATAAGCAAAGTATCGACAACATCGGGCGTTGGCCGTGGCCTCGCGACGTCCACGCGAAGATGGTCGATAAGCTTGCAAAGGCAAACGCGAAGGTAGTGGCTTACACGGTCTTCTTCTCCGAGCCGGAGAATCAGAAGATCAATCAGACGATTAGTAAGCTTCTCGAGGCGGCTAGCACGCCATCGGGGGAGGCGGCGGCAACGCAGCCTTCTCCGGCAGGCGGGAACGTCTTGGCGCTGCTAAAGGACGCCGAGGAGGAGTTCGATACCGATCGGCGTCTGGCGAACAGTTTTTCAGCGGCCAAGAACGTCGTTCTGCCGATTCTTTTTGAGTTCGGGATCCCCAGGGGCAAGCCGGACAAGGCGTTGCCCGAGTTCATCCGAAGAAACGCCGTTGCCATAACGGCCGGTAGTGACGAGCTACCGCTGCAGACCAATTCCCTTGCAATTTCCATTATCGACAGCTTGGGAAGTGCGGCCGCGTCTATAGGTCACCTCAATGCTGCTCTGGATGTAGACGGTGCAATCCGCACCGAAGCGCTTGCCGCTACGTACTACGACGAGTACTACCCTTCGCTCGCAGTGATGATCGTGGCTCGGAGCTTGAACTTGGGGCCAAAGGACATTCAGATCAGGCCCGGTGAGGCGATCCAGATTGGCAGTCTGCGCGCGACCACG
This sequence comes from Betaproteobacteria bacterium, assembly GCA_052387375.1. Classification (GTDB taxonomy): domain Bacteria; phylum Pseudomonadota; class Gammaproteobacteria; order Burkholderiales; family SG8-39; genus SCGC-AG-212-J23. The sequence continues at coordinate 23,109 of JBQTJF010000010.1, forward strand.
GACCCGCAGGCGCGCATGTTCACCTATTTCTACCCGGATCGCGATAAGCAAAGGGCCATCCCGGAGGATTCGTTCTTTGACGTTCATACGGACAAGATCCCCGCCGAGAAGTATCGCGACAAGATCGTACTGATCGGTCCCACAGCCCCAGGCGTTAGCAACGTGTTTGTTACCCCGGTGGACCCGGCAATGCCGGCAGTCACTCTGCAGGCGCACACGGTGTCGTCGCTACTTCAGGAGCACTTCTTCGTCGCGCCCGCGTGGGCGCCTTGGGCGGAGCTGGGCATCATCCTGCTCCTCGCCGCCTACATCATCGCCGTGCTGCCGCGCCTGCAGGCCGGGCCGGCGCTGGTCGTGTCGGGGGCGATGTTCGCCACGCTCGTCGTCGCGCACTTCGCGCTCATGGTCGGCGCCGGCCTCTGGCTGCAGCTGATGCTGCCGGCGACGCTGCTGCTCTTCGGCCACGCCGCGCTCGTCTCCAAGCGCTTCATCGTCACCGAGGCGGCGAAGCAGAAGTCCGACGAGAGCTCGGCCGAGTCGAACCGCATGCTCGGGCTCGCCTACCAGGGGCAGGGGCAGCTCGACCTCGCCTGGGACAAGTTCCGCCAGGTGCCGATGTCGGCGGCGCTCGCCGACACGCTCTACAACCTGGCGCTCGACTTCGAGAGGAAGCGCCAGTTCAACAAGGCAGAGAGCGTGTTCCGCACCATCCACGACTTCGACCCGAAGTTCAAGGACGTGGCGGAGAAGGTG
>JBQTJF010000011.1:0-8947 GCA_052387375.1 Betaproteobacteria bacterium
CCGTGCAGGGCATGGCCGCCGAGGGCGCGCCCTACGTCGGCTTCCTCTACGCCGGCCTGATGATCGACCGCGCCGGCAACCCGAAGACGCTGGAGTTCAACTGCCGGCTCGGCGACCCGGAGACGCAGCCGATCCTGCTGCGCCTGAAGTCCGACCTGGTGGAGCTGATCGAGCGCGCCCTCGCCGGCAGGCTGGAGCGCGCCGAGGCCGGCTGGGACCGGCGCTCCGCGCTCGGCGTGGTGCTCGCCGCGCACGGCTACCCCGAGGCGCCGCGCCGCGGCGACCGCATCGAGGGGCTGCCCAAGCCGGCGGAGGACTGCCGCGTCTTCCACGCCGGCACGCGCCTCGAGGGCAAGAGCGTGCTCGCCAACGGCGGGCGCGTGCTCTGCGTGACCGCGCTCGGCGACTCGGTGAAGATGGCGCGCACGCGCGCCTATGCGGCGATCGAGCGCATCCGCTTCGACGGCGCGCAGTTCCGGCGCGACATCGGCGCGCGCGCGCTGAAGAAGCGATGAACGCGCAGGCGGTCCATGACGAGCTCAGGGCGCTGCAGGAAAGGATCGTCACGGCGCTCGAGGCGCTCGACGGCGAGCGCTTCCGCAGCGACGCGTGGCAGCGCGCCGAGGGCGGCGGCGGGCTCTCGCGCATCCTCGAGGAGGGCGGCGTCTTCGAGCGCGGCGGCGTGAACCTGTCGCGCGTGCTGGGCAAGCAGCTGCCGCCGTCGGCCACGGCGGCCCGCCCGCAGCTCGCCGGGCAGCCGTACGAGGCGATGGGCGTTTCGCTGGTGCTGCATCCGCGCAACCCGTACTGCCCGACGGTCCACCTGAATGTGCGATTCTTCTCGACCGGCGATGTCTGGTGGTTCGGCGGCGGCATGGACCTGACGCCCTACTACGCCTTTGAAGAGGATGCCCGCCATTTCCATGCCACCTGCCGGAAAGCGGTCGGCGAGCATTACCCGCGTTTCAAGAAGTGGTGCGACGAGTACTTCTACCTGAAGCACCGCGGCGAGCCGCGCGGCATCGGCGGCATTTTCTTCGACGACTTCGCCGAGAACGGCTCCTTTGAGCTGGCGAAATCCGTCGGCGAGCATTTCCTCGACGCCTACCTGCCGATCGTGAAGCGGCGCAAGGACCAGCCGTACGGCGAGAGGGAAAGAGCTTTCCAGGCCTACCGGCGCGGCCGCTACGTCGAGTTCAACCTGGTCTACGATCGCGGCACGCTGTTCGGCCTGCAGTCGGGCGGGCGCACCGAGTCGATCCTGATGTCGCTGCCGCCGCGCGCCGCATGGCGCTACGACTGGAAGCCCGAGCCGGGCTCGCCCGAGGCGCGCCTCTACAGCGACTTCCTGCGCCCGCGGGACTGGCTCGCGTGAACGAGAACGAGACCATCCGCTGGCCGACCAACCTCGACCGCGCTGCGATCGACGAGCGGCTCGTCCACGTGCGCAACACGGCGCGCGGGGCGAACCTGCTCGAGCTGGTCGCCCTGCTCGAGAATGTCGAAACGAAAGCGGCGGCGCCGCTGGCGAGCGCGGTCATCGCCGCGCTCGGCTGGCTGGACGGCAAGGGCCACGAGGCGCTCGAGAAGCAGCTGCAAATGGTGGCGCTCAACCTGAAGAACCTGAAACCCTAGAAACAGGGACAGACCACGTTTTTCTAGAATCGGTACGATCGTACCGATTTTGCGCCTGTGGACGGGCTTTTCCGAGGCTCAAATCAGGGACAGACCACGTTTTCCCTGCGCAAGCGGCGGCCTGCCCGGACTGCCTCGCTCGACCCGTCTGCCCAAGGCAGCTGCGAGCGCGCGCTTGAACGAAGCATCGCCAAGCGCGAAGTTGCCGTTGGTTGCGGAGCGAATTTCCTCGATGCGGGCACTGTCCAACTCGTAGCCGAATAGCGCTGCATAGGCGGATGTTCCGCCGAGGCGCCTATATTCCTCGTGCGGTGTGACCAGCACACGGGCCGACTCGCCGGCGTTCTCCTTGTAACTTGACCACGGGTAGTTCCGCGCATGCCTGCACAGTCTGGCGCGGACGGGATTGAGCTCGATGTAGCGGTAGCAAGACAGGAGATATCCCTCGCTCTGCACTATGCAGGACTTGAATCTGCCCTCCCACAACGTGCCGCTTCGCCCGTAGTGACGATTGACGTATTGCGTATGCAGCTGACCGAGGTGCTTCATTAACCGGGCGCAGCCTGCGGGCTCCGCTGGCGTGAGCAGCAGATGGACGTGGTTGGTCATCAGACAGTAGGCGTGGAGAGCGCAACCGGTTCGCGGAAGCAAACGCGAGAGATGGAACAGATAGAAGTCGCGATCCTGCTCGGCAAAGAAGCAAGCTGCGCGGTTGTTCCCGCGCTGAACGACATGCACGGGCAGACCACCGGGCATTATGCGAGCGCGACGAGGCATGTACAGTCAACGACCGGCCCCCGCGTCGGTTGACGAAAAACGTGGTCTGTCCCTGATTTCGGGTCTTAGGTGAGCTCGGCGGCGCGGCGGTAGTGGCGCTGCGCGTCCTCGTTCTGCCCGAGGCGCTCGGAGAGCCGCGCCAGCTCGAGGTGCGCGGTGCGCGTGGGCTCGAACGACAGGCTCGCCTCGAGGAAGCTCTTCGCCTTGCCCCACAGCTCCGCCTGGGCGCACAGCCGGCCGAGCGCGGCCAGCAGCTCGGGGTCGCGCTCGCGCTCGAGCAGCCAGCGCTCGGCGCGCTCGATGCGCGTGCGCGCCGCGGCGGCGCGCGCCGCCGCGTCCATCTGCGCCGGCAGCTCGCCGTAGAGCGCGACGAGCTGCGGGGTCCACTCGGCGGCGAGCGCCTTGTCGAGGATGTCGCGCGCGAGCGGCGCGCGGCCGAGCGCGGTGGCGTGGCGCGCGCCGGCGGCGGCGAGCCGCGGCTGCACCTGCGCGCGCGCCGGGATGGCGCGCCAGCGCCGCTCGAAGGCGCCGGCGTCGTCGGCCGAGCGGGCGAGCAGCTCGACCATCGCCTGCACCTTGTACTCGTCGGCGACTGCCGGCGAGATGGCGTCGTGCTTGCCGAGCTGGTCGGCGAGCCGCAGCACCTCGTCCCAGGCGCCGGTGCCGCGCTCGGCGCGCAGCAGCATGCGCGTGGTGGCGATGTGCTTGGCGCCGCGGTCTTCCAGGCTGCGCAGCGCCTCGCGCGCGCCGGCGAAGTCGCGCTCCTCCAGCGCGAGCTCCGCGCGGCTCCCCAGGCGCGCGGTCTGCAGCCTGTCGCCGGCGGCGTCGGCGCGCTCGAGCCAGCGGTCGCGCCGCTCGAAGTCGCGCCTCTGGTGCGCCGCGCGCGCCGCGAGCAGCGCCGCGACCCCCGGCACCGGGCCCGTCTCGAAGGCGACGGTGGCATGCTTCTCCGCGCGCGCGTAGCGCCCCTCGTAGTAGGACTGCAGCGCCTGGGCCAGCGCGGCGTGCGCGCGCTCGCGCCGGCGTCGCGCCCGGAACGCGCCGACCGTGGCGGGCAGCCCGACCGCATGCCCGAGCAGCCGCGCCGCGACGTAGAGCAGGACGAAGGCGAGCAGGCCGGCGATCGCCACGGCGAGCAGCGACGCCTCGATGCGCCAGGGCGGGATGACGGCGATGACGTAGCCGGCGTCGAGGCGGCCGACGACGACCAGCGCGACGGCGGCGGCGAACACCGCCAGCAGCCAGAACAGCGACCTCATCCCGGCTTGCGCTCGCGGCGGAACTTGAAGCCGCGCACCGCCTCCAGGCTCTCGGAGATGCTGGGCATCTCGAAGCTGAGCGAGGTGCCGAGGAGCGTCTTCAGCTGCGCGAGCGCGTCGGCCGCCGGCTTGGACTTGGCGTCGAAGTAGCGCTGGATCCAGGCCTGCGAAGCGCGCAGGTCGGCGCGGTAGCCGGCTTCGTCGCGCGCGAGCAGCGACAGCCTGGCGTTGAGCAGGCGCAGGCGCAGGTTCTCGCGCACGAAGTACGCCTGCGTCGGCGGCAGCAGCGGCGGCTCCGACCCGTCGATGCGGCGCACCACCACCAGCTGGCGCAGCTCGTTCCACACCTCGCTGCCCAGCCGCGAGAGGAAGCCGGCTTCCGGCGCGGCTTCCTTGCGCGCCCCGTCGCGCTGGGCGCGCTCTTCGAAGGCGAGCGGCAGCGAGTCCACCGCGGCGACCAGGCCGTCGATCCTGGCGCTCAGCGCGGCCGCGTCGAGGGCGGGCAGCGACTTCAGGCGCTCGATGTCGCGGGCGAGGGCGCGGCGGACCGGCGCGAACTGCGGCCGGTCCGAGCGCGCGAGGCGCGCTTCCGCGAGCTCGAGCGCGAGCAGCGCCGCGCGCACGTTGCCGGCGAGCTGCAGCTGCTGCTGCGCGATGGCGAGCACCTGCTCGATCTCGGCGAGCTGCCACTCGTCGCGGTTGCGCGACAGGTCCTGGTAGAGCGCCTCCAGCGCGAGCTGCTGGCTCTGCGACTCGGCGAGCCGCAGCTCGAGCTGGCCGAGCTTCGCCTGCGTGTCGCGCAGGGCCTCCTGCGCCTGGCGGGCCACCGAGCGCGCCTCGCGGGCGTCGGTCTCGATGTCGCGCAGCCGCCGCGCCAGCTCCTCCTGCGTGGCGTCGATGCGGCTGCGCGTGTCGAGCCAGGCGAGCGCCGCGACCGCGGCGGCGAGAAGCACCGCGATCAGCGCGAGCACGGCGACGCGCGAGGGCCGCGCGCCGCGCCCGGGCGCGGTGCTCGCTGCGGCTTCGTTCTCGGTCATCGGGAAAAGTATGCTACCAGCCGCTCGATCATCTCGTCGTCCCCCGCCCCCGCCAGCACGATCTCTCCCAGGCCGGCGGCCGCGGCCTGCGCGGCGACGCGCGCGTGCGGCACGAAGAGCGGCGTGCCGCGCAGCCGGCGCCGCCCTGCCTCGCCGAGCAGCTCGAGGAGGTTGTGCAGCGCCTCGCCGGAGCTCACCGTCACCGCGTCCACCCACTCGGCGAGCAACGGCGCCGCGTCGGCGCGCGGCCGCACCCGGCGGTAGCACTCCGCGTACTCCACCTTTCCCCCTCTTCGAGAAAGCGTTTCGCCGAGCAGCGCCCGCCCGCCCTCGCCGCGCACGATGAGGATGCGCTTGCCGGCGGCGTCCGCGAGCTCCGGCAGCGCGAGCAACGACTCGCTGTCGGCGCCCACGGACGGGAAGGCCACCTCGGGGAGAAGCTTCATCAACTCCTTTGCGGTTCCCGCGCCCACCGCGAAGGTCCTCGCGCCGGCGCCGATCCAGCGCGCGCCCCGCGCCACGGCGGTCGGGCTGACGAACACCACCACGTCGTAGCGCTCGACGGTACCGCTCGGCGGCAGCGGCTCGATCTCGATGGCCGGGAAGAGGACCGCCCTGCCGCCGGCGTCCTCGATGCGCCGGGCCAGCCCTGGCGCGAGCTCGCGCGGCCGCGTCACAAGCACGCGGCGCCCGGCGAGGCTCATGAGGCCTTCAGGACCTCGTCGGCGCCCTGCCGGCGCAGCGCGGCGGCGACCTGCTCGCCCAGCGCCAGCGGCTCGGCGCCGCTGGCCTGCGCGCGCAGCACGCGCTTGCCGTCGCCCGAGGCCACCAGCGCTCGCAGCGTCAGCGCGTTGCCTTTGCTCTCGGCATAGGCGGCGAGCGGCAGGGAGCAGTTGCCGCCCAGCGCCCGGCTCACCATCCTCTCCGCTTGCACGCATCGGGCGGCGGTCGCGTCATTCAACGAAGAAATCGTCTTTATCACTTCCGTTCGGCCTTCGAGGCATTCGATGCCGAGCGCGCCCTGGCCGGGCGCGGGCAGGCTCTCGTCGAGCTCCAGGCGCGAGGTGATGCGCGAAGCGAGACCGAGCCGCACCAGGCCCGCCACGGCGAGGATGACGGCGTCGTACTCGCCGCGGTCGAGCTTGGCGAGGCGCGTCTCGACGTTGCCGCGCAGCAGCCGCGTCTCGAGCTCCGGATGGCGCTCGGCGATCTGCGCCGCGCGGCGCAGGCTTGAAGTCCCGACGGAAGAACCCTGCTTCATTTCTCCCCGTTTCTTGTACTTGTTGGAAACAAAAGCGTCCCGCGGATCCTCGCGCTCGGTGATCGCGGCGAGGACGAATCCCGGCGGCAGCTCGGCGGGCACGTCCTTCATCGAGTGCACGGCGAGGTCGGCGCGGCCTTCGGCCATGGCGGTCTCGAGCTCCTTGACGAACAGCCCCTTGCCGCCCGCCTGGTCGAGGCGCCTGTCGATGAGCTCGTCGCCGCGCGTGGTCATCGGCAGCAGCTCGACCGCCAGCCCGGGATGGCGCGCCTCGAGCAGCCGCTTGACGTGCTCCGCCTGCCACAGCGCGAGGCGGCTGCGGCGCGTGGCGATGACCAGCCGCTTCACGGCTTCTCCGCGACGAGTTCGCGCAGCGCCGGCCACTGGCGCCGGCTGACCGGCAGCCGCTCGCTCACGCCCTCGAGCATCACCTGCCAGTGCGACTCGTCCTCGCCGCCGCCGCCGCGCTCGAAGCCGCGGATCGCCGCGCGCGCCACCAGGCAGTTGCGATGGATGCGCACGAAGCGGCCGGCGAACTCGCGCTCGAGCGCGACCAGCGACTCCTCCAGCAGGTGCTCCTGCGTGCGCGTGCGCAGCGTGACGTACTTCTGCTCGGCGCGCAGGAACAGCACGTCGCGCACCGGCACCAGCACGATGCGGTGGCGCTCGGCGACCGACAGGTATTCGCGCGCGGCGGAGGCCGCTTTCGCGAGCTGCTCGCGGCCGGGCGCGCCGCCCGCGGCCGCTTTCTTGAGCGCCGCCGCGAGGCGCGCGGCGCGCACCGGCTTGAGGAGATAGTCGAGCGCGTTCAGCTCGAAGGCCTCGACGGCATGCCGGTCGTGCGCCGTGACGAACACCACGGTCGGCGCCTCCGGCAGCAGCGCCAGGTGCCGCGCCACCTCCAGGCCGCCCATGCCCGGCATCTGGATGTCGAGCAGCAGCACCTGCGCCCGGCTTTCCGGCAGCCGCTCGAGCACCTCGAGCCCGTTCTTCGCCTCGCCGGCGACGCTGTTCGCCACCTCGGCGGCGACGTCCTGCAGAAGCTCCTTCAGGCGCTCGCGCGCCGGCGCCTCGTCGTCGGCGATGAACACGCGGATCATGCGGGCGCGGCGCGGTAGGGGATCTCGATCTCGACGCGGTAGCGGCCGTCGGCGGCGCGCGTGTCGATGCGAGCCTCGGCGTCGAAGAACAGCGCCAGCCGTTCGCGGATGTTGTCGAGCGCCATGCGGTTGCCGGCGCGGCTGTGCTCGGCCTCGAGATAGGGATTCTCGATGCGCGCCAGCACGCGGCTGCCGCGGCGCTCGATCCTCACCAGCACTTCGCCGCTCGCCGTCCCCGGCTCGACGCCGTGGAAGACGGCGTTCTCGAGCAGCGGCTGCAGCACGAGCGGCGGCAGCAGCGCGTCCGAGGGCGCGGCGTCGAGCTCCCAGGTGATGCGCAGCCGCTCGCCCAGGCGCAGCTGCTCGATCTCCGCGTAGCGCTCGAGCAGCGCGATCTCGTCGGCGAGGCGCACGAAACGGCGCGGCTCGGCCATCAGCGTGCGAAAGACCTCCGACAGGTCCTCGAGCGCGCGCTCGGCGCGCCGCGGGTCGCGGCGGATGAGCGCCAGCACCGCGTTCAGGCTGTTGAAGAGGAAATGCGGGCGGATGCGCGCCTGCAGCGCCTGCAGGCGCGCCTCGGCGAGCGCGGGCGAGTACGCCTTGGCGACGAGGCGCAGCAGCCAGAGCACCGCGGCAGCCGTGATGGCGGCGAGCACGAGCGTGCGCCAAAGGTCGGGCAGCGGCTCGGTGACCATCGTCCTCAGCGTGACGTCGTAGAGCGCGGTGAGCAGTACGACTGCCGCCACCACGAACGCGAACCCCGCGGCGTACGGCATGCGCTGCAGGAGCGCGGAAAGCAGCGCGAGCAGCACCAGGACCGCGAGCAGCAGCGGCTCGGCGAAGGCGGCCATCGCCACGAAGCGGTCGAGCGCTTGCGCAAGGTTGTCCGCCGCGAAGAGCGCGCCGACCGCCGCCGCCGCGTTCACCGCGATCAGCACGCGCGCCATGACGCCCAGATTGCGGAAGTCCGGCAGAACGTCCGAAAAGGCCTTTTGCCTTATACTCACTAGGGTTAGAAGGCGGTCTTCAACCGCATTCTCAAACTGTTCTTTATCATATATGCCTAAGAAGGCAAGACCTTGGTCCGGCCGCTTCGAGGAACCCGTCGACGAGCGGGTCAAGCGCTTTACCGCTTCGGCTTCCTTCGACAAGCGGCTCGCCAAGTATGACATCGAAGGCTCGCTCGCCCATGCGCGCATGCTGGCGGCGCGCCGCATCCTCTCGCGCCGCGACCTGAGCGCCATCGAGCGCGGCCTCGCGCGCATCAGCCGCGAGATCGAGGCCGGCCGCTTCCGCTGGTCGCTCGACGCCGAAGACGTGCACCTCAACATCGAGCGGCGCCTGGTCGCGCTGGCCGGCGAAGCCGGCAAGCGGCTGCACACCGCTCGCTCGCGCAACGACCAGGTCGCCACCGACCTCAGGCTCTGGCTGCGCGACGAGATCGATGCGCTCGCCAGGTTGTTTGTGGTCTTACAGGCAGCTTTACTGAATCAAGCGGAAAAGCATGCCGCGCTCGTCATGCCGGGCTTCACGCACCTGCAGGTGGCGCAGCCGGTCACCTTCGGCCACCACCTGCTCGCTTACGTGGAGATGTTCGCGCGTGATCGGGAACGAATAGTCGAAGCAAGGAAGAGAGTGAACCGGCTGCCGCTGGGCGCCGCCGCGCTCGCCGGCACCGGCTTCCCGATCGACCGGGAGCGCGTGGCGCGCGCGCTCGGCTTCGAAGGGCTGTGCGAGAACTCGCTCGATGCGGTGTCCGACCGCGACTTCGCGGTCGAACTCTGCGCCGGCGCGGCGCTCGCCATGGTGCACCTGTCGCGCCTCGCCGAGGAGCTGGTGCTCTGGGCGAGCCCGCGCTTCGGCTTCGTGCGGCTGCCC
>JBQTJF010000012.1:0-5603 GCA_052387375.1 Betaproteobacteria bacterium
CCTCGAAGCCGTGCTGCCCGCCCAGGCGCTCGATGCGGCGCTCGGCGTAGAACAGCTCCTCTTTGCCGAGGATTTCGGCGTAGCGCTTGCGCATCGCGGCGTCGGGATAGACGGCGCCCGGGCTCGACAGCACTGCCACGACGAACGCGGCGCCGCGCGCCCGCGTCTCCTCGTGCATGGCGAGAAGAAGCTTTTCGGTGATCGTCCAGGCTTCGCGCCAGACGGCGTCGACGGGCTCGCGGAACACGTTCTCGTCCAGTCCCGGCTCGGCGAGCAACGGCAGCGACTTCCCGCCGGCGGCAATCGCCCGCGCGATGGGTGCGTTGTCGCCCAGGCGCAGCTCGCCGGCGCGCACCCTGCGCGCGAGCTGGTACAGGCGCAGGTCCTGCAGCCACGCCCGCTGCTCGGCGAAGCGCCTCGCCTGCTGATAGCGCGCGTCGCCGCGGAAGGAGTCGTCGAGCGCGAGCGCGCCGTCGCGCAGGACGAAGAACGGCCGGAGCTTCTCCGGCTCGAGACTCTTCGAGTTGTTCCGCACGTCGTTCCCGGGGAAGAACGCGACGAGCACGAGGTCGGGCGCATAGTCCCAGGCGCGGTGCCTCAGCGTGAGCAGTTGCTGCGCGGTGCCGTATCCCGAGACCCCGAAGTTGATGGTCTCGGTGCGCTGGCCGGGCCGGAAACCGCAGGCTGCGAGCCGGGCGGGAAGCAGCGACCAGAAGGTCTCTTCCAGGTCCACCTGCAACGCCTCGGCATAGGAGTCGCCGAGCACGGCGATGCGGTACACGCCTCGCGGCTTCTCCAAAGCGTGCTCGCGATCGCGCAGCCCCCGGCTGTTGATCTTCACGTAGGTCTCGCCCTCATGGCGGTTCCAGCCCTCGATCCCGGGCCGCAGCCGCGAGCCGGTGAGATCGTCGGGCAGCCAGAAATTGGCATAGGAGAAGCCGCTCGCGCGCAGCATCCCCTCGCCGGCGAGCAGGGCGACGACCAAGCTTCCCAGCACAAGCGCCGCGGATACCGCGTATCGCTTCATTGCTTCAATCCAGTTCGAACTTGGTCTCGTAGTTCTGCTTGAGCGCGGAGTTCTGTCTTTCCTTCCTCAGGAAACAGTTGCCCACGGCGAGGGTTTCGACCTCGGTACCCATGAAGCAACGGAACGCGTCCTCCGGCGAGCCGACGATCGGTTCGCCGCGCACGTTGAAGCTGGTGTTCACGATCACCGGGCACCCGGTCAGCTTTTTAAATCGTGAAATCAGTTCGTAATACCTTGGATTGGTCTCGCGATGCACCGTCTGCACGCGCGCCGAATAGTCAATGTGCGTGATCGCGGGGACCGTCGAGCGCGGCACGTTGAGCTTGTCGATGCCGAAGAGCTTCTGCTGCCCCTCCGTCATCGCGATGCGGTGTTCCTCCAGCACATCGGCGACGAGCAGCATGTAGGGACTTTCGCAGTCCAGATCGAAATACTGCGCGGCGTCTTCGGCGAGCACTGAGGGCGCGAACGGGCGGAACGATTCCCGGTACTTGACTTTGAGGTTGAGCGTCTTCTGCATCGTGGGCGAGCGCGCGTCGCCGAGGATCGAGCGCGCGCCGAGCGCGCGCGGGCCGAACTCCATGCGGCCCTGGAACCAGCCCAACGCCTTGCCGGCGGCGAGGGCCTCGGCGCTTTCTTCCAGGAGTTGCCGGTCCTGGAGGACCTCGAAGACCGCGCCCGCGGCCCGCAGGCGGTCCTCGATCTCGTGGTTGGTGAACGCCGGCCCGAGGTAGCCGCCGTTCATGCCATCGAGCCCTTTCGAGATGTTGCGGGGCTTCTCCTGATATAAGTGATGCGCGACGTATGCAGCGCCCAGGGCGCCGCCGGCATCGCCCGCCGCGGGCTGCAGCCACAGCCGCTCGAAGCAGCGCTGGCGCAGCAGCTTGCCGTTGGCGACGCAGTTGAGCGCCACGCCGCCCGCCAGGCAAAGGTTCTTTTCGTCGAATTCTTTCGCAATTCCAAGCGCCAGCTTCAGCACCACTTCCTCGGTGACCGCCTGGATGGAGGCGGCGATGTCCATGTGGAACTGCGCGAGCTTCTCTTCCGGGGTGCGCCGCGGCTGGCCGAACAGCGCCGCGAACCTCTCGTTGGTCATGGTCAGCCCGGTGCAGTACTCGAAGTACTCGAGGTTGAGCCGGAAGCTGCCGTCGTCCTTGATATCGATTAACTGGTCGCGAACCTGTTGTGCGTACTTCGGTTCTCCGTACGGCGCGAGGCCCATCAGCTTGTACTCGCCGGAGTTGACCTTGAAGCCGGTGTAGTAGGTGAACGCGGAATAGAGCAGCCCGAGCGAGTGCGGGAAGTGGATCTCCTTGTGCACCTTGAGGTCGCGGCCGCGCCCGAGCGCGAGCGAGGTGGTGGTCCACTCCCCCACCCCGTCCATGGTGAGCACCGCGGCGCCCTCGAAGGGCGAGGGGTAGTAGGCGCTCGCGGCGTGGCTGAGATGGTGCTCGGAAAAGAGCAGCTTCTCGTCCCAGCGCACCTGCGGCTCCAGGGCTTTCAGCTCCTTGAGCAGCGCGGTCCTCTGGAACAGCTTGTCCTTGACCCACAGCGGCAGCGCCTGGCCGAAGGAGGCGAAGCCGCGCGGCGCGAAGGCGAGGTAGGTCTCGAGCAGCCGCTCGAACTTGAGGAAGGGCTTGTCGTAGAAGGCGACGTAGTCGAGCTGGTCGGGGCGCATCGCCGCCTGGCGCAGGCAGGCGGCGACGGCGTGGCGCGGGAAGCCCGAATCGTGCTTCTTGCGCGTGAAGCGCTCTTCCTGCGCCGCGGCGACGGCGTGCCCGTCGCGCAGCAGCGCCGCGGCGGCGTCGTGGTAGTAGGCCGAGATGCCGAGAATGCGCATGGGCTCAGAACAGCGTGTAGATGAACGGCGCCACCACCGAGCCCTGCGCGAGCACGAGCAAGCCGCCGAGCAGCACGCTGACGAGGATGATCGGCAGCAGCCAGAACTTGCGGCGCACCGCGAGGAAGCGCCACATCTGCATCACGAAGTCCATTCGCTGGTCCTCCTAAAAACGTCCGCGTAGCGTTGCCGCAGGCGCCCGTACAGGGCCGCGGCGAAGATGGCGTGCGCGCGCGCGTTCGGGTGGCCGTCGCGGAACACGCGCAGCTCGGCGGCGTTCTCGCGGCGCAGCCGCGGCAGCAGGTCGATCGCCTCGATGCCGTGCTCGCGGCAGAAGGCGGCGATCTTCGCGTGCGCCGGCTCGAGCGGGTAGCGCGCGAAGTCGAGCATCATGGGGAACACCGCGACCATGAGTCAGCTCGTCTGCGGAGCGCATCGGCTCAGAACATGTCGCGGAAGCTGTCGTCGCGCGGGCCGGGCGGGTCGCGGCGCACCCAGTACGTGGGCCGCGCCGGCTCGAAGCGCCGCGCCAGCGCGTCGCGCCCGGCGAGGCGCATGACGAAGCCCGCCGGCGTGAACAGGCCGAAATAGATGAGGCCCAGGATCACCGGGCTCACCACGCGGTGCAGCAGCTCGCCGAGCTTCATCCAGGCGCCCTTGAAGGGCGCGAGCCATTGCGAGCGCACCAGCGTCACCGCCGCGGTCAGCGCGGCGAGAGCGAGCACCCACGGGTAGAACAGCGCGCCGAGGGCGAACACGCCGGTGATGGTCCAGCCGAACGAGCGGTCGGAAGGCAGGGCGGGTTTCATAGACAGCGCAAAATAGCGCCGCAAGTGCATCAGGCCGTCGAATGGCGCCGGTCCGATGGGACTATGGACGGCCACAGCGCCTCGTAGGCGGCGAGCAGCTTCGGCGCCTCGTGGCGCCACTCGAGCGCCTCGAGCACGCGGCGGCGGCCGAACTCGCCCATCGCTTTTCGCTTCGCCGGGTCGTCGAGCAGCTGCAGAATTTTCATTCCCAGATCAAAAGCATTGTTCCGCCGTGCGTACAACGAAGCTTCCTGCGCCGAGACGCGGCCCTCGGCGAGGTCGAACTGCACCAGCGGCTTGCCGAGCGCCATGTACTCCATCACCTTGTTCATGGTGGAGATGTCGTTCATCTCGTTGGCCACGTCCGGGTTGACGCAGACGTCGGCGGTGTTGAGCATCTCGAGCATCTCGCGCTCGCTCACCCGGCCGGTGAAAGTGACGTGCTCGCCGAGGCCCAGCTCGGCGGCGAGCCGGCGCATCGCCTCGAGCGAGGTGCCGCCGCCGACCAGGCCGAAGTGCACGTCGCGGCGCCCCCGGTCGTGCACGAGGTGCGCCGCGGCGCGCAGCAGGTAGTCGATGCCCTCCTGCCTGCCCATCACGCCGACGTAGCCGACGAGATAGGTCTTGCCGCACTTCAGTCTCTCCACGGGGGGAAGAACCTTCATCCTCTCCAGGCTGGGGCCGCTGCGCACCACGAACACCTTCTCCGGCGCCATGCCGCCGCGCGTCGTGGCGATGCGCTTGTAGGACTCGTTGGTGGCGATCGAGACGTCGGCGGTACGGAACGTCAGCTTTTCCAGAAACAAAAGGAGTTTGTGAAACAAACCTCTTCTTCCGAATTTCGCCTCGTACAGCTCGGGGCTGGCGTCGTGGTGGTCGAAGAGAAACTTCTTGCCGGACAGCTTCCAGAACCCGCCGACGAGGAAGAACAGGTCCGGCGGGTTGCAGGCGTGGATCACGTCGAAGCCGCGGGTGAAGAAGACTTTCCAGCTCAGCCATCCCGTCTTCAGGAGGGCAAGCGAATACTCAAGCAGGTAGCCGAGCGGGCCTTCGGCCTCCGTCGGCAGGTCGTAGCGCCAGACGGAGATGCCCTCGATGCGCTCGAACTTGCGCTCGCAGCCGCGCCCGGTCGGGCAGACGATCGACACCGCGTAGCCGGCGTCGCGCAGCGCGCACGCCTCCTGCCACACGCGCCGGTCGAAGGGGCTGGGCAGATTCTCGACGAGGAAGAGGACGCGCCGCGGCGGCACTACTTGATCGCCTCCTTGCCGTAAAGCGCGCGCAGCGACGGCGAGAGCACGGTCGGGGCCATCAGGAGCTCAAGCGGGCTGGGGAGATTCCCGGCGAAGCAGAGGGCGCGCCGCGGGCTCGGCGGACTCCAGGTAGCTCCATTCGACGAACACGGTCATGAAGCCGCCCGGCCCCTGCGGGTCGCCGCACATCCAGAGGGTGGCATCCCCAGTCCGGATCACGCTCCAGTCGACGGCGTCGACGCCGTTCCAGGCGTTCTCGTAGCTCGTGCCGTCGCCGGCGCCGTAGCCGCCGTCGCGCTTCGGACGGACGTAGAAGGCGCGCATTACTTCACCGCCTCGGCGTGCAGGCCGAGCAGCGCGCGCGCCGCGGCGTGGCCGGCGAGGCGCCGGCGCATGCGGCCGGGCAGCGCGGCGAGGCAGGCTTCCGCGGCGCGCAGGAGGGCGCGGCGCACGGCCTGCAGGTGCTCGAGCGCGTCGCGCGGGTGCAGCCGCTCGATGAGGTGGCTGCTCAGCGCCGCGTCGACGCTCGCCTCGGGCACGGCGATGCGCACGCCGTCGGAGGGCACCGGCACGAGGTTGGGCGCGCGCGCGTCGCCGAGCGCGTCGAGCGCGCCGGCGGCGTACGCGCGCTCGACGTGCCCGGCGGCGCAGCGCGCCACCGCGCAGTCGCCGGC
>JBQTJF010000013.1:0-28687 GCA_052387375.1 Betaproteobacteria bacterium
CCGGTGCCGGCCTTCTACGCGCTGCCGCAGTCCCTCGACGAGATGGTGGCGCACACCGTGGCGCGCGTCCTCGACCTCTTCGGCATCCATTCCCCTAGGCTCGCGCGCTGGCAGGGCCTGAAAGAAAGCCGGCCAGAGCGCGATTGAAGGCCTCGGGCTGCTCGACGTTCGCGAGGTGCGCGGCCTGCGCGATCAGCACGAGCTTCGCCCCCGGCAGGTTCTGCGCGATCTCGCGCGCCATCGCCGGCGGCGTGCCCGGATCCTGCTCGCCGCAGACGACGAGCGCCGGCAGCGCCAGTTCCTTCAGCCGCGCCGTGACGTCGATCTTCGGGATGGCGTAGCAGCAGCCGGCGTAGCCCGCCACAGGGGTGGTTCTTATGGCAGCCGCGATTTTCGCGACCGTCTGCGGCTGGCTTTTCCTGAAACCCGCGGTAAACCAGCGCTCGAGCGTCGGCTGCACCAGCGGCTCCATGCCCTTCGTTTCCGCGATCTTGATGCGGTCCAGCCACAGCGGCGCCGCTTCCGCCGGGTAGCGGCTGGTGGTGTCGGCGAGGGTGAGCGACGAGAAGACGCCGGGATACTTTAGCGCGAAGGTCTGGCCGATCATGCCACCCAGGGACAGCCCGACAAAGTGAGGTCTGCTGATACGAAGCTCTTTCAGCAATCCGGCGAGATCATCGGCCAGCCCTTCCAGCGTGTATTGCCCCTTCGGCGCCGCGGTCTGGCCGTGGCCGCGCGCGTCGTAGACGAGCGCCCGATAGCGGTCCTTGAAGGCGGCGATCTGCGCGTCCCACATGCGCACGCTGCAGGCGACCGAGTGGCTGAAGACGAGCCAGGGCCTGCCTTCGGCGCCGTGGATCTCGTAGTAGGTCTCGAGGCCGTTCACGGTCGCTTTCATGTCGCCTCCACGATGAGGGGAATGAGCATTTCGTCCTCGCTGGTGCCGCCGTGGTTGCCGATGTGCAGGTGGCTCGGCTCGCCGGGGGCCCAGTCCTTCACCGTATGACGGGCGCGCATGACCAGCGCCACGTCGCCGATGCGCTCGGCGAAGCGCGGATGCGGCTCGCCCGGGCCGAACCAGCCTTCGGCGAGAAGGTCGCTGCTCCTGCGCACGTCGCCGCGGTCCTGGACCCAGTCCTTGGCCCTTTCCATGAAGTCGTCAACGGCGTGCACATGGCAATACGCCACGCGGCGCTCGCCGCAGAACGGAAAGCGCAGCTGCGAGGAGATGGCCGCCGGCGGCTCGAGGCAGCTCTCGGCGTCGATGAAGCCGTGGTCGGCGGTGGCGACGACGAGCGACTCGGTGCCCGCCAGGCGCGCGAGCAGCCGGCCGAAGGCCTCGTCGACCGCGTGCAGCGCGCGCAGCGCCTCGGGGCCCTCGCAGCCGTAGCGGTGCGAGAGCGCGTCGTAGTCGGGCCAGTAGGTGTAGATGAATTTTCTTTCAGAAGAGCTCTTTGCCGCGCCGACGACGCCATCGACCAGCTCATCGAGCGTCGCATAGGCGCGCCGCTCGGCGCCCGTGCAGTGGCGCACGTTGTAGTCGGAGTCGACGATGTCCTTGTGCGTCACGACGATCGAGCGCAGTGGAAGTTCTTGGAAGATGGATCTTGCCGTAAAGGCACGATCCGGCATCAAGCCCCGCGTCCTCAGGCTGGCATTGTCGCCGCGGCTGCGGAAGGGAAGCGGCGCGGCGACGCAACCCGCCTCGCCGAAATACGTGAACCAGCCGGTCAGCCCGTGCTCGAGCGGCGTGCGGGCGGTGTAGGAGGTGGTGATCGCCGAGGCGGTGGTGGAAGGAAACACCGAGGTGATCGCCTGGCGGCGCCGTCGCTCGAGCTCGCCGCCCCTGCCGTGGCGCGCGAGGATGCGCTCGCCCAGGCCGTCGACGATGAACAGGATGATGTTCCTCGTCCTTTCAAATGAAACGTCTTTCAAGCCGGGATGCCGCGGCCTTCCGCCGCTCGCCGCGACGAGGGAGGCCATCAGGTTGACGAGGCTGCCGCCGGCGTAATCGGGAAGCATGGGAGGTGCCAATTTTAGGCGTAGAATTGTGCGTCTCCTCCAGAGGTGTTCGCCATGCGGCACGAAGTCCATCTGCACGCCGACGTTCCCATCCTCGAAGGCGTCTCGCGGCGCCAGATCGAGCAGGCCTTCGCGCCGCTGCTCGAGTACCTCGACGCCGACGGGCTCGCCGACGTGAAGAGCCTGGAAGCCGACGAGCCGGGCATCAAGTACGACGAGAAGGAGCTGATCCTCTACGTGTGCTGGACCGGCGAGGTCGGCCGCAGCTTCCACGGCGCGCTCGAGGCGGCGCTCGAGGCGCTCGGGCCCTACTGCTACGAAGCGGTCGAGGTCGAGATCACCGAGTACCACGACAACGGCGAGCAGGAGTCGAAGCTGCTCTTCGTCGGCCCGACCGCGCACGCCATCCACGAGGCGCAGCGCCGCTGCATGCTCGAGGACCTGGCCGCCATCCTCGGCCGGCAGTTCGGCAAGGAAGAAGTGGCGCAGGTGAGCGCGCTGGTGAACGAGCTCTTCGACCGCGACTGGAAGGAGCGCGCGGCGCAGCAGAAGAAGCCCGAGCGCGCCTTCGAGACCTACACAAGGCCTTCCCGGAAGAATTTGCATTAAGTGGCAGGACCGAAGTACCCCGGCTTCGACACGCTGGCGCTGCACGCCGGCCAGTCGCCCGACCCGGCGACCGGCAGCCGCGCGGTGCCGATCTACCAGACCACTTCCTACGTCTTTCGCGACACCGAGCATGCCGCGTCGCTCTTCAACATGGAGCGCGCGGGGCACGTCTACTCGCGCATCTCCAATCCGACCGTAGCCGTCCTCGAGGAGCGCATGGCGGCGCTCGAGGGCGGCACCGGCGCCATCGCCACCGCCTCGGGGCAGGCGGCGCTGCACCTCGCGGTCGCCACGCTGATGGGCGCGGGCAGCCACATCGTCGCCTCGGGCTCGCTCTACGGCGGCTCGCACAACCTGCTCGCCTATACGTTGAGGCGGTTTGGGATCGACACGACGTTCGTCAAGCCCGGAAACCTGGGAGACTGGAAGAAATCCATTCTTCCCAATACCAGGCTGCTCTTCGGCGAGACGCTCGGCAACCCCGGCCTCGACGTGCTCGACATCCCCTCGGTGTCGGCGATCGCCCACGAGGCGGGAGTGCCGCTGCTGGTCGACGCCACCTTCACCACGCCCTACCTGATGAAGCCCTTCGACCTCGGCGCCGACCTGCTGTATCACTCGGCGACCAAGGTCCTCGGCGGCCACGGCACCGCGATCGGCGGCGTGCTGGTCGACTCGGGGCGCTTCGACTGGGAGGCCTCGGGCAAGTTCGAGACCCTCACCGCGCCGTACTCGGGCTTCCACAACATGGACTTCGAGGAGGAGTCGGGCACGCGCGCCTTCCTGCTGCGGGCGCGCCGCGAGGGCCTGCGCGACTTCGGCGCCTGCATGGCGCCGATGACCGCCTTCCAGATCCTGCAGGGCATCGAGACGCTGCATCTCAGGATGCCGAGGCATGTCGAGAATACGCGCAAAGCAGTGGAATTTCTCCGGGGCAATTCCGCTGTCCAGAAAGTCATATACCCCGAACTTCCCGAGCATCCGGACCACGCGCTGGCGAAGAAGCTGCTGCCGCTCGGCTGCGGCGCCGTGTTCTCCTTCGAGATCAAGGGCGGCCGGCCGGCGGGCAAGCGCTTCATCGAGTCGCTGCACGTCTTCTCGCACCTCGCCAACGTCGGCGACGCGAAGTCGCTCGTCATCCACCCGGCGACCACCACGCACTACCGCATGAGCGACGCGGACCTGAAGAAGGCCGGCATCACCGCCGGCACGGTGCGCCTGTCGGTCGGCCT
Source organism: Betaproteobacteria bacterium (assembly GCA_052387375.1). Lineage (GTDB taxonomy): Bacteria > Pseudomonadota > Gammaproteobacteria > Burkholderiales > SG8-39 > SCGC-AG-212-J23. The sequence goes on from JBQTJF010000013.1 coordinate 3,864, forward strand.
GGAGGACGCGCAGGACCTCATCGACGATCTGGAACGATCGCTGCGGGCCTCGCAGAAGTGAACTTCACCGTCGACGGAAAAGCGGCGTTCGCCTATACCGCCGCGCACGAGCTCGACCCGGCCAAGCCGGCGGTCGCGTTCGTGCACGGCGCCGGGCTCGATCATTCGTGGTTCGGCCTGCAGAGCCGCTATTTCGGCTACCACGGCTGGAACGTGCTCGCGCTCGACCTGCCCGGCCATGGGCGCAGCGAAGGGCCGCCGATACCGACCATCACCGGGATGGCCGATTGGGTCATCGAGGTTGCGGAAAAGCTTTCTCTTCCCCAGGTGGTATTGGTCGGCCACTCGATGGGCTCGCTCATCGCCCTGCAGGCCGCGGCGCGGCATCCGCAGCGGGTGGAGAAGATTGCGCTGATCGCGGTTGCCTACCCGATGAAGGTGACCGCGCAGTTCCTCGATGCCGCGCAGCGGAACGACTTCGCCGCCTTCGACATGCACACCATCTGGGGACACGCGCCGCAGGTGCCGCTCGGTGGCAACCCCAATCCCGGCATGTGGATGTACGGCGACACGCTGGCGCGCCTGCGCCGGCTGGCGCCGGGCGTGCTCTCCAACGACCTCAAGGCGTCGAACGACTACGTGCTCGCGGGAGAGGTGAAGTGCCCGGTGCTCGTCGTCCTCGGCAAGCGCGATGTCATGACACCGCCGCGCGCCGCGCAGGCCTTGCTGGAGAAGCTTTCAGGGGCCAAGGTGGAAATCGTGGAGATTTCCGGCCATGCCCTGATGGCCGAGGCGCCGGACGCGACCCTCGACGCGCTGGTGCGCTTCCTCGCTCACTGAAGGCCGAGCTCGCGCATCAGCGCGAAGAAGCGCTCGACCAGCGCGCGGTCCCTGACGATGGCAAGCCGCGCCTGGTAGCCGGCGATGCGGAACGCCGGGTCCTTGCGCAGGATCTCCTGCGCCTCGCGGCGCGCCGCGTCGGCGCGCCCGGCGGCGTGCTGCGCGGCGGCGATCACCAGGTGGCAGTCGAGGTTGGCCGGCTCGCGCGCCAGGCATAGACGCAGCGTCTTCTCGCATTCCTCGTGCTGCCCGAGCAGGTACTGCCCGATGCCGCTTGCCATCGAGCCGGCGATTCCGAGGGCATTGACAAAATGGGGTCGCGAAAGAGAAGGCGAAACGGCAACTGCGCCTGCAGCAGCGATGGCCCCGAGTATGGCAGTGGGATGGAAGCCCGCCTTGTGGATCAGCTTGGCCGCGACGAGGCTGGCGCGGCACATGAGCTCGGCGCCGACGGCGATGCCGCGCAGGGCGTCCTTTCCGGAAAGCTTGTTTCTCTCGCAAACCGCGAGAACCGCGGGCACCACCACGGCTCCCGCGTGCACCGGGCCGCCCTCGAAGGTGTCGTCGAAGTCCTCGCCGTGCGCCGCGGTGCCGTTGACGAAGGCGGCGCCGGCGGCGTCGAGCGTGCGCGCGTGGCCGATGGCGGTGCAGCCGCCGGAAGCTTCCCAGCCGGCGAGCGCGCTCTTCGGGCGGATGCCGCCGAGCAGATCGGGCGAGTGGAAGGTGAAGCGCTGCACGCCCGACACCGGGTCGGTGCCGATGGTGGCGATCATCAGGCCGAGCGTCGCCGCCATCAGCCCCTTCAGGAGCGAGCGGCCCGAGAGCCCGGCGACCGCCGAGAGGCCGAGCACGCCGAGGGCGAAGTAGGCGGGCGGCGTGAAGGCGAGCGCGACGCGCGCCAGCGGCCCGGTGGCGAGGACGAGCACCGCGAGGCCGAACAGGCCGCCGGCGAGGCCGGCGACGAGCGAGATGCCGAGCGCCTCGCCGCCGCGGCCGCGCCGGTTCATCTCGAAGCCGTCGATCACCGTCGCCGCGGCGGCGTTGGTGCCGGGCGTGCGGATGAGGATGGCCGGGATCGAGCCGCCGTACTCGGCGCCGACGTAGACCGAGGCGAGCAGCACGATCGCCGCCACCGGCTCCATGCCGTGCGTGAAGGGCAGGAGCAGCGCCATGGCGATCGAGGGCGAGATGCCCGGCAGCGCGCCGCCGCCGATGCCCCACGCCACGCCGGCGAAGGCGGCGGGTATCGCCCAGCTCGTGGTCATCGCCTGCCAGGCGAGGGCGAGCTCGCTCATGCCGGGGCTGGAAAACACCGCCGCGAGGCCAAGAATGTTCCCGATCGGGAATATTTCATGGCAGCGCCACCCCGAGCGTTCTGGCAAAGATCAGCCAGAGGAAAATCGCAGTCAGGACGGAAAAGATGACGACGTTGCGGCCGCGGGCGCCGTAGTAGAAGGCCGACGCGGCGGCGAGCAGCCCCGCGCCTAGGAGGTAGCCGGTGAAGGGCAGGATCGCCGCGCAGGCGAAGCCGAGGCCCGCGACGCCCAGGGAGCGAAGCGAAAACGCCTGGATTTCCAAACCTTCTTTCTGGAAAGCGGCTAGCAGCGAGAGGATTCCGAGAACGACGGCGAGAAGCTTCGGCACGCCGTCGGCCGCCGAAGACGATGTCCGAGTAGGCGAGCGCCGCGGCGAGCGCGCCGCCCTCGCCGCCAAGCAGCGCGTACGCCGGGCGTCCGAAGGCGAGGAGCAGCACGGTGAAGGCGCCGGCCATGAGCACGGCGATGGCGAGCGCGTGCAGCACGAGGCGCCGCGCCATCGCGGTCTCGCCGGCGCCGAGCGAGCGCGCGATCGCCGAGGACACGCCGCCGCCCATGGCGAGCGGCTCGGTGCCGAGCTTCGAGACGAAGTACGTGTCGCCGATCGACACCATCGACTGGAAGAGCACGAGCAGCAGCCCGGGCGCCGACAGCCGCGCCAGCGTGGGCAGGATCGGCGCGGCGAGCAGCCGCTCGGTGCGCGGGCTCAAGGCGGCGGCAGCAGCCGCGGCAGCGCTCGCGCGGCGAGCCAGCCCGCGGCGACGCCGAGCGCGTTGGCGAGCATGTCGAGCACGTCGTACTCGCGGACGCCGGACATGCCCTGCAGGACCTCCAGTCCTGTCCCCATCGCCAGGAACACGGCCGCATGGACCGCTCTCAGCTTCCCGGAGAGATAGGTCTGGCAGAACCAGAACATCAGCAGCCCGTAGGCGAGCAGGTGGCCGAGCTTGTCGCTCGCCGCGAACTCGACGCGCGGCGGCGAAGGGGTGAGCGAGAGCCAGACTATGGCGGCGAGCCACCCCCAACCGAGAGCAAGCGCAACTATGCGCCAGCGCTCCCACCAGCTAAGATGTGATCGTGGTTTCGTTTGATTCTTGGGATTGGTTTGGCAACAGCAAAGTTCTTGGAGGGGACGGTACGCCCAAGGTGGTGTACCACGGAACCGTCAACCGCTTCGACAACTTCGGAGAAACTGGGAAGCGACAACGTGCGTTTGGATTTCATTTCGGATCGCTGTCCCAGGCAGAATACTTCGCGGGCTTCGACTGCGACGGCACGGGGCCTAGCTGGTCCGGCGGCAACATCCGGCCAGTTTATCTTCGCATCGAGAGCCCGCTTCGCACGCCCGACATCTACGTTCGAGGGACAGAGCGGGTGGACGAGATAGTGGAATGGTTGATCCAGAACGGTGTTCTCAGCAGGTCGGAAGGCAGACACATCTGGCGGGCAAGGTCTATTCGACAGTCATACGTCCGCGCGATAGACGCAATAGAAGCAGCTGGTTACGACGGCATCGTCTACGAGAACGACCAAGAAGGTGGCACGGCGGATATCAATGAGGACTCTTACGTCGTTTTCTGGCCCCATCAGATAAAGTCAGTCTTCGAGGTGCCGGGTCGAACTGCGCTACTAGACCAGCGACTGGAAAAACCCTCTCGTTTCGGCGTCTTCGCAATAGATCGCTGTTCCCAGGATGCCTCGGGTGAGCAGAATCCGATATCGATTCCGCAATAGCTGCAACGCAAGCTCCGGCTCATCGCGCATTACGGTACGAAGGGCACGCGCCCCGGGCGCTTGGTCGTAGCAATCCTCCGGGTTTCCGACCGTCCATTTTCCCTTCCGGATCACCATGTCGGTGCCCCAGAAGAGACCGGCATGGTCCAGCTCGAATCCTTGTGCGCCATATATGGAGGCGCACGTGGTCAACTCGGTTGACCTCCCCTCCAGGTAGAACGGCACATAGTCCCGTCTGGGTTCCATCAGCCATCTGACCGGAGGTTGTGTTTCGGGTACGCGGATTTTCCCCAAGTCACGTGGATTCCGGGAGTCGGGCCTGCCACTGGACCTGGTAAATGAGGCCAACAAGCCGGTACGGCCCGGCCGGAAGCGAAGACGGGCAAGCAGATCTTCGGGTGATGACGCGACCTCGAACGTGTAGTCGTCGAGCCAAGTGCGCGGCATTTCGCAAAGACGGCCAGGTTCCGTCAGAAGCGCCTCGACCCATTCGAGATAGGCGGCGCCGCCTCGGCAGCGATGGGGAGTCGTCAACCTTCGTGCCTGCGGTGCTACCCCGATCTTCCCGCAGAGCGCGAAGAAGTTCTTCAAAATGCCGCGCTCGGTTTCGTTGAGGACCTGTTTCTCGTCGTAGAGGATGACCACTACCGGGGCTCGCAAGAAGACATTCGGGCTTCGGAGCGCTAGCCTTTGGCCCTCATCGCAAACAAGGAGATCGGCGACTTCGGTGCTGTCGTCCTCGACGCCGCCGCGGCCCGTGGAGAAGTACTTGATCATCCCTTGAGCGCCGATTACCTCTCTGTTCAGAATCTCGCGGAGCGCTTCGTTCAGCCGGTTGTTCCGGACCGCAAGAATAGTTTGCTTGCCCATCCCGACAGCGCCGAGGAACAGGTTCATCGCTAGCAGGGACTTGCCGGACCCGGGTCCGCCGGATACGCAGAACACTGCGCGCTCGCCGCGCTGCACCGTCGCAAGGATCTCGTCGCACAACAAGAGCTGGTCCTTCGATAGCCCCCATCCGCAGGACGCCAGGATCTCCGAAGCGCGCGCCTTAAGGACAGACTGCCGATCGCGAATCGCGTCGAGTAGCCGAGCTGACTGCTCGTACTTGCCGTTCACTACTTTTTCAACCCATTCTCTCGCAGGCGCCTCCGGTAATCGATCGCGCAGAAGACCGCTCCAGTCGACGAGTTGCGGGGCTACGAACAGCGGCGCGCGGAAAAGAAACCGCGTGAACTGCGGTCCGAGTGTTGTCTGGTGCCGTTCAGGTCCGCCGTCGATAATCAAAGCGCTCTGCGAGACCTCAAGACTGGGCCCGAAGGAATGCAGGTACGAGAGTTTCCCTGCATAGTTGAGTGCCTGATAGGAAGGGTGAGGTATGAGTCCGCCGGCCCCCACCTCTACAAAGTGCTCCAGTCGCGAGCTGGCGCGCGACGTCTCCCAGTTCTTGAGCTCAACGATATGCGCCGCTGGCGCGCCGCTCTTGCCGCCTATCAGCAGAAGGTCGATGCGCTGATCGTTGAAAGGAAGCCCGTATTCGATTAGCACACCGCATTCGGCGTGAGCGGTGGCCGCAGCTGCATCTAACGCTACCGGCAGCGACTGAACCCAGGTTGCGATCTCCTCGGCACCCGGCTCTCTCCGAAACGCCGATCGGAAGCCATCGATAACGCGACTGGCAAGTTCGCCTGTACGAGCGCGTTCCCGCGCTTCGGACAGTGTCCCCCTGTATGCAACACGCATTCGCCGCCTTGGTCTTCTTTATGTTGCCGACGGACGTTAGAATAGCTGCATCTGCGGGCTATTGTCTCTTGGCGGGCGGAAGCGGCTGCAGTCGAGCTCGGGCGCTTCGCGCCGGTTCAGGCCGAAGCGCCGGCAGGCGATGTCGAAGCGCTTCTCGATCAGCTCGGCGTAGTTGCCGGTGCCGATCATGCGGCTGCCGAAGCGAGGGTCGTTCTCCCGCCCGCCGCGCATCTGCCGCACGATGCTGATCACGTGCCCGGCGCGCTCGGGGTAGTGCGCGGCCAGCCATTCCTTGAAGATCGCCTTCAGCTCGTGGGGCAGCCGCAGGATGACGTAGGCGGCTTCCCGCGCGCCCGCCGCCGCGGCCGCCTCGACCACCTGCTCGAGGGTCTTGTCGTTGAGCGCCGGTATGAGCGCCGCGATCATGACGCCACAGGGAACCCCGGAAGAATTCAGCGTCCTGACGATGTCCAATCTGCGCTGCGGGCTGGCCGCGCGAGGCTCGAGCTTCCTCGCCAGGACGCGGTCGAGCGTGCCGATCGAGACAAATACCTTTACCAGGTTTTTCGAGGAGAGATTTGTCAGCAAATCCAGGTCGCGCTCGATCAGCGCCGACTTCGTGACGATCGTGACCGGATGCCCGCACTCGGCCAGCACCTCCAGGATCTGCCGCGTGATCTTGTACTTGCGCTCGATCGGCTGGTAGCAGTCGGTGTTGGCGCCGAGCGCGATCGGCGCGGGTTTGTAGCCGGGCTTCGAGAGCTCCGCGCGCAGCAGCTCGGCGGCATTGGTCTTGGCGTAGAGCTTGGTTTCGAAGTCGAGGCCCGGCGAGAGCTCGAGGTAGGCGTGGCTGGGGCGCGCATAGCAGTTGTGGCTCACCACCCCGTTGGCGATGAAGTCCTCGGTTTCCGTGGTGATGTCATAGAGCCGCATCGCCTTGCCCAGCGACTCGATGCTCACCACGCCAAGCCGGGCTTCGTTTTTCACCGCCTGCCCGCTGATATCGCGCTTGCGCACGATGGCCGGGTCGACGCTGTGAAAGAAACGCAGGTGTTCGCGCAGACCGCCGGTGAGCCGTACGACGTCGATCGGCTTCGAAGCCTCGCGATGCACGTGCTCGACAACGAATCCAAAACCCAGCTGCTGCAGGCTTCGGCTGATCCATCCGACGATGTCCGCATCGGTATTGCTGATCCGCAATACCCCGCCGCTATAGGAGCCTTCGGCGTCGTAGATGCCGGCGAGGAACCCGGCCGCCCACTCTGCGGAGGTCGCCAGCGGCCAGCCTATCAGCATGCGAATCTCGTCGACGCTCGGCTTGTCCTGGGCTCGCACGGCGTGCATCAGGCGTCTTCCATGGACTGCCTTGTGAAAAATGAAATGACGCGTGTCTATTTGCCAGCGAGCCAGGTAGTCCTGGACGCGCAGGAGCGCCTCGATATCGCAAAGGGCGAGCCGGAACTGGTGCAGCGTGCCCGGCCGCCCGCTGGCGCGCCGGTATTGATGTGACGCGAGATGACCGTCACCTCGAATCACCCCGCACAGATAACCAAGTCGGTAGTCATCGTTTTTCACGAGCCCGCTCGCGAACGCGCCGACACCCATCATCTTGTTGCCGGTCGTGAGATGCGCCCGGCGGGCCTTGCCCTGCTCTGTTCCCGTGACGAACTTCCATCCGCGCTCGGTGAGGAAGCGGTGGTCGGGACCGGCGACGAGTTCGGTTCCGTCCTCGAGGGTGATGCGGTAAGCGGGCTTGATGACGCTCCAATGCGCGAGGACGCGCGACTTCACGTAGCGGCGGTAATGGCCGGCGCGCGCCGTGCCGTAGAGCACGTCGCCCGGGCGAACATCGCCGATTGGCTTCGTGCTTCCGTCCGCCATGAGCAGAGGCGTGTCGCCTTGGAGGCAGTAGACACAACCATGCTCGCATCCTCTATAAGGGTTGATCGAGCGGTCGAAGGGGACGTCGGGCGATTCATTGTGCGAGATGATCGAGCGGGCCCGCTCTATCGTTACCGTCGTCTCGAGCGGCCTCTCATCCTTCTCTTCCGGTGTCCAGCCGTCATCGAACGGCTCGCGATCCACACTTTCGAAACGACCCGGAACGAAGGACCGCGCGCCGCGGAGATGCAGGCGATCGTCGCTAGAATCCATTGATGCGATCGTACCCCAGTACTGTATAAATGAACAGTACCAAGCGGAACGTCGGCTTGCTGGCGGCGTGCCAGGCGATGTTGTTCACCAACAACGCCACGCTGATCGCCATCAACGGCCTGGCGGGGCTGGCGCTCGCGCCCTACGCCGCGCTCGCGACGCTGCCGGTGACCTGCTGGGTGCTGGGCGGCGCCCTGGGGACGATGCCCGCCTCGCTGCACATGAAGCGCGTCGGGCGCCGGCGCGGCCTGAGCATGGGGACGCTCTGGGGCGTGGTCGGCGCGCTGATGGCCGCCGGCGCGATCTGGCTGCAGAGCTTCTGGCTGCTCTGCTTCGCGACGCTGGTGTGGGGCGTCTACAACGCCTACGGGCAGTACTACCGCTTCGCCGCCGCCGACGTGTCGACGCCGGATTTCCGGCCGACCGCGATCTCGCTCGTGCTCGCCGGCGGCCTGGTGGGCGGGCTGCTCGGGCCGAGCCTGTCGCGCTGGACGGTCGATCTCGCCGGGCCGCGCTTCATGTCGGCGTACCTGGTGCTGATCGGCTTCGCGCTCGTCACCATGGTGCTGCTGCGCTTCATTCGCATCCCCGATCCCACCGAGACCGAGCGGGCCGCGAGCGGCCGGCCGCTCGCCCAGATCGCCGCGCAGCCGAAGTTCATCGTCGCCGTGCTCGCCGCGGCGATCGGCTACGGCGTGATGAACTTCCTCATGACCTCGACGCCGATCGCCATGCGCGCCTGCGGCCACCCCTACGGCGACGCGGCCTTCGTCGTTTCCTGGCACGTGGTGGGCATGTTCGCGCCGTCGTTCGTCACCGGCGGCCTGATCCGGCGCTTCGGCGTGCTGCGCGTGATGCTCGCCGGCGCGCTGCTCAACTTCGCCGCCATCGGCATCGCGCTCTCCGGCATCGCCGTCGCGCAGTTCTGGTGGTCGCTCGTCATCCTCGGGGTGGGCTGGAACTTCCTCTACATCGGCGGCACGACGCTGCTTACCGAGACCTACCGGCCCGAGGAGCGCGCCAAGGCGCAAGGCGCCAACGACCAGGCGATCTTCATCATGATGGTGATCTCCTCCTTCACCTCGGGCATGGCCGTCACCTCGGGCACGACCGTCACCGCCGCCGGCTGGGAGCGCGTCAACCTCTTCGCCCTGCCGATGGTCGCCATCGTCGCCGCCGCGCTCGTCTGGTTCGGGCTGCAGCAGCGCGCCGCACGCAAGGCAGCGGCCACATGAGCGTGCGCGCCCCGGCGTCGGTCGGGCAGAAGCTGGAGGAGGTCGACACCCCGGCGCTGGTGCTGGACCTCGACGCTTTCGAGCGCAACCTGCAGACGCTGGTGGATGCCGTGAAGGGCCGGGTGCGCATCCGGCCGCACGCGAAGACCCACAAGTGCCCCGAAGTCGGCAAGCGCCAGATCGCGCTCGGCGCGGTGGGCATGTGTTGCCAGAAGGTGTCGGAAGCCGAGGCGATGGTCGAGGGCGGCATCGGCGACGTGCTGGTGTCGAACGAGGTGGTCGGCGCGCAGAAGCTCGCGCGCCTCGCCGCGCTGTCGAAGAGGGCGCGCATCGGCGTCTGCGTCGATAACCTGGAAGGCGTGAGGGCGCTCGCCGCTCTCCAGGCGAACCTCGATGTCTATGTCGAGATCGACGTGGGCATGAAGCGCTGCGGCGTGCCGCCGGGCAAGCCTGCCGTCGATCTGGCGAAAGAAATCCTCAAGAACAGAATGCGCTTTGGCGGCCTGCAGGCGTACCAAGGCCGCGCGCAGCACTTCCGCGGCATGGAGGAGCGCCACGCCGCGATCGAGACGGCGGCGCAGCATGTCGCGCACACCAAGCGGCTGCTGAAAGAGGCGGGCATCGGCTGCCCGATCGTCACCGGCGCGGGCAGCGGCACTTTCATGTTCGAGGTGCAGGCCGGCCTGTGGGACGAGATCCAGCCCGGCTCCTACGCCTTCATGGACGCCGACTACGCGAGGAACGAGTGGGCGGCGCCGCTGCCGCGCTTCGAGCACGCGCTTTTCGTGCTCACCACGGTGATGAGCCGGCCCTCGGCGAAGCTGGCGATCGTCGACGCCGGCCTCAAGGCCTCGAGCGTCGACTCGGGCATGCCCGGCGTCTGGCAGCGCCCGGGCAGCGCGTACACCCACGCCTCCGACGAGCACGGCTGGGTCGAAGGCGACGGCCTGCCGGGCCTGGGCGAGAAGCTGCGGCTCGTGCCCGGCCACTGCGACCCGACCATCAACCTCTACGACTGGTACGTGTGCGTGCGCAAGGGGGTGGTGGAGGACCTGTGGGCGATCACCGCGCGCGGCGCCGTCTACTGAGTGTCGCCGCGATTCGACAGCCGGCTCGATGTCCCGCGACGGCCGCTTCATCGATCCGCGCTAGACACGGACGCACAAGCGAGAACAATCTCACGCAAAAGCACACGGCAGCACGGGAGTCACGGCGCGGCGGTCCGGCCAACGCATCACCGTCCGCGCTACACAGGGGGCCGGAGGCGGTATGGCGTACGAAGACCTGGACGCGGCGCAGGTGCACTGCCAGGCGATCCGCGGCCTCATCATCCACCATGTCGGCGGCTGGCGCGACGATGTGGTGCTGCGCAATCTCTACGGCGCCTGCCAGGCGCTCGCGGCCACGGTCGTCGACCGGCAGTGCCGCAGGCATGTCGGCGTGATCGAGGACTACGCCGGCCAGCTCTACTCCGAGCGCGCGCACCTCGCCTGGGCGCGCGGGCACACCTCCGGTGCGGACTATCTCAGGCTGCAGATCCTGCGCGAGCTCGACGGGCTGCGCTCGCGCCTGTATGAGATCGAGTCCCTGCGAGAGGCGGCGGAAAGCCGAAACAGCTAGAGCTGCAGGCGCGGCTGGTCGGGGCTGGAGTTCTCGATCGGCGGCGGCGGGTCCTGCGGGTTCATGTTCACCGCCGTGGCCAGGTATTTCGTCAGGCCGATGATGAGGCGCAGCCGGTCCTTGGCGAGGCGCATCGGCAGCTCGTCGAGCGTCATCTGCGCCTGCTCCTGGATCTGGCCAAGCTTGTTGAGCAGCTCTTCCTTCGTTACCCGCATTGTCCTGCCTTCCCTGGAAGCAAGGCTGAACGGTAACGAAGATGTCGGATCGGCGAAGCCGGTAAAACGCGACATTCTTGTGGTCGTGCGCACTACATCGCCCGGCATTGACATATGAAAAGAAACAATCCATCCCCCATCGCGGTCAGCGACGAGCGCGGCGTGCGCACGCTGCACGTCGGCGGCGAGGCGATCCAGAGCGCGATGAAGATCGGCGACCCCTACGCGCTGGCGCTCGACTACACGCGCTGCATGATGGCGTTCCTGCTCTTCCACCCCGAGCCGCGCCAGGCGCTGCTGATCGGCCTGGGCGGCGGGTCGCTCGCCAAGTTCTTCTATAAGCGTTTCAGAACTGCCGCCATCCGCGTGGTCGAGCTCGACGGCCGCGTCGTCGCCGCGGCGCGCGAGCATTTCTCGCTGCCGCCCGACGGCGCGCGCTTCCGCGTCGAGATCGGCGACGGCGCCGAGGCGCTCGCCCCGGAGTGCTGCGACGTGCTCGTGATCGACGCCTTCCAGGACGAGCTGCACGTGCCCGCGCTCGCCAGCCGCGAGTTCTACGACGGCGCTTTCCTCGCGCTCGCCGAGCCCGGCGCCTTGGTGGTGAACTTCATGGACGACGACCCGCGCTTCGACCAGGCGCTGCAGCGCCTCGAGCGCGCCTTCGGCGGCGCGGTGCTCGCGATGCAGGCGCTCAGCGACCCCAACGTCCTCGTCTTCGCCTTCAAGGGCGCCCCGGCGCGGGTGGCGTGGGACGGGCTGCGCCGGCGCGCCGAGCGGCTCGAAGCGCGCCTCGAGCTGCCGTTCACGCGCTACGTGTCGCGGCTGCGGGCGATGAACCGTTGCACGTCGAGCGAGATCCTGATCGCCGCTTGACTCCCGAGCTTTACTACCTGGCTGGCATCGCCTTCCTCGGCGCGCTGGTGTTCGGCGTCACCGGCTTCGGCGCGGCGCTCGTCACCATCCCGCTCGCCACGCACCTGGTGCCGCTGCAGTCCGCGCTGGCGCTGTTCGTGCTCGTCGACCTCGCCTGCGCGCTGCGCATCGGCTTCGAGGACCCGAAGAACGCGGTGCGCGCGGAGTGGACGCGGCTCGTGCCGATGATCGTCGCCGGCACCGCGGTGGGCGTGACGCTCCTCGTGAACCTGCCGCGCCAGGCGGCTACCGTCGCGCTCGGCCTGTTCATCGTTGGGTACGCGCTCTATAGCCTGACGAAACCTTCTCTCCAGAAAATTTCGTCGGGCTGGGCCTGGGTCGCGGGGTTCGCGGGCGGCATCACCAGCACCGTGTTCGGCGCCGGCGGGCCGCCGTACGTCGTCTATCTCTCGCGCCGCGGCCTGGCGCCGGCGCAGTTCCGCGCCACGCTCGGCTTCGCCACGCTCACCAGCATCTCGCTGCGCGCGGCGGCGTTCCTCCTTACCGGAATTCTCCTCGACGGGCAGATCTGGATCACCGCGCTCGCCGCCGTGCCCGCGGCGCTCGTGGGCATCGAGGTGGCACGAAAGATCTACGCCAAGGTGGCGCGCGCGCTGCTCATGCGCCTCATCACCCTGATGTTGCTGGCGAGCGGCGTGTCGCTGCTTCTGCGCAGCCTCTAGCGCTCGAGCAGCGCCTTCAGCGCCTCGAGGTCGCGGCGCACCCACTGCGCGTCCTCGCCGAACTTCTCGTCGCTCATGCCAGGCAGGCGAAACACGGTGAGCAGCACTTCCGCGCCTTCTCCGTTGGGAAAAACACGCATCGGCACGTAGACCTCGGGGGCCCGGCCGACGCTCACCCAGTGGTCGAGCACGCCGTAGCGGTTGGGCTCGACGAAGCGCACCTTCGCGCCTTTGGCGATGCCGGATGCCCACTTCGGCAGGTTCTTCGTTTCGCGCACGAACTCGTACACCTCGGACGCCGGGCGCTCGATGCTCATGCGTACGGTGAATCCTGGCCGGATACTGCTGCCAATCAAGCGGCGCGCTTGCTCACGTCGTGCACGGGGGCAAGGTCTTTGTTGGCGGGCCCGTTGATCACCTTGCCCATCTTATCGTAGCGCGAGCCGTGGCAGGGGCAGTCCCAGGTCTGCTCCGCGGCGTTCCAGCGCACGATGCAGCCGAGGTGCGTGCACGCGGCCGAGCGCTCGTGCAGGCGCCCGTTCGCGTCGCGGTACACGGCGATCTTCTCCAGGCCGCGGCGCAGCACCGCGCCGGCGTCGGCCGGGATCTCGTCGACGGAGCCGACGTCGCCGCCGGTGAGCCAGTCGGCGTACTGCAGCGCGACGTTGGAGTTCTCGCGCGCCCATTCGGCCGCCGCGCGCACCGGCACGCGCGAGGGATCGTAGAGCGCTTCCCACGGGTTCTCGCGTCCCTGCGCGAGATCGCCGATCAGCATGCCGGCGATGGTGCCGTGGGTGAGGCCCATGCCGGAGTCGCCGGTGACGACGAACACGTTCTCGTGGTCCATCGGGTTCCGGCCGATGAAGCCGAGGTAGTCGATGGTCTCCATGATCTGCCCGCTCCAGGCGTACTCGAGCGGGCCCAGCATGGGAAAGCGCTGCCGCGCCCAGGCCTCGAGCCGCGCGTGGCGCTCGGGCGTGTCGTGCGCCTGGCCGGACTTGTGGTCCTCGCCGCCGACGATGAGCAGATCCTCGTGCATGCGTATGTAGTGGTACGGGTCGCCCGTGTCCCAGGCGAGCGCCTGCGGCACTTCGCCCGCCGGCACGCGACCGGCGATGACATAGGTCATGTAGGGCGCCTGCTTGAGGTGGATGGCGACGCGGTCGTTGACCGGGGTGTTGGTCGCCACGACCACGTGGTCCGCGGTGACGACCTGCCGGCCGACGTGCACCAGGCCCGGCACGCCGCCCTCGACGTGGTCGGCGTGGCTGGAGCAGTAGATGCGGCCGCCCAGGCGCTGGATGGCGCGCGCCAGCCCGGCGAGGTACTTGAGCGGATGGAACTGCGCCACATTGGGGAAGACGAGGCAGGGCCCGCTGTCCCAGGAGGTGTACGGCGTCCGCGCGGCGCGCCTCACCCCGGCGAGGCCGGCGCGGCGCGCGGCGGCGAGCTCCTCGTCGAGCGTCGCCGGCCGGTCGCCCTCGGCGAGGAAGAGGTAGCCGTCCAGGCGGGCGAAGTCGCAGTCGATCGCCTCCTCGCGCACGATGGCGTCGATGCGCTCGATCGCCGCGCTGTGGCTCTGCGCGGCGAGCCGCGCCGCCTCGCGCCCGTGCAGCTTCTCCAGCTCGAAGTAGCGGTCGTCGAGCATGTTGGTGAGGTGCGCGGTCGTCATCTGCGTCATGCCGCCGGCGAGCGGCCCGTCGTCGAGCACGGCGACGAGCTTGCCGGCCCGAGCGAGGAGGTAGGCGGTGGTGAGGCCGGCGATGCCGGCGCCGACGATCGCGGCGTCGACGTGCACGTTCTCCCTGAGGGCGGGGCAGTCCGGCAGCTGCGCGGTGGCTGCCCAGACGGATTGGTGGCGCATCGCCCGCTGAGCAGCAAGAAGCTTGCCTAGAACGTGCCTTTCAGGGAGGCCGGCCGGTACCCCGGGTCGGCGTCCCAGCGCGCCTTCACCGACTCGTGCACCGACTGCGTCGGGTCGGTGCCGATCCTGCGGTCGATGCCGGCGGTGAGGCGGTAGAGGCCGGTCTTGGAGTCGTGCAGCTGCCCGAGCGGGTCGGGCCTGAGCGGGTAGGCGGCGAGGGCCGCCGCGTCGAAGGCGAGGCCGGCGGCGCGCGCGCGTCCGATCATCCATTCGAGCGCGATGTCCGAGAGGCCGGTCTCGGCGTAGCCGCCGCCGACGTCGCTGTGCGCGCCGCAGAACCAGACCTGCTCGACCTGCTGACCGGGCTTGGGCTTGTAGTCCCACAGCGTCGGCGCGAACGGCGCGCGGCGCTCGTCCACCGCCAGCGCGTGGCAGGCGATCTCGACGCTGCCCGAGAGCTCGGTGTCGTGGAACTGGTGCTCGCGCCGCGTCAGCCAGCGCAGGCCGCGCAGCGGGATGCCGAGCGACCCCACCGTGTCCCAGACGCCGATCATGCGGATACCGGTTTTCTCCACGAAGGAGAAACTCTTCCTGAAGGAAACGCACCGGGCATCATCCGGATGCTGCTCGCCGCGATAAAGGGCGATCGCGTCGCGGTACTGGCGCACCGCGCGCCGCTCGAGGATGCCGCACTTGCGGATCATGCCGCCGATGCTGCGCACGGTGAAGGCGCCGCGGCTGAAGCCGAAGAGATACAGCTCGTCGCCCGGCTCGTAGTTGGCGACGAGGAAGCGGTAGGCGTCGTGGATGTTCTCCTCCAGCCCGTCGCCGAAGGCGCCGCCGGTCATGCGGTCGATGGTGTTGCCGGTGCCGACGCCCTGGTCGTAGTAGATGACCTGCGCGATGCCGCCGTCGCGCTTGGCGAGCCGGTAGCCGAGCTTGACGACGTTGGTCGGGCAGGGCGTGCCGCTCTTCTCCTGGTCGGCGCTGTTCCAGGTGCCGTCGCAGCAGAGGATAAGGCGCTTCACGCGCGGCCGCGCCTAGCGCATTACCTTCACGACGCCGAACGTGAGCGATGCAACGATGCTGGTCGCGAGGAGCTTGACACAGACGAATATCGTATCGGCTGCCTTGGGGACGTTGCCGAGCTTCTCCAGGTGGTTGTCTGCTTGACGGTCATCGCGAGCGCGTTGAGCCCCGTAACGATGACTTGCGGGTTGGTCGCCACGAGCTCGGCGGCAAGCGGCCCTAGCCGTCCGACATCGCCATCGGCGAAGCGGTAATCCATGATCAGATTGCGCTCCGGTACTAGCCCAGTTCGCGCAGGCCGCCTTCGAGAGCGGCGATCAAGTGGCTCGTGGCGGCGCGTGGCGCGGTCTGCAGGTAGCCGACCCGGTACATGCGGTCCGCAGCTTGCGCAAACGCAACAGCCGGTAGAAACAGGATAAGCCAGGTGAACCGGCCCAACGTGCCGGTGGCTCTCCACCTTGGCATCTCCCTTGATGGCACGGCCGTCGTCCTACTTCTTGAAGGGCGGCAGCGGCGGCGGCGGTGTACGCACTCTTCCGCGGACGTCGCGCGGAGGAGGTGGTGGTGGTGGCGGCGGCGGGGGACTCTTCGGCTTGGGCTCGTTCGTGCTCATTGCAGTCGATCCAGTTGGAACGGCACAAAAGCGAGGAAAGCGAGCAGCACGGCCACCGAAATCGCGTAGGTCGCGCGGTAGATATCGTATGAACGCTGGTCGTTATTGGCGGTGTTGTCGCTCGAGACGCGCATGTAGTACTCGTAGAAATACCGCTTCATCGCCGCTGCCGTCAACTCGACGGCATTCTCGTACGGTTCGTACAGCCGGGCGACTTCCTGGCGATAGGTTTCCGTCCGGTTGGCGGTGGGTAACAGTTTATCCGCGTGTCCAAACCAGGCCCGTCGAAAGAACCACATTCCCACGCCGCAGCTGGCGGCGGCCGAGCAGAATAGCATCCAGAAGCCGATTGCCAGCCAGCCATCGAGGTGCCGCGGCGCGGTTTGCAGCATGAAGGCCAGGAATCCCACGACAGAAACCAGGATGGCGAGCGGCACGTTGAGCCGAGCGCTCAGCCGTTCCCTCCGCTCAAGCTCATGGAAATAAAGCCGCTCGTACAAGAGGAAGAGCTGATCTTCGTTCATGGAATGACCGGGTCCTGCAGTCAGGTAACGCGCAGCAGCCGGTCGAGTTGACCGAAATCGTGGTCTGTCCCTGCTTTTGGATCGGGGTATGCCCCCGGATCTATTTGCGGTAGATGTGCTCGCGCGTCAGGGGAAGCGGGCTCGCGCGCGGGTCGAGGGTCTTGGTGGCGACCACCTGCTGGATGGTGACCCAGCGCTTGTCGAAGGCGTGCGCGCAGCCGGCGAGGTAGGTGCGCCAGATGCGCACGCGCTTCTCCTCGGTGACCTTGCGCGCCTGCTCGAGGTTCGCCTCCAGGCGCGCCGACCAGTGCCACAGCGTCTTCGCGTAGTGCAGGCGCAGGGTCTCGACGTCCATCACCTCCAGGCCGGCGGCGCACATCTCGCGCAGCGCGAGCGACAGGTGCGGCAGCTCGCCGTGCGGGAAGACGTACTTGCCGATGAACTCGCCGGCGCCGAGGCCGACGGCGCGGCTGTCGGGGTCGACCGAGGTGATGCCGTGGTTCATGGCGATGCCGCCGTCCTTGAGCAGGCGGCGGATGGCGCCGAAGTACACCGGCAGGTTCTTCAGCCCGACGTGCTCGAACATGCCGACCGAGGCGATCTTGTCGAAGACCGCCTCGCCGGCCACGTCGCGGTAGTCCTGCAGCAGCACGCGGCAGCGCTCGGCGAGGCCCTCGGCGGCGATGCGCTCGTTGGCGAGCCGGTGCTGGTTGCGCGAGAGCGTGATGCCGGTGGCGTCGACGCCGTAGTGCTTGGCCGCCCAGCGCACCAGCGCGCCCCAGCCGCAGCCGATGTCGAGGAAGCGGTCGCCGGGCTTCAGGCGCAGCTTGCGGCAGATGTGGTCGAGCTTCTGCGCCTGCGCGGTGTCGATGTCCTCGTCGCCGCTCTTGAAGTAGGCGCACGAGTACACCATCTCGCGGTCGAGGAACAGCGCGTAGAAGTCGTTGGAGACGTCGTAGTGGTACTGGACCGCCCTGGCGTCGCGCGACCTGGTGTGCAGGTTGAGAAGCCCGGGCTTGCGCCCCTTCTTCTCGCCGCCCAGGTGGCGCGACAGGCCCTCGGCGGCGCGCAGCACCTCGCGGATCGGCCCCTCGACGTCGATGTGGCCCTCGACGTAGGCCTCGCCGAGCTTGGCGAGGTCGGCGCCGATGAAGTACTTGAGCGCGCCGGCGGCGGGGATGCGCAGCGTTACCGGCGTTTCGCCGGAGAGCTGGTAGCGCTTGCCGTTCCAGAGCTCGACGGCGAGCGGCAGGCCGTGGTGGCGCAGCCCTTCGATGGCCTTCTCGATGCGCGACTCGAGCAGCATCAGGCCGCCCTCTCGCGCAGGGTGACGAACTCCTCGGCCGCCGTCGGGTGGATGCCGACGGTCGAGTCGAACTGCGCCTTGGTGGCGCCGAGCTTCACCGCGATGGCGACGCCCTGGATGATCTCGCCGGCGTCGGGGCCGATCATGTGGGCGCCGACCACCCGCTGCCCGGCGCGCTCCACGACGAGCTTCATGAAGGTGCGCTCCTTCTTCTCCGTCAGCGTGAGCTTAAGGCCGCGGAAGGAAGACTTGTAGATGTCGAGCTCGCCGTGGCGCGCGCGCGCGCGCTCCTCCGACAGGCCGACGCTGGCCAGGTTCGGGTTGGCGAATACTGCGGTGGGTATGTTCTCGTGGTCGACCGGCGTCGGCTCGCCCCGGAAGAGCGTCCTCGCCAGCCACATCGCCTCGGCGGTGGCCACCGGGGTGAGGTTGATGCGGTTGGTGACGTCGCCGATGGCGTGGATCGACGCCACGCTCGAGCGCGAGTAGCGGTCGACCGCCACCGCGCCGTCCGCGGCGAGCTTGACCCCCGCCGCCTCGAGGCCGAGGCCGGCGCTGTTCGGCTTGCGGCCGGTGGCGAACATGACCAGGTCGGCCTGCTGGCGCGAGCCGTCGCCGAAGCTCACCTCGAGCGAGCCGTCGCGCCGCTTCGCCAGCGCCGCGGGCTCGGCGCCGAAATGGATGCGCACGCCCTTCTCCTGCATCTCCTCGGCCATGCGCACCCCGAGCTCGGCGTCGAAGCCGCGCAGCAGGCGCGTGCCGCGGTAGGAAAGCGTCGCCTCCACGCCCAGGCCGTGGAAGATCGAGGCGAACTCGAGCGCGATGTAGCCGCCGCCCACCACCAGCGCGCGGCGCGGCAGCCGCTCGAGGTGGAAGGCCTCGTTCGAGGTGATGGCGAGCTCGCGCCCGGGGATCTGCGGCACCTGCGGCCAGGAGCCGGTGGCGACGAGAACATGTCTTGCCTTGAAGACCTTGTCGCCCAGCCGGACCGCGTTCGGTCCTGCCACCTCGGCTCTTTCACGAAAGATGTGTACCCCGGCGTTGACCAGCGCGCGCTCGTAGACGCCGTTCAGCCGCGCGATCTCGCGGTCCTTGTTCGCGAGCAGCGTCGTCCAGTCGAAGCGCGCCTCGCCGAGCGCCCAGCCGTAGGCGGCGGCGACCTGGAAATCCTCGCGGAAGTGCGCCGCGTAGGAGAAGAGCTTTTTCGGGATGCAGCCGACGTTGACGCAGGTGCCGCCGAAGCGGCCCGGCTCGGCGATCGCGACGCGTGCGCCGTAGCCGGCGGCGACGCGGCTTGCGCGTACGCCGCCCGATCCGCCCCCTATGGTGAAGAGGTCGAAATCGTAGTCCAGCGTCTTACCGCGAGTACAAGGTCTTCACTTCAGGTTCGGGAGGTTGATCTCGACCAGCTCGAGCTGCGCCGCGATCTTCTGGTGCTCGGGCTTGTCGGCGAGCCACTTGAGCGCGTTGGCGACGCGCGTCTGGATCTGCGCGCTCGGCATGCCTTCCACGCCGCTGAACATCGAGGCGAGCTCGGCGAGGTTCGCCGCTTGCGCCTGCTTGCGCACCTCGGCGAGCTTGCCTTCGATCGCGCCCCGGTCGAGGTTGCGGACCATCCTGACGGTCTTTTCCGGATCGCTCATGGCGCGCTCCCTTTGGCAGGCGATTGTACCAGCGCGAAGCGGCCGCCGGAGGCGCGCACCGCCCCGTCGGCGACGAGCTTGTCCAGGTGCGCGGTGAGCGAGCGCGCCGCGACGCGGTGCACGCGCGCCGGCACGTCGTCGTAGACCAGGGGAAGAAGATCTTCCACCGATGCCGGTCCAAGCCTCGCCAATGAAGAAACCACCTTTGCTTCCCGGGCCAGGCGATGCGCGATCAGCCGGCGCAGCTCCTGGTGCGGCGCGCCGATGAGGAAGCCGTGCCCCGGCGCGATGATGGCGATGTCCTCGCCGAGCAGGCGCTCGAGCGAGGCGAGGTAGACGCGCATGTCGCCGTCGGGCGGGTTGATCACCACGGTGGAGCCCTGCATCACGTGATCGCCGGTGAAGAGCATCGTCGTCTGCTCGAGCAGGTAGCAGAGATGGTTCGAGGCGTGGCCCGGCGTGTGGATCGCGCGCAGGGTCAGAGCGCCGCTCATTCCTCCTAACTCGATGCGCTGGCCGTTCTCCACCACGAAATCCGGCTCGAAGGTCGCGTCCTGCCCTTGCGGCGCCGGCCGGCCGAGCAGCGGCGCGCCGGTCGCGGCCTTGAGCGCCGCCGCCGCCGGCGAATGGTCCATGTGCGTGTGAGTGCAGAGGATCCAACGGATTCTCCCGAAGGAGAGGATCTTTTCGATGTGAGAAGCGATGTCCGGCCCGGGATCGATCACGGCGAGATCGCCCTCGCCGACGAGGTAGGTGTTGGTCCCCGGCCCGGTCATCATGCCGGGATTGGGCGCGGTGAGCCGCGTCACCCAGCGGTCGAGGCGCTTGGGCTCGCCGGGGACGAGCTCGTAGCTCGACTCGCCGGTCTCATGCGGATCGCACCAGTGCACCTCGAAGTACTGCGGGTCGGCGCGGCGGAAGAGCTTCGGCCCGTCCTTGCCCTGCGCCCAGCAGGCGCGGTTGGGCTCCGGCTGAGGAAGCGAGCGGGCATGCGCCATGGCCTCTTTCACCGAAGCGAAGTTCTTGAACTCGCTCAAGGTGTGCCTGGTCGCGAACACCAGCTCGATCTCGCCGCGCTCGGCGCGCGCCAGCGCCTCGCGCGGCGTGATCCACACGTCGTGCACGGTCTCGCCGGCGTCGTGCGCGCCCTGCTGGCCCGCCGGCGCGGCGGCGAGGAAGAAGCGCGTGTCGAAGCGCCGCGCGCGGCCGGGCGCGGTGATCCAGTGGCCGATGAAGGCGAGCTCGCCGGCCGGCAGGTACAGGTCCTCCGCTTCCAGCATTTCCAAAAAGTTACTGTGTCTAAGAGACAACAGCATTTGTGCGCGCTCGGCGTCGATCTGCCGGCCGCCCGCGTCGCAGGCGAGCAGCACGCCGGCTTCCTCGAAGCACTCGCGGATGGCGGCGACGTAATAGGGGACGAGATGCGATGGCGGAGGGTCGATGATTCGTTTGGCGATACGGCTATCGGAATCCGCCGCATCGAGCGCGCCCCCGGGGAAGACGTAGGCGCCGCCGAGGAAGACGGCGCTCTGCGTCCGCTGCAGCATCAGCACTTCCGGGCCGCCGGCGCCGTCGCGCAGCAGCGCGAGCGTCGCGGCCGGGCGCGCCAGCGGCGCCGCCATCAGGGCGCGATCCGCTTCACGATCTCGGCGGCCGGCAGCACCGCGTCGATCATGTCGATGCCCTCGCCGGCGAACACCAGCGCGGTATCGAAGTCGCTTCGCCTTGCCGCCTCTTCATAAGCCGGCCTTTCTTTTTCGAGCGCGGCATGCAAATCGCTTTCCCTGCCGTGCCACCTGCCACTGAACGAATTGCGCAGCGCTCGCGCGGTGATGCCGTCGGGCCACGCATAGCCGCGAACGATGTCGAAGACGCTGGTGCGCAGCGTCGCGTCGCCGCTCGCCTCGACCACGCGCTGGCGCGCCTCGGGGGCGGCGAGCGATTCGTCGGCGGCGAGAAAGCGCGTGCCGAGGAGCACGCCGGCGGCGCCCAGTGCCATCGCCGCCTGCGCCCCGCGCCTGTCGGAGATGCCGCCCGCGGCCAGAACCGGAATGTCTCCGCAGATATCCTTGACTGCGGGAAGCAGGGCAAAGAGCGAGCGCGTGCCGGCGTGGCCGCCCGCCTCGGTGCCCTGCGCGACCAGCACGTCGGGAGCGGCGCGCAGCGCCTGCCGCGCGGTGCGCAGGTCCTGCACCTGGCAGATGAGCTTCGCGCCCGCATCGCGCACTTTCTGAGCGAACGGCAGCGGGTCGCCGAAGGAGAGCATCACCGCGCGGGGCTTGCAGGAGAGCGCGACCTCGAGGAGCTGCGGCTGCTTCGCCAGGCTCCAGGTGATGAAGCCGACGCCGACACGCGCCCCGCCGGCGGCGTCGAACTCGCGCCGCATCCATTCCGCGTCGCCGTAGCCGGCGCCGATCAGGCCAAGGCCGCCGGCGCGCGACACCGCGGCGGCGAGCGCGCCGCCCGAGATGAAGCCCATCGGCGCGAGCACGACGGGCTTGGTGATGCCGAGGACCTTGCCGATCACGCCGTGCGGCCCGCGCGATCCTTGTCGTTCTGCGCCTTGATGAGCGCGCGCATGCGCTCCCAGTCGGCATCCGAGAGCTTGTCGAGCTCGGTGAAGTAGGCGCCCGAGCCGGTGGCGAGGTAGCCCGCGCCGTCGATGGCGATCGTCTCGCCGGTGAGCCACTCGCAGCCCTCGGCCATCAGGAAGGTGGCGAGGTTCTGCAGCTCTTCCATGCGACCCACGCGCCGCATCGGATTCATCGCGGTGGAATCCTGGAAGCCCTTGTCCCCGGGCCGCAACCTCTTCTGCGCCCCTTCCGTGGGGAACGGGCCGGGCGCGATGCCGTTCAGGCGGATGCCGAAGCGGCCCCATTCCACCGCGAGCGACTTGATCATGACGTGCAGCCCGGCCTTCGACATCGCCGAGGGCACGACGTAGGGCGAGCCGGTGTGCACCCAGGTGACGAGGATGGTGATCACCGAGCCCTTGTGGCCGCCGGCGATCCAGCGCTTGCCCACGGCGTGCGTCACGTAGAAGGTGCCGTGGAAGACGATGTTGGCGATGGCGTTGAAGCCGTTGGGCGACAGGTCCTTCGTCGGGCTGATGAAGTTGCCGGCGGCGTTGTTCACCAGCCCGGTGAGGGGCCCCGACTCGTCCCAGATCCGCTGCACCATCGCCTCGACCGCCTGCGCGTCGCGGATGTCGACGGAATGGGTGCTGACTTTCCCCCCGAACGACTTCGTCAGCTCTTGTGCAGTGGCTTCGAGTACCGGGCCGCGGCGCCCGGCGATCCACAGCTCGGCGCCGAGCTGCAGGTACCTGGCGGCGATCTCCTTGCCCAGGCCGGTGCCGCCGCCGGTGATGAGAATGCGCTTGCCCTTGAGAAGGTCGGGCTTGAACACTTCCCCATTCTAAATGGGGACGTACCCCATTCTTCCGCTATTTCAAACAGGCGGCCTCCAGGTTGTTGCCATCGGGATCGACGAGGAACGCGGCGCAGTACGTCGGGCTGTAGTCGGGCCGCAGGCCGGGCTTGCCGTTGTCCTGGCCGCCGGCCTTGAGCCCCGCGGCGTGGAAGCGGTCGACCGACTCGCGATCCTTGGCGCGGAACGCGACGTGCGCGCCGCCGCTCGCCTTCTCGTGCTCATGCAGCCAGAGGCTCGGCGAACCCGGCGGGCCGAAGGCGTCGGAGGCGGGATCCTTGACCAGTCCGAGCGCCTCGAGAGTCGCCTGGTAGGGTGGTCGTACATGGCGCTTAGCCGCAGGGAACGGTGCGACGGGCATGCACTGTGAACAAGGCGGCAATGCGCGAGAGGGCCTTGCTCCAGAGACAGTTCAGGTACACGGCGCGGTGCCGGTGCGCGGCGGCGTGCAGCGAGGCAATGGCGGAACGATCGACGAGATCCATGGCGTCTCCTTCAGGCGAGCTCGACGGCGGCGGCGCCGCCGAGCGGGTTGATGATGGCGAGGCCGCGCTGGCGCAGGCGGTAGCAGTTGCCCTTGGCGAGCACGATGTCGCGCACCTGGTTCTCCTTGGTGATCCACACCGAGCCTTCCAGGGCGCACACCGTGCTGCCGGCGCTGTCGCGCAGCCGCAGCGTCTGGTTGGGGTTGAGCCTTACGGCACCGGCTTCGAGTTCCAGTCTCATGGGGCCTCCTTGCATTTGGCATGCGCAGGATGCATCCTTGGCGCGCGCGGCTCAAACGGTAAATACGCAGGCATTGCATGCCAAATAGGAATGCATTGCCGCCCCTCGACCTGCTGGTCGGCTTCGAGGCGGCGGCGCGGCACCTGTCCTTCACCAAGGCGGGCGAGGAGCTCTTCCTCACGCAGTCGGCGGTGAGCCGGCAGATCAAGGAGCTCGAGGACCACCTCGGCGTGGCGCTCTTCCAGCGCCGCCACCGCGCGCTCGCGCTGACGCCCGAAGGCCAGCAGTTCTACGCCGCCGCCGCGCAGGTGCTGGTGACCATGCGCGCCGCCGCCGACCGGCTGCGCGCCGGCACCGGGCGGCGCGGCATCGCGCTCACTACCACGCACTCGTTCGCCGCGCTGTGGCTGATCCCGCGCCTCGCCGGCTTCACGCGCGCGCATCCGGAGGCGGACGTGCGAATCACCGCCGACACGCGGGTGCAGGACCTCGAGCGCGACGGGCTGGACATCGCCATCCGCCACGGGCCGCCCTCGCTCGCCGGGCCGAACGCCGTCCGCCTTTTCGGCGAGCGCGTGTTTCCGGTCTGCAGCCCGAAGCTGCTCGGCCGCAAGCCATTGAGAAAGCCGGAGGACCTGAAGAACCACGTGCTGCTGCAGTACGACGACCCCGACGGTCGCCACCCGTGGCTGCACTGGAAGACGTGGCTCGAGGTCGCGGGCGTCGCCGAGCTCAGGCCGGCGGGATCGCTCTCGTTCTCCGGCTACGAACAGATCATCCCCGCGGCGCTCGCCGGGCACGGGGTCGCGCTGGGGCGTACGCCGCTCGTCAAGGACCTCCTCGCCGCGAAGGAGCTCGTAGCGCCCTTCAAGAGCAGCGCCGACCCGGCGCGCGCCTACTTCGCCATCGTCTCGCGGCGCGCCGAAGGCAGGCCGGAAGTGCGCGCTTTTGTGGAATGGCTAAGAGAGACCGCCGCCAACGACTAACGGGGTCAGAACAATTTGTCGTAAAACCGCGAAGTTGCTCTGACCCCGTTAATTGTTTACAGCGTAAGAACGAGCTTGCCGATGTGCTGCGAGCTCTCCATGAGGCGGTGGGCTTCGGCCGCCTGCTCGAGCGGGAAGGTCTTGTAGATCTCGGGCTTGATCCTGCCCGCCTCGATGAGCGGCCAGATCTTCTCGCGCAGGTTCTTGGCCAGGGTGCCCTTGAACTCGACGCTGCGCGGGCGCAGCGTCGAG
>JBQTJF010000014.1:0-4347 GCA_052387375.1 Betaproteobacteria bacterium
GCCGGCCGCTGACAGCATCGGCCGCCGGCTTCAGCCGCCGGTGCTGCTGGCGGCAGCGGCGCTCGCGCTGCCGCTCGCCGCGGCCACGGCGGCGCAAGGGCCGCGCATGGTGGTCCTGCTTGCTCTCGGCGCGCTGCTGGGCGCGACGCTCTACCTCGCTTCGTTCGGATTTGCTTCGGCCTACCGCCGCCTGATCGAGCAGCGCGACGCCGCGGGCGTGCGCGCGCAGCTCGTCATGCTCGCCGCGGCGACCCTGCTGTTCGCGCCGGTGCTGGCCGGCTGGTCGGGGCGCGAGGTGGCCGCCGCCGTGGCGCCGGCGGGCGTGTCGGTCGCGGCCGGCGCCTTCCTCTTCGGCGCCGGCATGCAGTTCGCGGGCGGCTGCGGCTCGGGCACGCTGTACGCCGCGGGCGGCGGACAGCTGCGCGCCGCAATCACGCTCGCGGCGTTCATCGCCGGCTCGTTCTTGGCGAGCCTGCACATGCAGGCCTGGGAAGCGCTGCCGGCCCTCGAGCCGATCGCGCTCGGCGAGCGGCTGGGCTGGCCGGCGGCGCTGGCGCTGCAGCTGGGCGTGCTCGCCGCGCTGTACGCGCTGCTCTCGGCCTTTCGGCCCGGGCCGCTCGCCTGGCCGCTCGCCGCGGCGGCGCTCGCGCTTGCGGTGCTCAACCTGCTCACCCTGCTCGTCGCCGGGCATCCGTGGTCCATTACCTGGGCCTTCGCCCTCTGGGGAGCCAAGGTGGCGTGGGCGCTCGGCTGGCGGCCCGAGGCGGGCGGCTTCTGGGACGGTGGGTTCCAGCGCAGCGCGCTCGAATCCAGCGTGTTCGCCGACGTGACTTCGGTCATGGATTTCGGCCTGGTGCTCGGCGCCCTGGCGGCGGCCGGGGCGGCGGGCGGCTTCGCGCTTCGCTCGCGCATCCCGCCGCGGGCAGCCCTGACCGCGCTCGCCGGCGGGCTCGCCATGGGCTATGGCGCACGCATCGCCTACGGCTGCAACATCGGCGCCTTCTTCTCCGGCGTCGCCAGCACCAGCCTGCACGGCTGGCTGTGGATCGCCGCGGCGCTGCCCGGCTGCTGGGCGGGGCTGTGGCTGATGCGCCGGCTGCCGTGAAAGCCACGCTGCGCGCGCTCGGCTGCCGCCTGTGCTGGCGCGTCACCGGCGGCGTGTTCGCCTCGATCCTGCTCATCGAGAGCCTGGTCCTGGTGCCCTCGACGATGCGCTTCGAGGACGAGGCGCTGCGCCGGCTGGCGTTCGAGGCGGAAGTCGCGGTGGACGCGATGCTGGCGCGAGGGCCGGCTCCCGACGGCGCGCACGCGCTGCTCGCAGGCTTGCAGTCGCTCGTCGGCCGGCGGCACGTGCAGGGTCTCGCGGCGCGCATGGCGGACGGCACGGTCATCGAGGCCGGCGAGCACGTCGAACTGGCCTTTTCCGGCACCGCGATGCGCTATTCGCCCGAGCGCGGGCACCTCGAGGTCACCTGGGTGAGCAACGGCGCGCCCGCGGCGAGCGTGCTCGCGGCGCGGCTCGACGCCTCGGAGGTCGCGCGTGCGCGCAACGCCTACGTGCTGCGCATCGCCGGCATCGTGACGGTGATCGTGCTCTTCGTGACCGCGGGCACCATGCTGGTGCTGCATTTCATCGTGCTGGCCCGCTGATGCGGCTGCGCGAGAGCATGCGCCTCGCCGCGGCGACGCCGGAGCGCGGCAACGAGTACGCGGTCGCCACGCGCCGCCGCGACGAGCTCGGCGAGATGATCACGGCGCACAACGCCATGCTCGGCCGGGTGGTCGACAGCATCCGCCGCGACCGCGAGCTCGCCGAGGAGCGCGAGCGCGTGCTCGCGCGCAACGACGCAGTGACCGCGATGCCCAACCGCCGCGCGTTCCTCGAGCACCTGTCGCGGCGGCGCGCGGGCGCGGGCAGCATCACCGTCTGCCTCGCCAACGTGGTGCAGCTGCGCCAGATCAACGCCGCGTACGGCCAGCAGGCCGGCGACGCGATCCTGCGCGAGGTCGGCGCGCGGCTGCAGCGCGCCGCGGGGAGCGGCACCTTCGTCGCCCACCTGGGCGCCGGTCGCTTCGCGGTCGCGCGGCGCGCCGGCGAGGCGGCTTTCGACCCGGCCGCGTTCGCCGAGCGGCTGATGCGCGAGGTGGCCGGCGACTACCCCGCGGGCGACGACGCCGCGACGGTGGCATTGCGCGTCGGCATCTCGCAGGCGCCTTTTGCGGAGCTCGCGCCCGAGGAGCTGCTCAACCAGGCCGAGCTCGCGCTGGCGCGCACCGGCGCCGAGGATTCGTGCGGTTACGCCTTCTTCGAGGACTCGATGGCGCAGGCGGCGCGCGAGCGCCAGGCGCTGGCGCGGGCGCTGGAGCGCGCGCTGGCGCGCGACGACGAGCTGCAGCTCGTCTTCCAGGCCAAGGCCTCGATCGCCGGACGGGAGCTTGCGCTCGCGGGCTGCGAGGCGCTGCTTCGCTGGCGCCATCCGCAGCGCGGTCCGGTGCGGCCCGACGTCTTCATCCCGATCGCGGAGACGACCGGCCTGGTGCTGCCGCTCGGCGAGCGCGTGCTGCGCTGCGCCTGCCGCCAGATCGGCGAATGGCGCGCGCGGCATGGGCGCTCGCCCCGCGTGGCGGTCAACCTGTCCGCGCACCAGTTCGCCGCCCCGGGGCTGCTCGCGCTTGTCGAGCGCGCGCTCGCCGACGGGGGCGTGCCCGGCGAGCTGCTCGAACTCGAGATCACCGAGTCCTCGGCGATGCGGGACGTGCGGCACACTGCGCAGACGCTCGAGGCGCTGCGCGCGTTGGGCGTGCGGGTGTCGATCGACGACTTCGGCACCGGGCATTCCTCGCTGAACCACCTGCGGCGCCTGCCCCTCGACGCGATCAAGATCGACAAGTCGTTCGTCGACGATATCGGCAGGGACCCGAGCGCCGACGCCATCTGCGCCGCCATCGTGGGCATGGCGCACGCGCTCGGGCGGGCCGCGGTCGCCGAGGGTGTGGAGACCGAGGCGCAGCTCGACTTCCTCCGGCGCCGGGGTTGCGACGAGATCCAGGGCTACCTGTTCGCCCGGCCGGAACCAGCCGAGGCGTTCGCGCAGCGCTTCCTTACGGCGCCTGTAAGGAATACCGCCGGCGCCGGGTCTCTGGCAGGATGAGCCATGAAAAGGATCTCGCCCTGATGCGGCCCGACCTGCTGCGCTACGCCATGCTGAGGCTGCGCGATTGCCATCAGGCCGAGGACGCGGTCCAGGACGCCCTGGTCGCGGCCCTCGAGGGCGTCGACAGGTTCGCCGCTTCGTCTTCGCTGCGCACCTGGGCGGGGGGCATCCTCAAGCACAAGATCGCCGATCGCCTGCACGCTGCCGGCCGCGAAGAGCCGCTCGAGGGCGAGGCGGATCTTCCCGGCAGCGATCCCGAGGCGGGCTTCGCCGGGCTGAGGTTTCTCGAAACGGTGGAGGCGGCGCTGAAGCGGCTCCCGCAGAACGCGGCGCGCGTCTTCATGCTGCGCGAGGTGCTGGGGTTCGAGCCGGCCGAGGTGTGCGAGCGCCTGGCGATCTCGGCTCCGAACTGCTGGGTCAGCCCGCACCGCGCCAAGGCGCGGCTGCGCGTGCTGGTGCCCAATGAAGTTTGAAGAGCTGGTCAGGCGCCATGCCGCCGATCTCTACCGCTACGCGTTCTGGCTCGCCCGCGACCGGCAGCAGGCCGAGGACGTGGTGCAGGAAGCGATGCTGCGCGCCTGGGGCTCCTTCGCGCGCCTGCGCGAGCCCGCGGCGGCGAAGAGCTGGATGTATTCCATCGTGAGAAACGAGTATTTCCGCATGAAGGGGCGCACGCCGCCGCTCGCCGACGTGGTCAACCTGGACGATCTCGCCGCGCCCGAAGACGCGGGCATGGCGGCGCTGGAGATGCGCGACGCGCTCATGTCGCTGCCCGCGTCCTACGCCGAGCCGCTGGCGCTGCAGGCGCTCGGCGGCTTCAGCTGCGCCGAGATCGCCGCGATGCTCGGCACCACCGAAGGGGCAACGATGACGCGGCTCACGCGCGCGCGCCAGGCGCTCAAGCGCCTCGTCGCGCCCGACGGCGCAGTGGTGCGCAAAGGAGGGCGGCTATGAACTGCCTCGACTATCGCAGGGTGCTGCTCGCCGGGGAGGGCGAGTCGGCGGAGATGATGGCGCACCGGCTGCAGTGCCAGGCGTGCCTGCAGCTCGAGCGCGAGCATGCCGCGTTCGAGCGCGAGCTGAAGGCGGGGCTCGAGGTGCCGGTGCCCGAGGCTTTCGAGGCGAGGCTCGCGCGCGCGGCGACGCAGCGGCGGCGGCGCTTCCTCGCCGCGGCCGGCGTCGCCGGGCTCGC
>JBQTJF010000015.1:0-2703 GCA_052387375.1 Betaproteobacteria bacterium
CGTTGCTGCCGCATCTGCGGCAGCCGACTGCACGGGAGGCGGCGGCGCTCGCCAAGGTCGCGCCGGGAGGTTCCGCAACAACTACCCCCACGCGGAGTAGCGCGGCTTCTGGAAATGGAAGCTCGACCAGCTGCTGGGCGCGCGGGCACGCGCGCCCGCGGGCGGCTGGCGCTTCGAGACCGCGCGGCCGCAGCTCCCCGCCAACCCGTCGGTGACCTGGGTCGGCCACGCCACGGTGCTGCTGCGCGTGGGCGGGCTGAGCCTGCTCACCGACCCGCATTTCTCCGCGCGCGCCTCGCCGGTGCAGTTCGCCGGGCCGCGGCGCGTGGTGCCGCCGGTGCCGGCGCTCGCCGAGCTGCCGCACATCGACGTGGTGGCGATCTCGCACAACCACTACGACCACCTCGACCTCGCCTCCGTCGCCGCGCTGGCGAAGCAGCCGGGCGGCTCGCCGCGCTTCTTCGTGCCGCTCGGCCTCAAGGCATGGTTCGAGCGCCGCGGCCTGCGCGAGGTGCGCCACCCCGAGCTTTCGTTCCTCTTCACCGGCGACACCGGCTACTCGCGCGATTTCGCCGACATCGGCAGCCGCTTCGGCGGCTTCGACCTCGCCGCGATCCCGATCGGCGCCTACGCGCCGCGCTGGTTCATGGAGATCATGCACATCAACCCGGCGGAAGCCGTCCAGGTGCACAAGGACGTGCGCGCGCGCCGCTCGATGGCGATCCACTGGGGCACCTTCGCGAACCTCACCGACGAGAGCCTGTACGAGCCGCCGCAGCTCCTCGCGCAAGAGCGCGCGCGGGCCGGCCTCGCCGAGGACGACTTCTTCGTCCTGCGCCACGGCGAGACGCGCGCCTTCGCCCGCCAGTGAAGTCGAGCAAGGCCTGGCTGCGCCGGCACGTCACCGATCCCTACGTGCGCAAGGCGAAGGAGCAGGGTTACCGTTCCAGGGCCGCTTTCAAGCTCCTCGAGATCGACGCGAAGGAAAGGATTTTCCGTACCAGACAAACCATAGTGGACCTCGGCGCAGCCCCCGGGGGCTGGTCGCAGGTGGCGGCGCAGAAGGCCGGGCCCGCGGGCAGGGTGATCGCCATTGATCTCCTCGATATCGCCCCCATCTCGGGAGTGACGGTGCTCAAAGGGGACTTCCGCGAAAAGTTCCCCGCAGGCGTGAGGGCCGATGTCGTTCTTTCCGACCTCTCGCCCAACCTGTCGGGCATCGCCAACGTCGACCAGGCGAGAACGCTCGAACTCTCGCTCGCGGCGATCGATTTCTGCCGCAAGGCCTTGAAGCCGGACGGCGTTTTCGTCGTCAAGGCGTTCCAGGGCGAGGCGTTCGACGAGCTGCAGGCGCGGTTGAAGGAGACTTTCGTGAAGGTAAGGGTCGTAAAGCCATCGGCGTCGCGGGGTGAATCGCGCGAGACGTATGTGGTGGCGCGGGGTTTGCTGGCCCTGTAAGATGCCCAGTCCGGCAGTCGTTGCGGTTTAAGGAGCTAAGTCATTGAACAACATGCTTAAGAACCTGGTCATCTGGCTCGTCATCGGGCTGGTGCTGATGACCGTGTTCAACCAGTTCAACACGCGCCAGGCGGCCCAGGCGCCGATGGAGTATTCGCAGTTCCTGGAGGAAGTGAAGGCCGGCAAGATTTCCAAGGTCACGATCGAGGGCCGCCAGCTCAAGGCGCAGACCGCCGAGGGCAAGCGCGTCACCAGCTACTCGCCGGGCGACATCTGGCTCGTCTCCGACCTGCTCAAGTACGGCGTCAAGATCGAGGCGAAGCCCGAGGAGGAGCCCTCGCTCCTCATGAACATCTTCGTCTCCTGGTTCCCGATGCTGCTGCTGATCGGCGTGTGGATCTTCTTCATGCGCCAGATGCAGGGCGGCGGGCGCGGCGGCGCGTTCTCGTTCGGCAAGTCGCGCGCGCGCATGCTGGACGAGTCGACCAATACCGTCACCTTCGCCGACGTCGCCGGCTGCGAGGAGGCCAAGGAGGACGTCGCGGAGCTGGTCGACTTCCTGCGCGACCCCTCCAAGTTCCAGAAGCTCGGCGGGCGCATCCCGCGCGGCGTGCTGATGGTCGGCTCGCCCGGAACCGGCAAGACGCTGCTCGCGCGCGCCATCGCCGGCGAGGCCAAGGTGCCGTTCTTCTCCATCTCGGGCTCCGACTTCGTCGAGATGTTCGTCGGCGTCGGCGCCGCGCGCGTGCGCGACATGTTCGAGCAGGCGAAGAAGCACGCCCCCTGCATCGTCTTCATCGACGAGATCGACGCGGTCGGCCGCCAGCGCGGCGCCGGCCTCGGCGGCGGCAACGACGAGCGCGAGCAGACGCTGAACCAGCTGCTCGTCGAGATGGACGGCTTCGAGTCGACCATGGGCGTGATCGTCATCGCCGCGACCAACCGCCCCGACGTGCTCGACCCGGCGCTGCTGCGCCCCGGGCGCTTCGACCGGCAGGTGGTGGTGCCGCTGCCCGATATCAGGGGCAGGGAAGAGATCCTCAAGGTCCACATGCGCAAGGTCCCCCTTGCGCCCGACGTGCGGCCCGACATCATCGCGCGCGGCACCCCCGGTTTCTCGGGGGCCGACCTCGCAAACCTGGTGAACGAGGCGGCGCTGTTCGCCGCGCGCTCCAACAAGCGCCTGGTCGACATGGACGACTTCGAGCGCGCCAAGGACAAGATCATCATGGGCGCCGAGCGGCG
>JBQTJF010000016.1:0-11129 GCA_052387375.1 Betaproteobacteria bacterium
ATCAACCTGAACGCCATGTTCCTGTGCTCGCAGGAGGCGGTGCGCATCATGAAGGCGCAGCAGCCCAGGGGCGGGCGCATCATCAACAACGGCTCGATCTCGGCGCACGCGCCGCGGCCGAACACCATCGCCTACACCGCCACCAAGCACGCCGTCACCGGCCTCACCAAGTCGATCTCGCTCGACGGCCGCCAGCACGACATCGCCTGCGGCCAGATCGACATCGGCAACGCCGCCACCGAGATGACCGAGCGCATGACCAAGGGCGTGCAGCAGGCGAACGGCAGCGTCATGGTCGAGGCGCGCATGGACGTGAACCACGTCGGCCAGGCGGTGCTGATGATGGCGAACTTTCCGCTGGAGACCAATGTCCAGTTCATGACCGTCATGGCCACCAAGATGCCTTTCGTCGGGCGGGGATGAACAGAAGGGAATATTTGGGAGTGTCGCTGACGGTGCTGCCGCTTTCTGCGGCAGCGCAACGCGATGCGCACGTCTCCACGCTCGACCCGCTGGTGCGCTACTTCACCAACGGCAGGGACGTGACGTTCCGCCCCCCAGGCCAAAAATCAGGGACAGACCCGGACAGACCACGTTTTCCCAGGTACGAAGATGAAGAAGACCAACGACTCGAAAAGACGTGAGTCTCCCTCTCAGCTCATTGATGCGAGAATCAAGGAGCTGAGCGATTGGCGAGGCGAGACACTCTCAAAAATCCGCAAACTCATCAAGCAAACGGACCCCAAAGTCGTCGAGGAGTGGAAGTGGAGGGGCGTGCCTTCTGGTCTCACGATGGACTGACCTGCACAGGCGAGACCTACAAGAGCGTCGTCAAGCTGACCTTCCTCAAGGGTGCGCGGCTGAAGGACCCACAGCGGCTGTTCAACTCCAGCCTTGAGGGCAATAAGCTCATCTGGGTACCCAAAAAGCGCAAATGGGTACGATCGTACCCATTTCGGCCTTTCCGGGCCCCGCGTCCAAGGCCGGAGTCTTCGCGACCCCCACCTCCGGCCTGCTAGGCCGAGGTGTCCACTAGTTCGGGGGAAGCTTGGCGTCCGCAGCAGCTAAAGGTTAGGTTTGCAAGGCAGTCCATAGTTTCTGCAGGCCGATACTTTCTATCACTTGTTACTTGGCGCCCCGCTCGCTTGGGGTTGCAGCGCGAGATGCCGCCCGAGGAACTCGAGCGCGTCCCGCTCGGCCTTCGCGAGGCTCGGGCCGTGTCCGTAAACCGATGCGCCGCGCCGGGTAGGGCTGTTCCGGTTCATGGCCTGCGGCAGGTAGGCGTTCGACGTCAAATCGTCGAAGGCATGGTGCGCGCCGGGATAGATCTTCAGGGTCACCGGGTGGCTCGTTTTCGGCAGTCCGGCCACGAGCTTCTCGCATGACGAGGACAGCGTCCAATCATCCTTGTCGCCGATAAGAATGGTAGTGGGTACCGGAAAGCTGCTGTTGAGGAAAAGCAGGCACTCCGGGTATAGCGCGACCGCAGCGCGGAAGCGCAAAGACGTTTCGGACATGCGGTCCTGCCAGAAATCGCTCGCCGCGCCCAGCGTCGCAACAGCGCCATTCGAGAATCCCATGACCGCAACCCGGTCAGCCGCAATGTCGGGTCGAGTGCCCAGATAGCGCAGCGCCGCATATCCGTCGAGAACGCGTGCATACGCCGGTATGCGGCCGAGGTTGGTGCAGATCTCCGAGATACCCCGCGGCGTAAAGGCATCGACGATGATCGAAGCGTAGCCGTGCTTCCTGAGCAGGCCAGCCCAGTGCTGCGCGTTCGGCCGGATGCCGCCGCAGCCGTGCAGGATGACCACGGCGGGGAACGGACCTTTGCCTTCGGGAACCACCACCGTGCCTTGGGCCGTCTTGACGTCGTTCATCGCCAGGTTCGGGTACGTCACGCCGGTTCCGGCGCAGCCTGCCAGCGCTACCGCGATGCACGCAACCGCACCTGCAAATGTGACCCGCATATTTCATCCCCCTTGAATTTTTCTGACTGCCGCGGCGTTTTCTAGCGTGCGCGCGGCGACGCTGTCAACCCACCCGCGCGGCCCTAGTACAGTGACACGTTAATCACGAAACATTATGATAGCGCATCTCAACAGCCTCTGGGGCAGATCCGATGCGCCAAACAGAACTGAGTCTCAACAAGCGAGAGCGTGAAACGTTGGATGCGTTCCGATCCAAGGGTGAACACATGGCGCGTGAGTTCAACCGCGCGCACATTCTCGCCGCCCTGGATCGCAAGGTTCCGGAGCGCCAGATCATGGAAGTACTCGGGGTAGGCCGTACTGCGATTTGGCGCACCCGTGCCGCATACTTGGAGGGTGGCCTCGAATTTGCGCTGCACGATGTGGCGCGACCCGGTAAACCGGCGCAGTACCGTGACGAGGCGCAGGCCCAAGTGGCCGCTTTGGCATGCTCTTCCCCGCCAGCGGGGGCCAAGCGCTGGACGGTGGCCTTGCTCACGCAGAGCGCGCGCCGCCATCCGCAGATGCGCGAGATCAGCCGCGAGAGCATCCGCCGGCTGCTAAAAAAAACCTCCTCAAACCCTGGCGCAAGCTGATGTGGTGCATTGGCGCCTTGACCGAGGAATACCGTGAGCGCATGTACGACCTGCTGGAACTGTACGCGCGCCCCTACCGCGCGCAAGAACCGGTGATCTGTATCGACGAGAAGAGCAAGCAGTTGATCGGCGATAGTCGAGCACCGCTGCCCATGAAGCCCGCGGCGCCTGCGAAATACGATTACGAGTACATTCGCAAGGGCACCTGCGATGTATTCGTGGCCGTCGAGCCCAAGGCCGGGCGCCGGGTAGCTACGCATCGGCCCGGAAGGTTCATCTGGTATTGGACAATCTCAATACCCACTTCCGCTCCTGCTTCGAGGAGGTGTTGGGCCTCTCGGCTGCCCGAACGCTGCTGCGACGCGTTCAATTTCATTACACACCCAAGCACGCCAGCGGCTCAACATGGCCGAGATTGAGATCAGTATCCTCGAGCGCCAATGCCTGGCGCGGCGCTTGATGGATCGGGCGAGCGCACAGCGTGAGATCCACGCCTGGCAACGCCGCCGCAATGCCCAACGGCGCGGCATCGATTGGACGTTCACCCGAGAAGATGCCGATCGCAAACTGGCTCGCCGCTATGTTTCCACATTAACGTGTTAACGTACTAGTTAGTTGAGGCGTAATGAGGTAGGTGATGCGTGAAGGCAATTCTGCCTATCGCCGGGTTATCGCTGCGTCCGCTCTACTGGCACGGACGCAGGTCGTAGATGCCGATCGACACCAGCTCGTTGCCGCTCGGCGCCTCCTGCGCGCCCCAGTTGAAGGCGAAGTACTTACGACCCTCTGTCAGAGCCCGGTACTCCGGAAAATCGGCCATGAAGACGCGCCGCGCGGCGTCATCGACCGCGGTCAGGTCGTCCACGCCGGCATACGCATAGGGCTGCGCGGGCGCTCTCCCCATCGGCAGATCGACCTGTCTCGCGCTCGGCAGGTAGCCGCGGCCGAAGACCAGGAGCTGCCTGGGCAGGTGCGGCGGGTGGTTGGCCTCGATCGTGCGCCGCGCGCCCTGCGGCGCAGTGCAAGGGTATGTGCCGCGATAGGACGCGAAAGCGCGGCTGGTCGCCGCCGATACGCGCCGCGCGAGGCGCGCGCGGCGCCCGGATCTGCGCGGGCTGCAGCAGGCTTGCGCAGACGCCGGTCGCGGCGCCTGCCTTGCGCGTTAGGGAAAAAGCCTTGATGTCGCCGAACTCGAGCTGCAGCCCGCCGGTCGCGCCCCGCACGTCGAACCTCAACTCGACGTCGCTCGCGTGCTCGGCCTGCACGTTCCTCAGGCCTCCGGCGGGAAGCCATAGCGCGAGGTCCTTGCTTCCGCCCTTCCAGACCAGGCTCCTTGGAAGGTACGCCCTCTCCCCGCCGTCGACGAGTCGGCTGACCGGCGCCTCGACAGGGCCCTTCGGTCCGCGGTAGCGGATCTGCGCCCCGATCACGAGCACCGGCTCCGGGCTTTCGCAACGGATCGAGCCGATCGTGAGCTGCCAGTTCCTCCCCGATGCGGCGGCGGCGCCGTGTGCGCCGCGTGGCAGACGAGCATCGCCGTCAGCAGCAGCCTGGCGGACATCATCGAGGGAAGTCTAGCAAGCCGGGGCTGGAAGGCGCCGGCGGGAACCCCTAAATGGGTACGATCGTACCCATTCGGAAAAAACGTGGTCTGTCCCTGTTTTTCGCCCTGTTTTTCGCCTACGCGGCGATGCGCTCGCGCATCCAGTTGGCGGTGCGCACCACGCCGCCGAAGCTGAAGAGGTGCATGCCGGCGACGTTGCTCGGCTCGCGGGTGGCGCTGTAGCGCGCCACGGCGAGGACCTGCTCGCCGGGGTCGGTGTGGGTGACGAGCTTGGCGATGCCGGTGCCGAGGTTGCGCAGCGCGCGCAGGGAGACGCTGACGCCGCAGCGCTGCGCGTAGCGCGCCAGCGCAATCGGGTCGGTGGGGCCGGCGACGCCGACGTAGACCATCACCGAGGGCGCGCTGCGCGAGAGCTGCGCGCAGAACTCCACCACCCGCGCCGGGGCGAAGCAGAACTGGGTGACGACGTAGAGACCTAGACCCTGCTCTCGCGCAAGATGTCTCTTCTTGTCGAAAGATTCCTTCAATATCGAGGCAGGGATGCGAGGATGCCCTTCGGGGTAGCCGGCGACGCCGAACTCGCGGATGCCGGCGTCGGCGAGCAGGCGCTCCTCGAGGATCTGCACGCTGTCCTGGAACGGCCCCTTGGGCTCGGGCTCGTCGCCGCCGATCAGCATGACGCGGTGCACGCCGTAGCCCGCCACCGCGGTCTTCAGGAATTCCTTGAATTCCTCGCGGTCAACGATGCGCCGCGCCGAGACGTGCAGCACCGGGTCGAGCCCGGCGGCGCGGATCGCCGCCACCGCCTCGAGCGTGCGCGCGAGCGGCAGGCCGGGCAGCGAGGGGACGTAGACGCAGGTGTCCTTGGGCAGGATCGCCCCCACCTCGCCGGCGCGGTGCAGCTCGCGCGGCAGGATCTCGAGGGAGCCGGCGGCGACGAGGTCCGTCACCCGCGACTGCAGGCTGGCCTCAATCGCGCTTGCGGGAAACGACATACGACTCGTCCAGGAACCAAAGGCTTCCATGTTTTTGCAGGACCTCGCGGGTGGCGTCGAGATAGCGGGAGTCGCGCAGCACCTCGCCCAGGCGCGCGTCGTCGATCTGCGCCACGTAGATGGCGGCGTTCCACGCGGCGAAGAGGGTCGAGGTGCCGATGCTCGCCGAGATCTCGGTGGGCAGCGTGTGCATGTCGTAGCGGAACAGCGCCCGGGCGTCCGCGTACGCGTTGAAGTTGTAGCGGCGCGACTCGCGCCCGAGCTCCGCCTTGGCGGCGCGCACCAGGTCGTGCCGGCTGTGCATGAACGGGTTCTCGTCGGGCCAGACGCGCTGGATGATCTCGAGGCCGGGATCGCGCCCGTAGGAATGGATGCCGAGGAGGCGCCCGCCCTTGCCGAGCGCGCGCACGAGCGGCGCGATGACCTTCTGCGCCTTGAACTCCAGCGGCGCGCGGGCGCGGTAGGGCTGCGAGGCGATCACCATGTCGTACTCGGCGCGCCCCTCGCCGCGGCGCGGGATCACGTCGTCGAGCAGGAAGCGGTAGTCGTCGCGGTAGACGACGAGCGCCACCGGGTTCTCGTACACCGGGTTGCCGGTCTTCGGGCTGTGCCGCGCCTGCCAGTTCGTGGCGAGGAAAGGCTCGAGCGCGGCGATCTGCTCGCTGAAGTCGTGCGAGGTGGTGCCGGTCAGCGCCGCCTCGTGCCACACCATCGAGGTGGCGGCGGCGACCTGGCGCGGCGTCAGCCACGGCGCCTCGCTGTAGTACATGTTGGTCACCACCAGCACCGTCGCCGGGTGCTCGAAGAAGCGGTCGGCCATCTTGCGCAGGCTGAGCCGCGCGTCCTCGAGGCTGATCTCCTTGCCGACGATGTAGAAGGGCACGGTGGGGAACTTGCGGTGCATCTCGCGCATGACGCGCGCGAGCACCGTGCCGTCGCCCATGCCGGCGTCGAACAGGCGCACCGCCGGTGGCTGCGGGTGGATCTGGCCGAGCTCCAGGCCGACCCGGCGCGCGATCACGTCCTTCTCGCTGCAGGTGTTGACGAAGAGGAGGTATTTCTGCCGGTTGTCGAAGAAGCGGAAGTTCTTCTCGGGATCCGCCTTTTCCTGGGTTTCAGCCTTGATGGAAACGGCGCTGGGCCGGATGAGCGGCAGCAGCTCGGGCGGCGCCTCGCCGGCGCCGGCGGCGCCGTGCCTGACCATGAACTGGTTGACGCGCTCGAGCGTCTCGGGCGTGACGCGCGCGCCGTCGCGCAGGCGGGCGACGAACTTGCCGTCGTTGACCGCGCGCCGGCCGAAGGTCGACTCCGCCATGCCGTTCCTGCGGCAGAAGTCCGAGATACTTCCGAGTAGAGTCGTACCCGCGGCGACCTGCATGACAGCCATGGTGGGCAAACAGGTGTGGGACGGCAACCTCGTCAGCGATTGGGATGTGTCCCACCTCTAGGAATCAAAGGCTTACAGTGCTAGACCGGATCGGCAACACCCCACTCGTCGAGGTGACGCGGCTTGATGCCGGACCCTCGCGCCTCTTCCTCAAGCTCGAGCAGCAGAACCCCGGCGGCTCGATCAAGGACCGCATCGCGCTGGCGATGGTCGAGGCGGCGGAAAAGGAAGGACAAATAAGAAAAGGTTCTTTGTTGGTAGAGGCAACTGCCGGCAATACCGGCCTCGCCCTCGCGCTCGTCGCCGTGCGCAAGGGCTATCGCCTGCTCATCGTCGTGCCGGACAAGATGAGCCAGGAGAAGATCTTCCACCTGCGCGCCATGGGCGCCGAGGTGCGCCTCACGCGCTCGGACGTGACCAAGGGCCACCCCGAGTACTACCAGGACCTCGCCGCGCGCATCGCCGCCGAGACACCCGGCGCGTTCTACGTGAACCAGTTCGCCAACCCGGCGAATCCGGCGGCGCACGAGGCGAGCACCGCGCCGGAGATCTGGCGGCAGATGCAGCACCAGGTCGACGCCGTCGTGGCGGGTGTGGGTACCGGCGGCACGATAACGGGGTTGTCCAGGTACTTTTCTTCGGTCAACCCTGAAACGGAAATCGTGCTTGCCGACCCCGAAGGCTCGGTTCTCTCCGACTATGTGAAGACGAAGAAGCTCTCCACCGAGGTGGGCACCTGGCTGGTCGAAGGCATCGGTGAGGACTTCATCCCGCCGGTCTGCGACCTCTCGCGCGTGAAGAAGGCCTACAGCATCCCCGACCGCGAGGCCTTCGCCGTGTGCCGCGAGCTCCTGAAGAAGGAAGGCATCCTCGCCGGCACCTCCTCGGGCACGCTGATCGCCGCGGCGTTGCGCTACTGCCGCGAGGCGAAGGCGCCGAAGCGCGTGGTGAGCTTCGTCTGCGACAGCGGCAACAAGTACCTCTCCAAGGTCTACAACGACTACTGGATGCTCGAGCAGGGCTTCATCGAGCGCGAGCGCACCGGCAGCCTCCGCGACCTCATCGTGCGGCGCCACGCCGATCGCGCCGTAGCCACCGTGGATTCCCGGGAAACCGTGCTGGCGGCCTACCAGCGCATGAAGCTCTACGACGTTTCGCAGCTCCCGGTGGTGAAGGACGGCCGCATCGTCGGCATCGTCGACGAAGAGGACATCCTGCTCGAGGTATACGACAATCCCGGGCACTTCGACGAGCCGGTCACCGAGGCGATGGAGAGCCACCTCGTCACCGTGCCGCCCGACGCGCCGCTCGAGCGGCTGATGGAGATCTTCAACCGCGGCCTGGTGGCGATCGTCATGGACGGCGAGGAGTTCCTCGGCCTGATCACGCGCATCGACCTGCTCAACTGGCTACGGCGGCGGAAGGATCCGAGGTGAGGGTCCGCACCTCAGGGGTTGCATCCCCGGATCGCGATCGAGCGCACCCGGCCGGCGTCGGGCGCGACGGGGCCGCCGAGCTCGACCAGCGTTGCGTCCGGGTAGCAGTAGTTCGCATATCCGTCCTCGGCGCTCGCATGCTGGAGGTTTCTCCACTTCGGGGGACCGAGTTTCGCGCTCACTTCCAGCTCGGAGGATCCGACCCTTATCCCTTGAGTCGTGGCGTACCGCGTTCCGTATGTATAGATCTTGTCGACGACGTTGGTGAGCGTGCTCACGGAGACGGACAGCTCCCGGCTGCGGAAATCGTGCGTGATCCTGTTCGCGGACGGTCCCCGCGAAGCGTTCGGCTGGCCCAGCGCCTGCAGCAGCGCAGCAGGGGTCATGCCGATGTGCGCGGGTCCGATGCGGCAGCCCGGGACGATCAGCGCGTCGTTCTGCGACCTGCAATCCGCGGGCGGCGCTTCGGCCACTCTGGCTTTTTCGGTGCCGCACCCGGCCAGGAGCGCCGTACCTGCGATGACCGCCACACGTGACAGGACGGCAATGACCAGGCTGCGGACAAGCATGTGCACCTCCCCCTCGGCTAGTATGCACCGCCCGGACCGCGCTTGTCCTCGGAAGGACGTCAAATGAAGTTCGAAACGAAGGTCATCCACGCGGGCCAGCAGCCCGACCCGCAGACCGGCGCGGTCATGACGCCGATCTACGCCACCTCGACCTACGCGCAGTCGAGCCCGGGCGAGCACCAGGGCTTCGACTACGCGCGCACGCGCAACCCGACGCGCGACGCCCTGGAGGCCTGCCTCGCCGGGCTCGAGAGCGGGAACGCCGCGTTCGCCTTCGCCTCCGGTATGGCCGCGATCGGCACCGTGCTCGAGCTCCTCGACTCGGGCTCGCACGTGGTGGCGATGCACGATCTGTACGGCGGCAGCTACCGGATCCTGGAACGGGTGAGGAAGCGCTCGGCGAACGTCCATGCCACCTTCGTCGACCTGACCGAGCCTCAGAACCTCGAAAAATCACTTACTTCTTCTACGAAAATGGTGTGGGTCGAGACGCCCACCAATCCCCTGCTCAAGGTCGTCGACCTCGAGGCGATCGCCGCGCTCGCGCGCAAGCACAAGCTGATCAGCGTGTGCGACAACACCTTCGCCTCGCCGTGGATCCAGCGGCCGCTCGAGCACGGCTTCGACATCGTCGTGCACTCGACGACCAAGTACCTCAACGGGCATTCGGATGTCATAGGTGGTGTTGCAGTAATAGGCGACAACAAGGCCTTCCAGGAGCAGTTGTCTTTTCTCCAGAATGCGGTGGGCGGCGTGCCCAGCCCCTTCGACTGCTTCCTCACGCTGCGCGGCATCAAGACGCTGGCCGTGCGCATGGAGCGCCATTGCGGCAACGCCATGCACGTCGCGGCGTGGCTCGAGAAGCACCCCAAGGTCGCGCGGGTGATCTACCCTGGGCTGGCAAGCCACCCACAGCATTTACTGGCAAGCAAGCAGATGCACCAGCGCTACGGCGGAATGGTCACCGCGGTGCTGAAAGGCGGGCTCGCAGCGTCCAGGCGCTTCCTCGAGCGCTGCGAGCTCTTCACGCTCGCCGAGAGCCTCGGCGGGGTGGAGAGCCTGATCGAGCACCCGGCGATCATGACGCACGCCTCGCTCCCCGAGGACGTGCGCGCCGGCCTGGGCATCGACGAGGGCCTGGTGCGGCTCTCGGTCGGCATCGAGAGCGTCGACGACCTCATCGCCGAGCTCGCGCACGCGCTCGAGTAGCAGAAAGGCGCTCGCCCTTGTCCTGGCCGCCGCGCTCGCCGGAGGGCTCGCCTTGCTGATCTCCATGCCGGGGCGGTCATATACGGGGCCGCTCCCGCCGCTCACCGACGAGGAACGGGCCCTGGCCAGGCGGCTGCGCGGGCACGTAGAACAGCTTGCGAAAAGGGAAAGAAACACCGACCTCGAGACGCCCGCGCGCTACATCGAACAGGCGCTGGGCGAAAAGTCCGTCGCGCAGCATTTCACGAGCGGCGGGCGCAAGGTGCGCAACATCGAGGTCGGGTCGGGCGACATCGTCGTCGGCGCGCACTACGACACCGTGCCCGGCTCGCCCGGCGCCAACGACAACGCCTCGGGCGTGGCGGTGCTCATCGAGCTTGCCGGCATGCTCCG
The DNA here is from genome assembly GCA_052387375.1 of Betaproteobacteria bacterium. Taxonomy (GTDB): domain Bacteria; phylum Pseudomonadota; class Gammaproteobacteria; order Burkholderiales; family SG8-39; genus SCGC-AG-212-J23. The sequence goes on from JBQTJF010000016.1 coordinate 10,120, forward strand.
CAACGCGAAAATTCGCTTCGTCGCCTTCGCCAACGAGGAGGTGCCCTACTTCCTCGGCCCGGAGATGGGCAGCTACGTCTACGCGCGCGAGCGCGGCCAGGGCGTGCGCGCCATGTTCTCGCTCGAGATGCTGGGCTACTACCGCGACCAGCCCGGCAGCCAGGCCTATCCCTTCCCGCTCGCGTTCTTCTACCCGGATCGGGCGGATTTCATCGCTTTCGTCGGCGACCTAGGTGCCATGGGCTTGGTCAGGAAGAGCATCGGCGCATTCCGTCAGCACGCGAAATTTCCCTCGGAAGGCCTGGCGGCGCCGTCGATCGTTCCCGGGGTTTCCTGGTCGGACCACTGGTCGTTCCGCAAGCACGGCCATCCGGCGGTGATGGTGACCGACACCGCCTTCTACCGCTATCCTCACTACCATCTGCCGAGCGATACGCCGGAGAAGCTCGACTACGAGCGCATGGCGCGCGTGACGATGGGACTGGCGGGGATGTTGAGGGAGTTCACATCAAGGTGAGCGTACAGACAGTTCTTCTTGGAGACCTTCGTGTCAATCGACTGGGCTTCGGCGCCATGCGCGTGCTGGGCTCGGAGGACATCTGGGGACCGCCGAAGGACCCGGCCGGCGCGAAGAAGGTGCTGCGCCGCGCCTACGAGCTGGGCGCGAACTTCTTCGACACCGCCGAGAGCTACGGCCCGCACACCGACGAGATGGTCATCGCCGAGGCCATGCACCCCTACCCGAAGGACCTCGTCATCGGCACGAAGTGCGGCCTGGTGCGCCCCCGGCCCAGTCGCTGGGATGAAGATGGCAGACCGGACAAATTAAGATCAGATTTGGAAGGCAGCCTGAAGCGCCTCAAGCTCGACAGCCTGCACCTGTGGCAGCTCCACGCCCCCGACCCCAAGGTGCCCTTCGCGGACCAGGTCGGCGTGCTCGCCGACGCGCAGCGCCAGGGCAAGGTGCGCCACGTCGGCCTCTCCAACGTCTCCGTGCGCCAGCTCGAGCA
>JBQTJF010000017.1:0-12760 GCA_052387375.1 Betaproteobacteria bacterium
CTTCAGCTTCCACTCGGGGGAGGGCAGCACGCCCGTCGCCTCGCCCTCGAGGTCGATGCCGCTCCTCGCGCCGAAGCCGAAGTGCCGCATGAAGCCGGCGATGGCGTCGATGCCCAGGTCGTTGGCGAGCTGGTAGTAGTAGACGTCGGAGGAGACGACGATCGACTTGTGCAGGTCGACGATGCCGTGCCCGCCGGGCTTGGAGTCGCGGAAGCGCCGCTCGCCGAAGACGAAGTAGCCGGGATCGACGATGGTGCTGCGCGGCGTGCGCTTGCCGAGCTGCAGCGCCGCGAGCGCCATGAACGGCTTGAAGGTCGAGCCGGGCGGGTACACCCCGGAGATGGCGCGGTTGTTGAGCGGCTTGTCGGGCGAGTTGTTGAGCTCGGCCCAGTACTGCGGGTCGATGCCGTCGACGAACTGGTTCGGGTCGAAGCCCGGCTTGGACACCAGCGCCAGCACGCCCCCGCTGGCGGGCTCGATCGCCACCAGCGCGCCGCGGCGCTCGCCGAAGGCGAGCTCGGCCACCTGCTGCAGGCGGATGTCGAGCGTCAGGGTGACGTCGTTGCCGGAGACCGGCGCCGTGCGCGACAGGGTGCGGATGCCGCGGCCGGCGGCGTCGATCTCGACCTGCTCGAAGCCGGTGGTGCCGTGCAGCTCCTTCTCGTAGCTCGCCTCGACGCCGGCCCTGCCGACGTAGTCGGTGCCGCGGTAGTTGGCGCTCGCGCCCTCCGCCTCGAAGCGCGCCTGGTCCTCCTGCGTGACGCGGCCCATGTAGCCGAGCACGTGCGAGGCGACGTCGCCGAACGGGTACTGGCGGAACAGGCGCGCCTTGATCTCCACGCCCTCGTAGCGGAAGCGGTTGGCGGCGAACTTCGCCACGTCCTCGTCGGACAGGCGCGTGCGGATCGGCAGGCTCTCGGCGTTGCGCGTCTCCTGCAGCAGCTTCTTGAAGCGCGCGCGGTCGCGCGGCTGGATCTCGATCAGCTCCGCGAGCTCGTCGATGGTCTGCTCGATGCTCGCCACGCGGCCCGGGAAGATCTCCAGCGTGTAGCCCGAGTAGTTGCGCGCGATGACGACGCCGTTGCGGTCGACGATCAGGCCGCGGTAGGGCGTGACCGGGACGATGGCGATGCGGTTCTCCTCCGCCTTGGCGCGGTAGACGTCGTGCTGCACCACCTGCAGGAAGAGGAACCGCCCCGCGAGCAGCAGGAACGCGACCAGCACCACCAGCGCGGCGACGCCGAGGCGCAGCTGGAACTGCGCCAGCTCGCGCTCGTAGTTCCTCAGCTCGGCGGCGCCCATCAGATGGCCTGCTCGCGCTCGGTGCGCCGCTGCGGCAAGAGCAGCAGCCAGGTCACCGCCGGCCAGAGCAGCGCGCCGGCGACCGGGCCGACGAACACCGGCCAGCCGGGGAAGGGATCGCCGGCGGCGAGCCGCACCAGCAGCGAGGCGGCCTGGGCGAGCACCAGGATGAGTGCCACGTGCAGCGCCTGCAGCCCCGGGCCGAACCAGAGGATGCGCCGCGACAGCCAGATGGCGAGGAAAGCGAGCAGCGAGTACGCGAGCGCGTGCTGCCCGAGCAGCACGCCGTTGCCGGCGTCGGCGAGCAGCCCCAGCGTCCAGGCCACGCCGATGCCGACCAGGCGCGGCTGCCGCACGCACCAGAAGGCGAGCACCAGCGCGACGAAGTCGGGCACCACGCGCAGGTCCTGCCACGGCAGGAAGTTGAGGAACAGCGCCAGCGCGAACGAGGCGACGATGGTGCTCGCGCGCACCGGCAGCAGGATCTGCGACCTAGCGGGCAGCATCGGCTTCTCTCGCGTCCTTGGCCGCTTCTTTTGCCGCGCTGCGCGCGCGGCGCTTCTCGGCGCGGCGGTCCTTGGCGCTCGCCTCGGGCAGCGGCGGGCGCGCCGTCTCTCTGGCGAGCACCAGCACGTAGCGGCCGCGCTCGATGCCGGCGATCGGGCGCAGCACCGCGCGCGCGAACGCCTGCTCCGCGTCGCGCTCGATGCGCACCACGTTCGCCACCGGCAGGCCGGCCGGGTAGGTGCCGTCGATCCCCGAGGTCACCAGGCGGTCGCCGGTCTGGATGTCGCTGACCGCGGACATGAAGCGCAGCTCGAGCATCCCCGAGGCGCCGCCGCCGAAGGCGACCGCGCGCAGGCCGTTGCGCACCACCTGCACCGGGATGGCGTGGTCCCGGTCGGTGACCAGCGTCACCTCCGAGACGAGCGGGTGCACGCGCGTCACCTGGCCGATCAGGCCTTCCTCGTCGGCGACCGGGCTGCCCGCACGCACGCCCTGCGCGGCGCCGCGGTCGATGAAGACCTTGTGCGAGTACGGGTCGCGCCCGACGTACAGCACCTCGGCCGGCGTGGCGGGCACGGCGAGCCGCTCGGCGGCGCCGATGAGGCGGCGCAGCTGCTCGGCTTCGGCCTGCGCGGCCTGGAAGCGCTGCGCGTCCTGCGAGTAGGCGAGCGCCTTGGCGCGCAGCTGCTCGTTCTCGGCGACCAGCTGCGCCTGCGTCGAGAAGTACTCGCCGATGCGCGCCGCGAGGTCGATGGGCGCGGTGCCCAGGCGCTGCAGCGGATAGGCGGCGAGCGCGATCGAGCTGCGCAGGCCCTCGACGTAGCGGAAGCGGGCATCGATCACGAGCAGGGCCAGGGAGAGCGAGGCGAAGAAGAACAGCCTGACGAGGGGCGCCGGCCCGCGCTTGAAGAACGGCGGGGGCGTGTGATCCATCCCCCGCTATTCTCAGTCGTTGGTGAAGATCGGGCCGAAGTGCTCCATCTTCTCGAGCGCCTTGCCGGAGCCGCGCACCACGCAGGTGAGCGGGTCGTCGGCGACGATGACCGGCAGCCCGGTCTCTTCCATCAGCAGCCGGTCGAGGTCGCGCAGCAGCGCGCCGCCGCCGGTGAGCACCATGCCCTTCTCGGCGATGTCGGCGCCGAGCTCGGGCGGCGTCTGCTCGAGCGCCGACTTCACCGCCGAGACGATCTGGTTGAGCGGCTCGGTGAGCGCCTCGAGGATCTCGTTCGAGCTGATGGTGAAGCTCCTCGGGATGCCCTCGGCGAGGTTGCGCCCCTTGACTTCCATCTCGCGCACCTCGCTGCCCGGGAACGCGGAGCCGATCTCCTTCTTGATCATCTCCGCCGTGGTCTCGCCGATCAGCATGCCGTAGTTGCGGCGGATGTAGTTGATGATCGCCTCGTCGAACTTGTCGCCGCCGACGCGCACCGAGCCGGAGTAGACCATGCCGCCGAGCGAGATGATGCCCACCTCGGTCGTGCCGCCGCCGACGTCGACCACCATCGAGCCGGTGGCGTCGGCCACCGGCAGGTCGGCGCCGATCGCCGCGGCCATCGGCTCCGCGATCCGGTACACCTGGCCGGCGCCGGCGCCGATGGCGCTTTCGCGGATGGCGCGGCGCTCGACCTGCGTCGAGCCGCAGGGCACGCAGATGATGATGCGCGGGCTGGGCGAGAACAGCTTGTTGTCGTGCACCTTCTTGATGAACTGCTTGAGCATCTGCTCGGTGACGGTGAAGTCGGCGATGACGCCGTCCTTCATCGGCCGGATGGCGGTAATGTTGCCCGGGGTCTTGCCGAGCATCTGCTTCGCCTCCTTGCCCACCGCCTGGATCGTTTTCTTCGCGTTGGGACCGCCTTCCTGGCGGATCGCCACGACCGAAGGCTCGTCGAGCACGATGCCTTTGCCCCGGACGTAAATGAGCGTATTGGCGGTCCCGAGGTCTATCGCCAGGTCGTTGGAGAAGTAGCTGCGCAGGAATCCAAGCATGGGCAAGGTGTGTGGCCCTTTTCCGTTTCTTAACCGGGCCTTAGGCTGGTTCCCTCAGGCCGTTCTCAAATTGGCCGCTATGATACGCTTAACACGGCCAAGGTTCATAAGGTAATACGGCCAGACGGCGCATATTGCGCGCGCCGCACCCCTCCACCAGGAATGTCGCTTTCCCACGACCAAATCCGGCGCCTCGCCAGGCTGGCCCGCATCGCCATCCGGGCGGAGGAGTCCGAGGCCGTGCGCGCGCGGCTGAACCGGGTGCTGTCGCTCATCGAGGAGCTGCGCGCCGTCGACACCGCCGGCGTCGAGCCGATGTCGCATGCGCTCGACCTGGTCCAGAGGCTGCGCGCCGACGAGGTCACCGAGCCGGAGCGCCGCGCCGCTTATCAATCTGTCGCACCGGCGGTGCAGGACGGTCTCTACCTCGTCCCGAAGGTGATCGAGTAGCGTGCTGAACGCCACGCTCGCCGAGCTGTCGGCGGCCCTGGCCGCGAAGCGCCTTTCCGCGGTGGAGCTGACCCGCGCCTGCCTCGAGCGGATCAGGAAATTCAAGGACCTCAATGCGTTCATCACGGTGGACGACGAGCAGGCGCTTGCCGGCGCGAGGCGCGCCGACGAGCGCCGCGCCGGGAAGGGAAACGCGGGCGCGGCCGGGCCGCTCATCGGCATCCCAGTTGCGCACAAGGACATGCTGTGCACGCGCGGTCTGAAGACGACCTGCGGTTCGAGGATGCTCGCGAGCTTCGTCAGCCCTTACGACGCCCACGTCATCGAGCGCTTCGACGCGGCCGGCGCGGTGCTGCTGGGCAAGTGCAACATGGACGAGTTCGCCATGGGGTCCTCGAGCGAGACCTCGCATTTCGGGCCGGTGCGCAATCCCTGGGACGCGCGCCTCGTGCCGGGCGGGTCTTCGGGCGGCTCGGCGGCCGCCGTGGCCGCGCGCATGGCGCCGGCGGCGACCGGCACCGATACCGGCGGCTCGATCCGCCAGCCGGCGGCGCTCACCGGCGTGTGCGGCCTGAAGCCCACCTACGGCCTGGTGTCGCGCTACGGCCTGGTCGCCTTCGCCTCCTCGCTCGACCAGGCCGGGCCGATCGCGCGCAGCGCGCAGGACCTCGCGCTGATGCTGGAAGTGATGGCCGGCTTCGATGCGCGCGACTCCACCAGCGTGGATCGGCCCAAGGAAAAATACTCGGAGCAGCTCGAGCTGCCCATTCGCGGCCTGCGGGTCGGGTTGCCAAAAGAATACTTCGGCGAAGGCATCGAGCCCGGCGTGCGCCGCGCGGTCGAGGAGGCGGCGCGCTGGTTCGCCGCGCAGGGCGCGCGCACGGTCGAGCTCGAGCTGCCCAACGCGAAGCTCGGCATCGCGGTGTACTACATCCTGGCGCCCGCCGAGGCGTCGTCGAACCTCTCGCGCTTCGACGGGGTGCGCTACGGCCACCGCGCCGGCGCGTTCGACGACCTCGTCGACATGTACTGCCGCACGCGCGCCGAGGGCTTCGGCGCCGAGGTGAAGCAGCGCATCCTGGTCGGCACCTACGTGCTCTCGCATGGCTACTACGACGCGTACTACCTGCAGGCGCAGAAGGTGCGCCGGCTGATGGCCGCCGACTTCCAGCGCGCCTTCGCCGACTGCGACCTCATCCTCGGGCCGACCTCGCCGTCGACCGCCTTCGCCATCGGCGCCAAGACCGAGGACCCGGTGCAGATGTACCTCAACGACATCTTCACCGTGCCGGCGCCGCTCGCCGGCCTGCCGGCGCTGTCGATCCCCTGCGGCTTCGACGAGAAAGGGCTGCCGGTCGGGCTGCAGCTCATGGGCCCGCACTTCTCCGAGGCGCGGCTGCTCGGCGCGGCGCACCGCTACCAGCAGGCCACCGACTGGCACCGGCGCGTGCCGAAGGAAACGCCGCTGTGAGGCTTGCGCTTCTTCTCCTGATTTCTCTCCCGGAGGTAGTTCTTGGACAGACAGCTGCCGAAACCCGCGAGCTGGTGGGCCAGGTCGGGAGCCGCAACGCGCTGATGGTGCTGCACGCGACGCAGCGCGCCGACGGCGGCTGGCAGGTGGCGGGCGAGTACGTGCTCCTGCCCACGCTGGCGCGCCGCTATGTCGAAGGCGAGCGCAGCCCCGAGATCGGCGTCACCACGCTGAAGGAAGGCACGACGCCGATCCTCTTCGGCAGACCGCCGACCGGCGAGCTGCGCGGCACCTGGCGCGCCGGCGCCTTCAAGGGCACGCGCTACGGGCCGGGCGGCCAGGAGCGCGAGCGCTTCGAGTTCAGCGAGGCGTTTCCCGCCATGGACGCCTACAACGCCGAGGTGGCCTGCGAAGCGAGCGAGGGCCGCTACACATCGCAGCTGAGGTTGACCGTCGAGGCGGGACTCGTAAAGGCCTTCGAGTGGCGCTCGCGCCTGGAGCCGGGCGGCCATGTGTGCGCGCTCGCCAATGCGAAGCAGCAGCCCCTCAGGGGCGGGCTCGCGCTCGTCGCCGGCAAGTGCCGCGTGTCGCTGCGCGACCTGGGCGAGTACGTGAAGGCCGCCGCCGAGGATTGCGCCGAGGTGTGCGGCTCGCAGGCTTACCTCGAGCCGCTGCTCCTCGACCGCCGCGGCAACTGCCGGCTGCTGCGCGCGGAGGCGAGGTAGGCGTGGCCTGGGAGGTTGTGATCGGCATCGAGACGCACGCCCAGCTCGCCACCCGGAGCAAGATGTTCTCCGGCGCCGCGACCGCGTTCGGCGCCGCGCCCAACAGCCAGGCCTCCGCGGTCGACGTCGCGCTGCCCGGCGTGCTGCCGGTCGCCAACCGCGCCGCGGTCGAGCACGCCATCCGCTTCGGCCTCGCCGTCGGGGGCACGATCAACCGGCGCTCGGTGTTCGCGCGCAAGAACTACTTCTATCCCGACCTGCCGAAGGGCTACCAGATCAGCCAGTACGAATCGCCGATCGTGCAGGGCGGAACGATAAAGATACTGGTGGATGGGGCGGAGAAGGACATTCGCCTGACCCGGGCCCACCTGGAGGAGGACGCCGGCAAGTCGCTGCACGAGGACTTCCACGGCATGAGCGGCATCGACCTCAACCGCGCCGGCACGCCGCTGCTCGAGATCGTCTCGGAGCCCGACCTGCGCGGCGCGAAGGAAGCGGTGGCATATGCGCGCACGATGCACGCCCTGGTGGTGTGGATCGGCATCTGCGACGGCAACATGCAGGAAGGCTCGTTCCGGTGCGATGCGAATGTTTCAGTCAGAAAGATTGGAGACACCACTCTAGGGACGCGCTGCGAGATCAAGAACCTCAACTCCTTCCGCTTCATGGAGAAGGCGATCGAGTTCGAGGCGAAGCGCCAGATCGAGGTCCTGGAGGAAGGCGGGAAGGTGGAGCAGGAGACGCGGCTGTACGACGCCGAGCGCGACGAGACCCGCTCGATGCGCACCAAAGAGGAGGCGCACGACTACCGCTATTTTCCCGACCCCGACCTGCTGCCGCTGGTCGTGACCGAGCAGACCATCCGCGATATCGAGTCGACGCTGCCCGAGCTGCCCGACGCCAAGCGCCGGAAGTTCGAGGGCCTCAAAGTGCCTGCCGAGACCGCGGCATTGCTGACGTCGAGCCGCGACAAGGCGGAGTATTTCGAGCGATCCATCGGCGCGACGGAGGCGGTGGTGATTTCCGGTATCGCCAACCTCGTGGTGGGCGACGTGACGGCGCAACTGAACGACGCCGGTCTGCCGTTCGCCCGATCGCCGGTCTCGCCGGAAGAATTGAGGGTCCTGCAGCAGCGCGTCGCCGACGGCACCATCTCGGGAAAGATCGCCAAGGAGCTGCTGAAGGCGAAGTTCGAGGGCGAGCGAGCGGGCATCGACGAGCTCATCGACAAGCGCGGCCTGCGGCAGATCAGCGACGCCGGCGCGATCGAGAAGCTCGCCGACGAGGTGCTGGCGGCGAACGCGCGGCTCGTCGCGGACTACCGCTCGGGGAAGGAGAAGGCCTTCAACGCCCTGGTCGGGCAGCTGATGAAGGCGAGCCGGGGGAAGGCGAACCCGGTGCAGGCCGCCGCGGCGCTGCGCCGCAAGCTCGGCTAGCGGCTACTTCGTGCCGGTCAGCTCGCGGTAGCGGCGCCGGTCCTCGTCGTACCTGGCGTTGATCGCCTGCGTTTCCTTCTGCTTGCTGGCGACCAGGCCCTGGGTCATCTCGATGTCGAGCTCGGTGGCGCGGACGTCCTCGGTCAGCTTCGGCGGCGGCTTCTGGCCGTCCTTGTAGAACTCGAGCTCCTTGTCGTAGCCGGCGCGGCGCTTCTTCAGCATCTCGATGCGCGCCTCGGCTTCCTTCAGCGCGCGCTGGTTGTCGGCGAGCGCGCGGCGGCGCGCCGCCTCGATGTCCTTCTCGCTGGTGTAGGTGGCGAGCAGCGCGCGGTTGCGGCGCAGGAGCTCGCGCTTCTCCGCCGCCTCGTCGGCGAGACGTTTTTCCTCGGCTTCCTTGGCGAGGCGCGCTTTCTCGTCGCCCTCCGGGTCGATGCGCTTGACGCGGATGCCGCGCTCGTTGAGCTGGTCGATCGGCTGTCCGAGGCAGGCGGGCGGGATGGTCGAGCCGTAATACTTCTTGCCGTCCTTGCCGGTGCAGCGGTAGGTATAGCGCTCGCTCTTCTGCTGCGCCTCGGCTGCGAGCGGCGCGGCGATCAGCGCGGCGGCTGCGATCAGTGCGAGTTGCGGAGCCATCGCCATCCCCCTGAGATGCGAATGCGCGAATTCTAACCTGCTAGAATCCGCGCCGCGCATGCATTCTGCCGACAAGGCGTTCATCGCCGAGACCACCGCCAGGATGCTCTTGGAAGTGAAGGCGGTGCTGTTCTTCCAGGACCAGCCGTTCGTCTTCACCTCGGGCTGGGCGAGCCCGGTGTACATCGACTGCCGCAAGCTCATCTTCTACCCGCGCATCCGCGGGCAGCTGGTGGAATTCGCCACCGCGACGCTGGCGCGCGACGTCGGCTTCGAGCAGTTCGACGTGGTGGCGGGCGGCGAGACCGCCGGCATCCCCTACGCCGCGTGGATCGCCGAGCGCCTGTCGCTGCCGATGCAGTACGTGCGCAAGAAGCCCAAGGGCTTCGGCCGCAACGCGCAGATCGAGGGCGACATCCGCGAGGGCGCGCGCACGCTGCTGGTCGAGGACCTGACCACCGACGGTCGCTCGAAGATCAACTTCTGCAAGGCGCTGCGCGAGGCGGGGGCGATCGTCGAGCACGTGTTCGTCAACTTCTACTACGACATCTTCCCCGAGTCGAAGAAGACGCTCGCCGAGCTGAACGTCAGGCTGCACCACCTCGCCACCTGGTGGGACGTGCTCGCGGTGGTGAAGAAGGGCGGCTACCTCGAGCCGGCGCAGATCGCCGAGGTGGAGAAGTTCCTGCACGCGCCGGCGCAGTGGTCCGCCGCGCACGGCGGAGTCTCTTCCTTCCCCTCGACTTGAGAGTCATCACTCTCAACGTCAACGGCATTCGCTCGGCGGCAAACAAGGGGCTATTCCGCTGGCTCGCCGCGCAGCGCCCGGATGTGGTCTGCCTGCAGGAGATCAAGTGCCAGGAGGCCGACCTCGACGCCAAGCTGCACGGCCTCAAGGCGTACGAGAGCTGCCACGCCTTCGCGAAGAAGAAGGGCTACAGCGGCGTCGCGCTGATGAGCCGGCGCACGCCCGAGGAGATCGGGCGCGGCTTCGCCAGCCGCGAGTTCGACGCCGAGGGCCGCTACGTCGAGGCGCGCTTCGGCAATCTGTGGGTCGTCTCCCTGTACATGCCTTCGGGCTCCGCCGGGCCGCACCGCCAGAAGTCCAAGTTTCGCTTTCTGAAACGGTTCATGGTGCATCTGCAGAGACTGAAAGAACGGGGCCACGAGGTGATCCTCTGCGGAGACTGGAACATCGCGCACCAGGAGATCGACCTCAGGAACTGGCGCGCCAACCAGAAGAACTCCGGCTTCCTGCCGGAGGAGCGCGCCTGGCTGACGCGCGTCTTCGACGAGCTGGGCTTCGTCGACGTGTTCCGGCGCCTCAACGCCAAGCCCGAGCAGTACACCTGGTGGTCGAACCGCGGCCGGGCGTGGGCGAAGAACGTCGGCTGGCGCATCGACTACCAGATCGCCACGCCGGGCGTCGCGGCGACTGCGGTGCGGGAATCGATCTACAAGGCGAAGCGCTTCTCCGATCACGCGCCCTTGACGGTCGACTATGACTACCCGCTCGGCTAGCGGGATCCGGGCCTACCTCGAGCCGGCGCCGCTCGCGGCGCTCTTCCTCGGCATCTCCTCGGGCTTCGCCTTCGCCATGATCGGCGCGACGCTGACCACGCGGCTCGCGCAGCACGGCATCACGAAGAGCGCGGTCACCGCCTTTGCGCTCACCTTCCTCGCCTACAACCTGAAGTTCCTCTGGGCGCCGCTGGTCGACCACGTGCGCCTGCCGCTCATCGGCCGCTGCGGGCAGCGGCGCAGCTGGCTGTGGCTCTCGGGCGCGCTGGTGATGGCCGCCGTCGCCCTGCTCGGTGCCGCCGATCCCGGGCAGGCGCTCGCCCTGGTGGCGGTCGCGGCGATCGCGGTCGGCTTCGCCGGCGCCACCTTCGACATCATCATCGACGCCTACCGCATCGAGCTGCTCGAGCCGCGCCAGCTCGGCGTCGGCTCGGGCATGTCGCAGTACGGCTGGCGCATCGGCGCCGCGGCCGCCGGCGCGCTGGCGCTGGTGCTCGCGGCGCGCTTCGGCTGGGCGCTCGCCTACGCTGCCTGCGCCGCCTTCGCGCTGCCGGCGATGCTGGTCGCCGCGGTCATGGGCGAGCCGGCGCGCCACCGCGAGCCGGCGAAGCCGCACGGCGCGCTCGAGGCGCTCGCCGCCTATTTCAGCCCGCTGCTCGAGTTCCTGCAGCGCCAGGGCGCGCTGGTGGTGCTCGTCTTCGTGCTCATCCACAAGATCGGCGACACGCTCGCCAACCTCAGCCTGCGGCTGCTCTTTCAGGACCTGGGTTTCAGCAACGACGAGGTGGCCTTCTACGACGTCGGCGGCGGCTTCGTCGCGCTGCTCGTCGGCGTGTTCGTCGGCGGCATCCTCTACCAGCGGCTCGGCATGAAGCGCTCGGTGCTGGCGAGCCTCGTCCTGATGGCGGTCTCCAACTTCAGCTTCGCCGCGCTGGCGGCCGCCGGGCACACCAACCTCGGCATGGCGGCGGCGGTCGGCTTCGAGAACTTCGCGAGCGGCATCGGCGGCGTCACCGTGGTCGCCTACCTGTCGGCGCTGTGCAACCTGCGCTTCACCGCCAGCCAGTACGCGCTGCTCTCCGCGCTCGCCAGCATCGCCGGGCGCGTGCTCACCGGCACGAGCGCCGGCTGGATGATCGACGCCATGGGCTACGTGCAGTTCTACCTCTTCACCACCCTCATCGCCTTCCCGGGCGTCATCCTCTTCTGGCTGATGATGCGCTCCGGCCTCGCCGACCTCTCGATCGGTTCCGCAGGCAAGGAGTAGGGGCTGGAAACGGCGGCAAAAAACGCCCAACTGTGTCCCGATCGGGACACACTACTTCCGGCGCTGCTTGGTCAACCCCGTCGCTTGAGAAACTGCACCGCGCGCGCCCGAGGCGAGCTTGCGAATCAAGATGCGCGCCTTAGCTTAGCCCTTGCGCGTGAGCGCGCGCAGCGCCGACACCACCTCGCCGGACCCCGGGAAGCGCCCGGCGCGGTGCTTGGAGAAGACAAGGCCGCCGTCGGCGACGACGTCGAAGATGCCCTTGTCGCCCTCGACCAGCTCGGCCTTCACCCCGAGCTCGCGCTCGATCTCGGCAGTCAGACTGACCGCCTGGGGCTTGTAGTTTCAGCCTACGCAGTAGGTGATGGAGACGCGCATACCGGGATTATTGCGCGGTACAGCGGTACACCGCCAGGCTGCCGAGGAGGTTGGGCAGGAACGTCACCGGCTTGCCGTCGTGCAGCACCAGGCGCTCGCGGATGCGCACGCCCAGGCGCCGGCACAGGTCCTCGAAGTCCGCCACCGTGCAGTGGTGCACGTTGGGCGTCTCGTACCACTCGTAGGGCATGGTCTCGGAGACCGGCATGTGCCCGAGCACGACCTGCAGGCGCGCGCTCCAGTGGCCGAAGTTGGGGAAGCTGACGATGACCTCGCGCCCGACGCGCAGCATCTCGCGCATCAGGAACTCGGTGCGGTGGATGGTCTGCAGCGTCTCGGAGAGCACGACGCAGTCGAACGAGCCGTCGGCGAAGAGCGACAGCCCGCTCTCCAGGTCGACCTGCAGCACGTTGACGTCGTTCGCCACGCAGGCGAGCACGCTGTCGTCGTCGATCTCGACGCCGTAGCCGGGCGCCTCGCGCTCCTGCCACAGCGAGCGCAGCAGCGCGCCGTCGCCGCAGCCGAGGTCGAGCACGCGCGCCCCCTGCGGCACCCAGTGCACGATGGCCTGAAGGTCGGGTCTCACCTCATTTCCTCATAGCGGGATGTTGCCGAAATAGGAGCGCAGCGCCGCGTGGTAGCGCTCGTCCTCGAGCAGGAAGGCGTCGTGCCCGCCGGGCGCGTCGAGCTCGAGGTAGGAGACGATGCGGCGGTTGTCGAGCAGCGCGCGCACGATGTCGCGCGAACGCAAGGGCGGGAAGCGCCAGTCGGACTTGAACGAGACGACGAGAAACGCCGCCTGCGCGCGCGCCAGCGCCTTGGTCAGGTCGCCGCCGTAGTCGGCGGCCGGGTCGTAGTAGTCGAGCGCCTTGGTGATGCGCAGGTAGGTATTGGCGTCGAAGTAGGTGGAGAACTTGTCGCCCTGGTAGCGCAGGTAGGACTCGATCTCGAAGTCGATGCCGAAGTCGAAGCCGGGCGCGCCGCGGCGCATCAGGCGGCCGAACTTCTCCGCCATCGCCTCGCCCGAGAGGTAGGTGATGTGGCCGATCAGGCGCGCGATGCGCAGGCCGCGCGTCGGCAC
>JBQTJF010000018.1:0-6191 GCA_052387375.1 Betaproteobacteria bacterium
CCGGAGGCGAAGGCCGTGGTGTTCAGCCAGTGGGTCGGGACTCACGAGATGATCGAGCGGCGTCTTGCGGCCCGCGGCTGGGACTACGTGCTGTTTCACGGCGGTGTTCCGTCCGAGCGGCGCGCGGCGCTGATCGAGCGCTTCCGCGAGAACCCGCGCTGCCGGGTGTTCCTGTCCACCGATGCCGGCGGCGTCGGCCTCAACCTGCAGCAGGCCGCTACCGTCATCAACATGGACCTGCCGTGGAACCCGGCGGTGCTCGAGCAGCGCATCGGCCGCGTCCACCGGCTCGGCCAGCGGCGCGCCGTGCAGGTTTTCAACTTCATCGCCCAGGGCACCATCGAGGAAGGCATGCTCTCCCTGCTCGGATTCAAGCGCTCGCTCTTCGCCGGCGTGCTCGATGGCGGCGCCGCGGATGTTGCGCTGAATGGCACGCGCCTCACCCGCTTCATGGAGAGCGTCGAAAAAGCCGCGGGCGCGATCCGCCGGCCCGAGCCCGGCGACGAGCCGGGCGAGGACGAGCTCGGCGCGGCACCCGCCGGGGCGACCGAGGAACCCGCAGCGGCGGCGACCGAGCCTTGGCGCGGGCTCGTCAATGCAGGAGTGGAGCTCCTGTCGCAGCTCGCCGCGGCGCTTCCCGCGCAGGGCAAGGAGCAGCCGGCGCCCGGCCGGCTTCCCTTCCTCGAAACCGATCCGCAAACGGGACGCCGCTACCTGCGCCTGCAGCTGCCTGACCCCGCGGCGCTCTCCAGGCTCGCCGGCGCGCTGGGCGGCCTTCTCTCTGAAGTGAACAAGATGAGCCGGTCACAGGACGTGGAGAACGTGCGCGGCGTCGCGAAGCAGCAAGACTCGTGAAGAAAGCGCCCCACGAGGCGGTCGCGAGGTGGCTCGGCGGGCAGGACGAAGAATCTCTTTACCTCGGCGTGCTGACTTTGGGCGAGCTCGAAAAAAAGGGAAAGCGGGGTACCCCGCTTGCGGTCATCGACAGCCTGCGCCAGCACCACGTCGCCTGGCGGCTGCTGGCGGCGATCATGCGCCAGAGGCTGATGATGACGGTGTCCCGATGAAGCTGGGAAGCTTTGATCTGCTCGTGCGCGCGCTGGACGAGGCGGGCGTGCGCTACCTGGTGGCGGGCGGATTGGCGGTGAACGCGCACGGCTATCTGCGGTTCACGAGGGACATCGACCTGGTGGTGCAGCTCGACCCTCGCAACATCCTGTCGGCGTTCGCGGCGCTCGAAAAGATCGGCTATCGGCCGCTCGTGCCGGTCAGCGCCGCCGAGTTTGCCGACGCGACCCGGCGCACCGGCTGGGTCCGGGACAAGGGAATGACGGTGCTGAACTTCTGGTGCGATCGCCATCGGGAGACGCCCGTCGATGTGTTCGTGACCGAGCCATTCCCGTTCGACGAGGAGTATTCCCGCGCGCTGGTGAAGCCGCTCGGCGCGATACCGGTGCGCTTCGTTTCCATCCCGTCGCTCATCCGGATGAAGGAGATCGCCGGCCGCCCGCAGGATAAGATCGACATCGAGTACCTGCGAAAGGCCGCCGATGCCGGAAATTGACGAGGAAGGGATCGACTGGAGCCTGACCACCTGGGAGGGGGCCGAGCGCGAGCAGTTGCGTCGCTGGGCCGGGCTTTCGCTGGAAGAGATCGTGCGCGCCCAGGAAGAGATGCAGGAGCTTGCCGAGCGGCTCGCCGCGGCGCGGGCGGACCGCGGTCAAAAGCCCGGCTGACGCCAGATCGAATCAGCGCGGCTGGCGCCGCCCGCCTGCTTTCTTCGCCGGTGCCGAGCTTCGCTTCGCCGCCCCGGCCTTGCCTCGAGGCGCCGGCGCGGCGGACTCGGCCATTTCGATGCCGAACACGTCGGCGATCCGGGAGCGCTCGAGCACCTTGCCGGCCGCGGGCGCTTTCCTCGCAAGCGGAAGGTCCTGGCCCGCCCGGGCGACGAGCGCGTTCGCCTCGACGCCGCGCAGCGTGAAGAGCAGCTCGGGCGTCCGGTCGAGGCGCGCGCCGATGCCGTAGAGCACCGCGGCGACGTGCTTGCACATCGAGGCCCAGTCCGGGCAGCTGCATTGGAAGGCGATCTCTTTCGGCGACGGAAAGAGGCCCGTCTCCGGCCGGCAGATGCGCTCCATGACGCTCCCGGACAGGCGCCCCTGCAGCAGCTCGACCAGCGAGTCGATCGAGCCGGCGCAATCTCTGCCGAGGGCCTGCCAGCGCGCCTTCTGCACCGCCGCGATCTTCACCGTGGTCTTGTAGACGGCGGAACCGACCACTTGCGCCTTGACCTCGCCGGCGGCGATCCGCAGGTCGATCACCGAGCCGTTGCGCACGTAGGTCCGGCCGCGCGGCAGCCGGTTGGCGAAATCGCTGTAGCGCTCCATGTTGCCGCACCAGGCCTTGCCCCAGAAGGTGGCGGCGATGGTGCGGCCGGCGATCCTCACCGGATCGAGCGCGCCGCCCTTGCGCGCGAAGCGGGCCGCTGCGCGCTCGGCCTTCTTGCGCCGCTCGGCGGCGGAAACGTAAGGCTTCCACTGATAGAACACGGCCTCAATCCTCCTGTCGCGCGGCGCGAATGTCCAGCGCGACGAGCTTCAGCAGCTCGCGGTCGCTCAGCTCCGTGAGCGCGAGCTCTGCGCCGCCCTCGAGCACGTCTTTCACGAGGGCGCGCTTCGATTCGATCAGCGCGTCGATCTTCTCCTCCACGGTGCCGCGGCACACGAACTTGTGCACCAGCACGTTTTTCGTCTGGCCGATGCGGAAGGCGCGGTCGGTGGCCTGGTTCTCCACCGCCGGGTTCCACCAGCGGTCGAAGTGTACGACGTGGGAGGCGGCGGTGAGGTTGAGCCCGGCCCCGCCCGCCTTGAGCGAGAGCACGAAGAAGGGCAGGCGCTCGTCCTCCTGGAAGCGCCGCACGAGCTCCTTGCGCGCGCCGACCGCGGTGCCGCCGTGCAGCACCACCCCCGCTCGTCCGAAGAGCGACCCGAGGAAAGCGGCGAGCGGCTCGGTCGTCTCGCGGAACTGCGTGAACACGAGCATCTTCTCCTGCCGGGCAGCGACGACCTCGGCGATCTCGCGCAGGCGGGCGAGCTTGCCGCTGTCGGCTTCCGCCCACGCGCCGTCGCCCAGCCACTGCGAGGGGTGGTTGCAGATCTGCTTGAAGCGCATCAGGAAGGCGAGCACCAGCCCCTTGCGATCGATGCCTTGCGCTTCCTCGAGCTGTGCGGCGAGGTCCTTCACCGCGCGCTGATAGAGCGCCGCCTGCCTGGGGCTCAGCGGGCAGAAGGCCTTCAGCTCGGTCTTGTCCGGCAGGTCGGCGATGACCGAGCGGTCGGTCTTCAGGCGCCGCAGGACGTAGGGGCGCACCAGCTCGCGCAGCCGGCCGTACGGGTTGTGCTCCGCCTTCGCCAGGCCCCGGGTGAAGGCCGCGAATTGCCTGTCCGAGCCGAGCAGCCCCGGATTGATGAAGTCGAAGATCGACCATAGGTCGGAGAGCCGGTTCTCCACCGGCGTGCCGGTGAGCACGATGCGGGAGCGGGCGTCGAGCTGCTTCGTCGCCCGCGTCTGCTTCGCGGCGGGGTTCTTGATGGCCTGGGCCTCGTCGAGTATCGCCAGGCGCCACGGGGCCGTTCCGAGCCAGGGCAGGCGCAGCAGCGATCCGTAGCTGGCGATCACCAGGTCGACCTCCGCCAGGCGGCGGGCATCGACCTTGCCCAGCTCGGCCGCAGGCATCGACGAGGGATGCGCGATCAGAGTGACGAGGCCGGGCGCGAAGCGCTCGATTTCCGCGCTCCAGTTCGCGAGCAGCGACGCCGGCGCCACGAGCAGGCTCGCTCGCCGCTCGCTTTTGCCCTGCGATCGCAGCGCCGAGAGCAGGGCGAGCACCTGGACGGTCTTGCCCAGTCCCATGTCGTCGGCCAGACAGGCACCCAGGCCGAGCCGGTGCAGGAGGTAAAGCCAGCGCAGCCCCGCCTCCTGGTAGGGCCGCAGCGTTCCCTTGAATCCCGCGCCCGGCGCCACGCGCGCGAGCCCCTCGGGGCCGCGCAGGCCCTTTAGCGTCTCGGCGAGCCAGGGACCGGCGACGACCTGCGTCCAGTCTGCGGCCGGCGCATCGGCCGTACCGTCGCCGCCGATGTCCGTGCCCGCGAGCAGGCGCATCGCCTCGGCGAAGGCAAGGCCGCCTTCGGCCGCGGCCTGCTCGGCGCGCCGAAACTGCTCGAGCATGCGACCGAGCTTCTCGCGATCGACTTCGACCCAGCGGCCGCGCAGGAGCTGCAGCCCGTCCGACCCGGCGAGAAGGCGCCTGACCTCGGCCTCGGTGAGGCGCTCGCCCTCGAGCACCAGATCCATGCGGAAGTCGAGCAGCGCTTCCTTGCCGAGCAGCGACGGCGGCTTGCCGCCCACGCTCGCTCTGACCTGTGGACGGGGAGGGCGGCCCGCGCGCCAGCCGGCCGGTGTGCGCACGACGATGCCGGCCGTTTCCAGGAGCGGCACGTCGCCAAGGAAGCGGAAAGCTTCGGCGGGGGTCCAGCGCAGCGGGTGAAAGACCTCGCCGCCGTCCACCATCGCGCGCAGCCACGCGCAATGCTCGGCCGCGCGCTGCACCGGGAGAAGCAGAGAGAGCAGGCGCGGCTTGTTCTTCGCGCCGGCGTACTCGCGCAAGGCTTCGCCGAGCGGGAGGTGCTGCGCCCGGGCGTTCGCCGACAGGCGCGTGGTGTAGGTGGCGAGAAACGCGAACGGCGCCTCCTCGTCCCTGCGGTTCTCGGCGAGATTGAAATGCACCCGGCCGACCAGGTTCCAGGCGGGATTGCGCTCCTTGAGGAAGTCCTGCAGCGGCAGCCGCGACTCGCTCAGCTCCAGGCGCAAGGCGGCGCCGAGCGCTTCCCACAACGAGCGCAGCACGGATGCCGTCAGGTACTCCGCCCCGGTGATCGGCGGCGCCGCGCGCGCGAGCGCTTCGAGCTCTTCGGGCGGTGGAGCCGGTATCGAAACGTCCGGGCCGGAGTCCTGCACTTGCGGCGACGTGCGGAGCGCGGTGATGTAGCGCGCGCCGAGCTCGCGCCAGTAACCGAAAGCGGGTGGCAGGGGCGTACCCACTTCCTCGGTGCCGAGCTGCAGCAGCCCGTGACCCGAGCCGCGCGCGAAGGACTGCGTGAGCCTGCGCTCGAGGGCGTCGGAGAGCGGCGGCGCATCGAGCGCCGGCTCGACGAGCAGGCGGCCGTGCGGCGTGAGCAGAGGAACGAGCGCGCCTGGTGTCATGCCGCGGCGATTCTATCGGCTCGTGCGCCGTTCAAAGCTTATCCGCATGTCCGGATCGGTATTGCGTAGCAGCAGATCGCGCGTGACGGCGCTCTACGAGCGGCATATGCTCGCCTCGACGCGTCAGCCACGGAGAGTCACGTCGTGCAGGATGAGGACGTTCACCAGCAACCCGAGCTGCCACTGCCGTTCCCTGAGCTGGCGAACGACCTGCCGCTGCTGCCCGCGCGCATGCTGAACGAGCACCAGTACTGCCCGCGCCTCGCCTACCTCGAGTGGGTGCAGGGGGAGTGGGCGGATTCGGCCGACACGATCGAGGGCCGCAGCGTGCACCGCCGGGTCGATCGCCGCTCCGGCGAGCTGCCGGCGCCCGCGGAGATCGAGGCCGACACCCGGTTCCACGCCCGCTCGATCACGCTGTCGAGCAACCGGCTCGGCCTGATCGCGAAGATGGACCTGATCGAGGCGGAGGACGGGGCCGTCGTGCCGGTGGATTACAAGCGCGGAAAGCGGCCGCACGTACCCAGGGGCGCATACGACCCGGAACGCGTGCAGCTCTGCGCGCAGGGCCTGATCCTCGAGGAGCACGGCTACCGATGCGAGGAGGGCGTGCTCTACTTTGCGGAGAGCAAGGAGCGCGTGCGCGTGCCCTTCGACGAGGAGCTGCGTGCGCTGACCCGCAACGCGATCGACGGCCTGCGGCTGACCGCCTCCGGCGGCCAGATCCCGGCGCCGCTCGTCGACAGCCCGAAATGCCCGCGCTGCTCGCTCGTCGGCATCTGCCTGCCCGACGAGGTGAACTACTTCAAGCGCGAGGAGAAGCCGCCGCGTCCGCTGTCGGTCCTGCGGGATGAGGCCCTGCCGGTTTACGTGCAGGCGCAGCGCGCCAAGGTGGCGAAAAGCGGCGAGACGCTCGAGATCTCCATCGA
>JBQTJF010000019.1:0-4016 GCA_052387375.1 Betaproteobacteria bacterium
CTCGCCGCCCTCGGGCCATGGCCGGTGGCGTTTTTCAGGGCGCTATGGGTCGGGCCGCAACGTCATATCGCCCGCCTGCACAAGCTCGCGCTCGGCGAGAACCTGTTCGCACCGCGCGCCGCGGGCGACGCGCGGCCGCTCCTGCAGCCCGCCCTGGCGGCGCTCGTCTGCGGCTTCTTCTGGGAGCTCTGGAACTCGGGCGCGCTGGCGAAGTGGCACTACAGCGTGCCCTTCGCGCAGCGCTTTCATCTCTTCGAGATGCCGGCGCTCGGCTATGCGGGCTATCTTCCCTTCGGCCTCACCTGCGCCCTCGTCATGGATACGCTGGCGCGGCTGATCGAGGGTCGTTCCCTGTACGCCGACCCATGAAGATCCGCGTCGAATGCCATGCGGGATACCGGGACGAGGAAGGGCCGCGCGCGTTCACGCTCGGCGAGCGGCGCTTCGAAGTCCTCGAGGTCCTCGACCGCTGGCTGGAGCCGTCGCACCGCTACTTCAAGGTGCGCGTGGACGACGAGCGCCGCTTTATCGTGCGCCACGACGTGCGCTCGGGCGAGTGGGAGCTGGCCGCGCTGGTCGGGCAGTACTAGGGACGCACCGCGGGCGGCAAGGACGGCGGCGGCGCTCAAATTCGATTTCGCCGCACCAGCTGCTTGGCGATGATGATGCGCTGCATCTCGTTGGTGCCTTCCCCGATGCAGAGCAATGGCGCGTCGCGGTAAAGCCTTTCCACGGCGAACTCCTTCGAATAGCCGTATCCGCCGTGGATGCGCATCGCTTCGTGCGCGTTCTCGAACGCCGCCTCGGTAGCGAAGTACTTCGCCATCCCCGCCTCGAGGTCGCAGCGCTCGCCGCGGTCGTAGATTTCCGCGGCGTTTCGCACCAGGAGCCGCGCCGCCTCCACCCGCGTCGCCATTTCGCCCAGCTTGAGCTGGATCGCCTGGTGCTCGCAGATCGGCTTGCCGAAGGTCTCGCGCTGCTGCGAATACTTTAGCGCTTCGTCCAGCGCCGCTTTCGCCACGCCGACGCCGCGCGCGGCGACGTTGATGCGCCCGAGCTCGAGGCCCCCGACCGCCTGCTGGAAGCCGCGCCCTTCCTCGCCGCCGATCAGGTTCGCCGCCGGCACGCGGTAGTCCTGGAACACGAGCTCCGCCGAGTCGATGCCCTTGTAGCCGAGCTTCTCCAGCTTGCGGCTCACCGAGAAGCCCTTGCCCTTCTCGCACAGGAACATCGACATGCCCTTGTGCCGGGGCTGCGCGTTGGGATCGGTCTTCACCAGCACCGCGAAGGCCGAACCGTGGATGCCGTTGGAGATCCAGGTCTTCGTGCCGTTGAAGACATACTCGTTCCCGTCCTTGCGCGCACGCGTGCGGATCGCCTGCAGGTCCGTGCCGGCGTTCGGCTCGGTGAGCGCCAGGCCGCCCCGTATCTCGCCGGTGGCGAAGCGCGGCAGATATTTCTCCTTCAGCTCCTGACTTCCATATTTCTCTACCAGCAAAGCCATCATCAGGTGCGAATTGAAGATGCCGGTCAGCGACATCCACACCTCCGAGATCCGCGCCACGATCTGCGCGTACACCCCGGCCGGCAGCCCGAGGCCGCCGTACTCCTGGCCGATGGTGGCGCCGAAGAGGCCGAGCTCCTTCATCTGCTCGACCATTTCCTCCGGATAGATGTCGTCGTGCTCGAGCTTGGCGACGTGCGGCGCGACATGCCGCCCGAGCCAGCGATCGATCGCGTCGAGGACCTCGTTCATGGCTACAATCGTAGTCGAATTCGCATGGACCGGAACCTCTCGGCGAGCGCCGTTTCGGGCGAGCTCGGCGCCTTCGCGGCACGGCTCGGATGGCAGGACATCCCGCCTGAAGTGCGTACGCGCGCGCGCCATCTCATCCTCGACGCCGTCGGCTGCGCGCTCGCGTCACGCCGCTTTGCTTTTTCCAGCGAGTCCCTCCGTGCAATTTCGCAACTGGCCGGACCGGGTGAAAGCGTCGTGATCGGCCAGCGCCTGCGTCTGCCGCTGCGCGACGCGGTGATCGCCAACGGCATCCTCGCCCACGGCCTCGACTACGACGACACGCACAGCGAAGGCATCGTGCATCTCACGGTCAGCGTCTTCCCGACGGTTTTGGGTGTTTCTTCGCAGGCGAATCTTTCCATTCGGGAAATGCTTCCTGCCTACATTCTCGGCGTCGAGGCCGGCGCGCGCCTCGGCGCGGTGGCGAAGGGCGCCTTCCACCAGGTCGGCTTCCATCCTACCGGCGTGGTCGGCGCGTTTGCCTGCGCGCTCGCCGCCGGAAAGCTCTACGGTCTGGACGCGGCGCAGCTCGCGCAGGCGCAGGGCATCGCGCTCTCGGTCGCCTCGGGCAGCCTCGAGTTCCTCGAGGACGGATCGTGGACGAAGCGCCTGCATCCCGGCTGGGCGGGCGCCGGCGGCATCACCGCCGCGGCGCTCGCGCGCGGCGGCTTCAAGGCGCCGCGCGCCGCGTACGAGGGCCGCTTCGGCCTCTTCGCCAGCTACCTCGGCGCGCGCGGCGCCGACTGCGACCTCTCGCGCGCCACCGCGGAGCTCGGCAGGACCTGGGAGACGATGCACGTGGCGCTCAAGCCCTTCCCCGCCTGCCACTTCGCCCACGCCTTCGCCGATGCTGCCATCGCTCTTCATAACCAGCTTCCTGAGAAGGAAAAGATCGAACGGATTACAGCGTTCGTCCCCGCGGAGATCGTCCAGACTGTGTGCGAGCCGGCCGCGGCGAAGCGCCGGCCGACCAGCGACTACGACGCCAAGTTCAGCCTGCCCTACATCATCGCCGCGAGCCTCACCCGGGGACGCTTTGGACTTGCGGAGCTGGAAGAAGGCGCACTGAAGGACGAAAGTATTCTTTCGCTGGCTGGCAAAGTCGACTATGCGATCGACCCGCACACGACCTTCCCGCGCCACTACGGCGGGGAGGTGATCGTGCGCCTGCGCGACGGCCGCGAGCTGCGCCGGCGCGAGGCGGTGAACCGGGGATCGGCCGACCGGCAGCTGTCGAACGCCGACATCGAAGAGAAGTTCATGAGCAACGCCACGTATGGCCTTTCGCAGGAAAGAGGCGCTGCCATCCGGGAAGCGGTAATAAACATGCATGAAGACGCTTCGGCGCGAGAGCTGGCGGAAGCGCTGGGCGAGCGTTGAGCCTCCCCCTCGAAGGCATCCGCGTCCTCGCGGTGGAGCAGTACGGCGCCGGGCCCGCCGGCACCATCTACCTCGCCGACCTCGGCGCGGAAGTGATCAAGATCGAGGACCTGCGCGAGGGCGGCGACATCGGCCGCAAGGTCGGGCCGCATTTCTTCGGGCCCGGCGACAGCCAGTTCTTCCAGACCTTCAACCGCAACAAGCGCTCGATCGGTCTGGATCTCACGCAGCCCGATGGACGCGCGGTGTTCCGCGACCTCGCGCGCACCGCCGAGGGCGTGTTCGACAACCTGCGCGGCGACCTGCCGGCGAAGCTCGGCCTCACCTACGCCCAGCTGGAGGACGTGAACCCGCGCCTCGTCTGCGCGCATCTTTCGACCTATGGGCGCGAGGGCTCGCGCGCGGCGTGGCCGGGCTACGATTACCTGATGCAGGCCGAGGCCGGCCACATGTCGCTCACCGGCGAGCCCGACGCCGCGCCGCAGCGCTACGGCCTGTCGATCGTCGATCTCATGACCGGCCTCGCGGCCGCCTTTGCCCTCCTCGCCGGCGTCCTCAGCGCGCGCGCCACCGGCAAAGGACGCGACCTCGACACCAGCCTCTTCGACCTCGCGCTCTTCAACCTCAACTATCCCGGCACCTGGTACCTCAACGCCGGCCACGTGCAGGGACGCGAGCAGCGCTCCGGGCATCCCTCGCTCGTGCCGAGCCAGCTCTTCCGCACGCGCGACGGCTGGCTCTTCGTCATGTGCAACAAGGAGAAGTTCTGGGCGCTGCTCGCCGCCGCGCTGGGGCATCCGGAGTGGGCGACAGATCCCCGGTTCTCGACATTCAAATC
>JBQTJF010000020.1:0-31497 GCA_052387375.1 Betaproteobacteria bacterium
TCAAGGCACGCACCAGTGGGGTCTCGGTCATTTGGGCGCGGTCGTTCACCTTACCATCGCCCTCACATCAGTTTCTTCGCCGTCGCCCGCCCGGCGCAGCGGGGCTACTGATGCTTGTCAGGGGGTCGGCAGGAAGGGCCCCATGACCGTCTCCTACTTTGTTCGCTATGAAGGCGAGGCCGCGGACGCGTTCCTTCGTCACTACCGCGAGAAGCACGTGCCCATCCTCGCGCGCTGGCCGGGGATGCGGCGGGTGATCCTCCACCGGCCCGTGCCCTGGAGCGACCCTTGTCCCATCGACCGCGCGTCTTCGTTCCTGATCGCCGAACTGGAGTTCGACAGCCAGTCGGACCTCGACCGCGCGCTGGCATCGCCGCAGCGGGTTGAAGCAAGGCAGGATTTCGAGAAGTTTCCGTCGTTCGAGGGCAGGGTATTGCATCAGGCAATGTCGCAGGAAGAAGTGTTCCGCTCGCCATGGCTGGACGGCAACGAGGAGGAGGCGTGATGAAGCCGAAGCAGCACCTGGAATTCGTCAAGGTCGATCTCTCCACCGGCTGGCAGCCCCCGGAGGGCTACCCGCCCGGCTTCACCCAGAAGATCCTCGCCTCGGACCTGGACGAGAAGGCGAAGACCGGCAGCCGCACGCGGCTCTTGAAGATCGAGCCGGGCGCCTTCTCCACCGAGCCCTTCGTGCACGACCACTGGGAGGAGGTGTACGTCGTCCAGGGCGACCTGGTGGTCGGCAACGACGAGGAGGGCAAGGGCGGCGAGCAGTGCTTCGCGCCCACGTACGCCTGCCGGCCGCCGGGCGTGCGCCACGGCCCGTTCACCTCCCGCGGCGGCTGCATCCTGCACGAGGTCCACTACTACCATGCTAAAGACCGGAAGTGAGCACCTCGAGCAGCTGAGGGACGGCCGCGTCGTCTACATCGGCGCGGAGCGCGTCGACGACGTCACCACGCATCCGGCGTTCCGCAACGGCGCGCGCTCGATGGCGGCGATCTACGACATGAAGCGCGCCGAGCCTCGCTTCTCGTATGAGGAAGACGGGGAGCGGTACAGCGCCTATTTCCTCAGGGCCAAGACCAAGGAAGACCTGGAGAAGCGCACGGCGCTGCATCGCGCCATCGCCGACATGAGCTACGGGCTGCTTGGGCGCTCGCCCGACCACGTGTCGAGCTTCGTCACCGGGATGGCGATGAATCCGGAGGTGTTCGGCAAGTTCGATGGCAACTTGGGGAAATACTTCGAGCACATGCGCCGCGAGGACGTCTACGGCGTCTATGCCGTGATCCCGCCGCAGGCGGCGCGCAACCCGGAGTTCTACGCCCGGCAGAACATCCCGGTGCCGACGCTGCGCGTGGTGCGCGAGGACGACGACGGGGTGGTGATCTCGGGCATGAAGATGCTCGCCACCGGGGCGGTGTTCGCCAACGAGATCTGGATCGGCAACCTGATCCCGCTGGCGCCGAACCAGCTCGCCGAGTCGATCACCTGCGCCATCCCGGTGAACGCCAAGGGCGTGACGCTCTGGTCGCGCAAGGCCTTCGAGCGGCACGCGCCGAGCGAGTTCGAGAACCCGCTCACCTGGCGCTTCGACGAGACCGACTCGATGGTGATGTGCGAGGAGGTGAAGGTGCCCTGGGAGCGCGTGTTCGTGCACATGGACGCCATCCTCTCGCGCGAGATCTACATCAAGACGCCCGGGCACTGCTACGGCAACCACCAGTCGAACGTGCGCTTCCACTCGAAGATGCAGCTCGTCGTCGGCCTGGCGAGCAAGATCGCGCAGGCCTCGGGCGCCAACGAAGTGCCGGCGGTGCGCGAGGTGCTCGGGCGCTTCTCGGCGCTCGAGGCGGCGCTGGGCGGCATGATCGCCGGGCAGATCCAGGACGCCGAGGACTGGCCCGCGGGCTGGAAGACCTACAACCGCCGCTACATGTACGCGGCGCTCAACTGGTGCACCGAGAGCCATTCCTCGATCATCGACGCGCTGCGCGAGCTCTGCGGCGGCGGCATCTTCCAGATGCCCGCCGACGTCACGGTGATGCACGAGCCGAAGCTCAAGCAGATGTTCGAGACCTACTGGCAGACGCCGCAGCTCGCGGCGCTCGAGCGGATGAAGCTCTACAAGCTCGCCTGGGACCTGATCGGCTCGGAGTTCGCCGGCCGCCACCAGCAGTACGAGAAGTTCTACGCCGGCGCCTCGTTCATCGTGCGCAACCACAATTTCCGGGAAGCGCCCTGGGAGCACTATCACCAGGTGGTGGACAAGCTCATGGCTGGTTACGGTGTTCCGGATGCTCATTAGGGAGCTCGTCATCGCGGGGTGGACCGGGCGGGACGAGGCGGCGCTCGGGAAGCACATCCGCGAGCTCGAGGAGCTCGGCGTCAAGCCGCCGAAGACGACGCCGCTCTTCTACCGCGTCGCCGCGTCGCTTTTCACCTTCGCCGACGAGATCGAGGTATCCGGGCCGGACACGAGCGGCGAAGTCGAATTCGTATTGATACAGCAGGATGGGCAGTTGCGCGTGGCAGTCGGGTCGGACCATACCGACCGGAAAGCGGAAACCATCAGCGTATCGCTCTCCAAGCAGCTTTGCGCCAAGCCGGTGTCGGCGCAGTCCTGGCCCTACGACGAGGTGCGGCCGCACTGGGAGCGGCTCGTCCTGCGCGCCTGGGCCGACGGCAAGCTCTACCAGGAGGGACCGGTCAGCGCGATGCGCACTCCTGAAGATCTTCTCGGAAGATTCGGCGGCTTGAAGCCCGGCTGGGCCATGTTCTGCGGCACCCTCGCCGCGAAGGGCGGCATTCGTCCGGCCTCGAAGTTCGCCATGGAGCTAGAAGACCCGGTGCTCGGGCGCAAGCTCGCGCACGAGTACCGGGTCAAAGTGCTGCCCGTAGAAGGCTAACCACTAACGGGGTCAGAGCAATTTCATCGCAAGCAGCAAATTTGCTCTGACCCCATTAGAAGTAGCGGACCCCATTAGAAGTAGCGCACCAGTACCCGGTATCTCAGGGTCGCGCTGCTTTCGGCCGGAATCTTGAGCTGCCACTGGGCGGTCCCGGAGGCGACCTTGGCGTGCTTCTGGGTCTCCTCGAGCATCGTCCAGTCCGCCGGTACCGGCTCGCGGACGACCACGGTGATGGGCTCCTTCTTGGCGTTGCGCAGCACGATCTCGTAGGCGCTCTCGTACATGTGGCTGCCGCGGACGCGGAAGTCGGTCTGCTTCTTGTCGGCGGTGACGTCGAAGGCTTCACCGAGCTTCAGGCGCACCTTCTCGTTCTTCGGCGTGTGGTCGATGCGGTCCTCGCCGACGAATTGCGCGTTGCCGGCGCTGTCCTTCTTGTAGACGCGCACCACGCCCTTGGGCATCGGCACGCCCAGGCGCGAGGCCTCGCGGTTCTCGAACTGCACGAACACGCCGACCTTCATCTTCTGGCCGATGCCGCCGACGCTCGAGCGGTAGTAGTAATCGCTGCCCTGAAGCAGGAGCTCCTTCGCCACCGGCACGCTCTGCGCGCCGAGCAGCGCCACCTGCTTGGTCTGGTTGTCGGCGATGGTGGTGGGGCGCTGCAGCGTGTAGAGGTGGTACTCGAACAGCGCCTCCTGCGCCATCTGGGATGCCGGCGCCGCTTCCGCCGCGTTTCTCATTCGGGATGCTTTCATCGCCATGCGCATTTCGTCCCGCACCCGGTTGACGTCGCCGGCGACGAGCTGCAGCTTCGCGTTCGGGTAGGCGGTGCCGCTCGTATTGGTGAGCGTCACCCAGCCGTTGAGGTCGAGGGCGGTGTCGGCGGTGTTGAGCTCGGCGACGTAGTCCGCCTTCCACGAGAGCCCGCCGGAGAGATACGAGAGCTCGAGCTGCTGCGCCCCGCCGCGCGAGCTGTCGAGCTCGCTGACCAGCGTCGGCTTGTCGCGCAGGTTGGCAGGCACTCCGTCGTAGACGATGCGCCCGGGCAGCCCGGTCTCGATGCGGTCGCCGATGCGCATCACCACGCCGCCGGTGGCGGCGAGCACCGTGGCGTTCTCGATCGTCTCCGCCCCGGTGGTGGGATGCGTCCTGACGATGCGCACGTTGCGGCCGACGTACTTCTCCAGCAGCTTCGCCGGCGTCAGCAGGTCGAAGTCGAAGTTCTGCTCGAGGAGCGCCAGCGATCCCGGGTGCGAGACGCTGCGCAGCAGCGCCGTCTCCGGCCGCATGCGCCCGCTCACCTCGCGCAGCGCCAGGCGGTTCCTGCCCGCTTCGAGCGTCACCCGGCGCAGGTCCTTGATGAGCGCGAGGTTCTCGTTGTAGATGGTGACCGCCACCGACTGCTGGTCGGTGAGGGTGCTCGGCTTTTCTTGGACCGCTCCCCAGGAAGAGAACGCTGCGAGCGCCGTTGCGACCAAAACCGTGATTTTTTTCAAACTTGGCATGGGTGTGTTTCTCCTTTCTCAACCCTTAAACGGCACTTTCCTTGCTGCGGGTTAAACAGGAGGTAAGCCCATGAAAGTAGCGAAACAGAAGAGCCGGGACCTCGCCCGGCTCGCCGCGCTGGTGCGCCAGATGAAGGTAGGACCTGGTTCTTCACGCAGGCGCACGCCCCCAAGTCGCTGGAAGTCGGACAGGAAAACCAGGTGAGCCTCTCCTACGCCGACCCGCGCGACGAGGACTTCGCCTCGATCTCCGGCACCGCGCGGGTGGTGCGCGACGAGGAGAAGATGCGCGCGCTGTGGAGCGGCGGCCTCGCGCGCTGGTTCCCGCGCGGCCTCGACGATCCCGACCTGGCGCTGCTCGAAGTGCGCATCGACAAGGCCGAGTACTGGGACGCGCCGCGCAAGGAGAACGTCAAGATCGGCACGCTAGCGGCGCGCTAGTCCTAGACGTACACCTTCTTCATCCCGTCCGCCGGGTAGCGCGTGCCGGCGCCCGCGCCGACAGGCGCCATCGAGGAAATGCGGTTCAGGTCGTCGCGGCTCAGCTCGACGTTCAATGCCCCGAGGTTCTCGTCCACCCGCTCCTTGCGCTTGGTGCCGGGAATCGCCACCACGTCCTTGCCCTGCGCGAGCAGCCAGGCGAGCACGAGCTGGCTGGGCGTGCAGCGCTTCTCGCGGGCAATCGGTTCCAGTTTCTTGAGAATCTGAATGTTTTTCTCCAGATTTTCGCCCTGGAATCTGGGATGGGCGAGGCGCCGGTCGCCCTCGGGCACGTCGGCCTTGCCCTGCACCGAGCCGGTGAGGAGGCTCCTGCCCAGCGGCGCGTAGGCGACGAGCGTGATGCCGAGCTCGCGGCACACCTGGAGGGTCTCCTCGCCCTCCTTGCGGTACAGCAGCGAATACTCGTTCTGCACCGCTGCGATGGGATGGATGTGGTGCGCGCGGCGGATCGTTCCGGGGCTCGCCTCGGAGAGCCCCAGCGCGCGCACCTTGCCCGCCTCCACCAGGCGCTTCATGGCGCCCACCGTTTCCTCGATCGGCACGCTCGGATCGACGCGGTGCTGGTAGTAGAGGTCGATCACCTCGATGCCCAGGCGCTGCAGGCTCGCCTCGCACGCCTGCAGCACGTACTGCGGCCGGCCGTCCACCTCCTGCTTGCCCTCGGGGGTCTTCACCTGCCCGAACTTGGTCGCCACCACCGTCTTGTCGCGCCGGCCCTTGAGCGCGCGCCCGAGCAGCTTCTCGTTGTGCCCCCAGCCGTACATGTCGGCCGAGTCGAGGTGGTTGATGCCGCGCTCGAGCGCGTGGTGGATGACGCCGATCGACTCCTCGTCGTTCGCGTTGCCGTAGATGCCCGACATCGACATCAGCCCCAGCCCGATCGGGCAGACCTTGAGGGGACCTATCGTTCTTGTCTCCATGTCTCTCCTAAATGGGGACGTACCCCATTTATCATCTCTACCCCATTTATCATCTCGCACCGGCCCTGGAAAAGCTGCCGCGCAGGCCGAAAATGCTTCCGATCGGAAGCATTATCAAAACAGGTCGAAGTACTCGCGGTGCTCCCAGTCGCTCACTTCCGAGTTGAAGCGCGCGATCTCAGCTTCCTTGATCCTGCAGTAATAGTCGACAAAGGTTTCGCCCAGGCCGCTCTTCAGGCAGGCATCGTCTTTCAGGGCGGCCAGAGCCTCGGCGAGCGTACGGGGGAGAAACTCCGCCTTGGCCTCGTAGGGCGTGTCGGCGGACGGGGGCAGGGGGAGCTTGCGCGCCATGCCGTCGAGGCCGGAATGGATCTGCGAGGCGAGGTAGAGGTAGGGGTTGGCGGCCGGCTCGCCGATCCGGTTCTCGACATGGGTGGGCGGCTGCCCGATCACGCGCAGCAGCGCGCCGCGGTTCTCGCGCCCCCACACCAGGCGGTCGGGCGCGAGCGAGTAGGGACGGTAGCGCTTGTAGCCGTTGAGGGTCGGCGTGGACAGCGCGCAGGCCCCGCGCGCGTGCGCGAGCAGCCCGGAAAGCCACGATTTTCCGGTCGGTGAAAGATCCTCGGTTCCCGAGACAAATGCGTTCTTGCCCTCGCGGCTCAGCGACTGGTGCAGGTGCCAGCCGCTCGACATGACGTTCGGCAGCCTGGGCCGGCACATGAACGTCGCGTGGTAGCCGTGGCGGCGCGTGATCTGCTTGACCGCGCTGCGGAACAGCACCATGGCATCGGCGGCGGCGAGCCCGGGCAGCACGCCAAGGGTGATCTCGAACTGGCTCGGCCCGTATTCCACCTCGAAGGAGCGCAGCGGCAGCTGCAGCGCGAGCAGGTCCTTCTGCAGGATCTGCATCACCGGGTCGATCTGGTCGTAGCGCTGCTCGGTGAGGTACTGGTAGCCGGAGGTGAGCAGCTCGACCTCCGGCGGCGTGCCGGGCTGGCCGGCGTCCGCGGGCGCGAGCTTGCGGTCGGCGAGGCGGAAAACGTGAAACTCGATCTCGAGGCCGCACACGAACTCGAACGGTTGCAGCTTGCCGAGCGCTTCCCTGAGGATCCTCCTGGTGCAAAACGGCACCGGGCGGCCGTCCTGGAAGGCGAGCTCGCACAGCACCCAGCCGGTGTCGGGCGCCCAGGGCAGGACGCGGAATGTCGCGGGGTCCGCCTGCATCAGCACGTCGGCCGCGCCCTGCATCTCGGCGATGCCGACGCCGCCGCCGGGCGTGAAGGCGGGGAAGACGGTGCGGTGCGAGGTGTCCTTGAGGAGGAGGGTGCTGGTGACGGTGACGCCGCGCTCGAGCGCCGCCGGGACTTCGGACACGGCGAGCGTCTTGCCGCGCAGCACGCCATGCTGGTCGGCGAACGAAAACCGTACCGCCTTCAGGCCGTCGAGCTTCACGCCGCCCACTTGGCTTGCTGTCGCCTCTTCTGGTCGGCTTCCTTCCAGTACGCGTCGATCGACGAGGTCGGCCCGATGCCGTCGATGGCCGGCGGCCCGAAGCCGTCGACGACCGGGACCTTTTCCCCCGCTTCGCTCTTGCGGATGGCGTCCATCAGCAGCCGCCGGTAGAGCACGATGCCCTTGTCGCTGCCGCCGAGGTGCTCGCGCGCGCGGTCCTGGATGTGGCCCTGCGACTCGCAGGCCCACTGGTCGTGGATGTTGATGTCGAAGCCCATGCCGGTGAAGGTTTGCTTCTTCTGCTCTTCGATATTGAAGCCCCAGCCGTCGGCGCGGCCGTGGATGGGCTTGTAGTCGGGCGCCGGGTAAGTCTTCAGCCGCTGGTTGCGCATGGTGTCCTTGTCCACCGGGGCGCCGAAACTCGTGAAGATCGAGTACCAATAGCAGCCGGTGTCATCGACCGGCACGTGCCACTGCGAGATGGTCATCTCCGCGTTCATCGGGATGACGAAGGCCTGAGGGAAGAGCAGGTTGGTGACGCGGATGTGCGTGTGCGCGTCGCTGATGCGGCGCAGCGTCTGCAGGCGCATGCCGTAGCCGGTGCGCTCGACGCGGATCTCCGGCCGCGAGAACTCGCGCAGCATTTTCGTGATGGGCATCTGCGAGTCCGAGGGCGTGCCGCGGAACTGCCGGCCGTAGCTCGCCGCCGGGTCCTCGTCCTCGAAGAAGCGGTGCAGCCACGAGGCATGCGCGGGGTCGATGCCGACTTCCAGCGCCTGCAGCCAGTTGCAGTCCCAGTAGCCCTTGAAGGCGAAGGTGTACGCCTCCGGCGCGACGAAGCAGTCGAACGCCGGGAATGCAGGGGGTGCATCATTTCCCAAATAACCAAAAAGAATGCCGCTCTTCTCGACCACGGGATAGGCCTTGTGCCGGATGTGCTCGCACAGGCGGCTGCCCTCGGGCTCCGCCGGCGTCTCCAGACAGCGCCCCTGCGCGTCGAAGAGCCAGCCGTGGAACGCGCAGCGCAGGCCGCCGTCCTCCAGGCGCCCGTAGGCGAGATCCGCGCCGCGATGCGAGCAGTGGCGGCCGAGAAGACCATATTGACTCTTGTCCTTGAAAACGACGAGATCTTCGCCGAATACCCGGACCGCCTTCACCGGCCGCTCGCCGGCGAGCTCGTCCACCAGCGCCACCGGCTGCCAGTAGCGGCGCAGCAGCTTGCCGGCCGGCGTGCCCGGGCCGATGCGGGTCATCAGCTCGTTCTGCTCCCGGCTGATCATTCTTCGCGGTAGAGCGCGAGCGCCTTCATCGCCGGCAGGTCGTGGAAGGAGAAGAGCACCGCCTCGCCGTGCGCGCCGTGCCGGTAGCGCGTCCAGGAAGGCACGCAGAAGATGTCCTTCTCCTCCCACTCGAAGCGCTTGCCGCCGATCTCGGACCAGCCGCGGCCGGTTGCGACCTGGTAGATGACGCTGCCGGTATGCCGACGGGGTTTTGTATCGCCGTTCACGAGAAGAAGTTCTGCACCCATGGTCGGCATGATCGCGCCGCCGGTGAGCGGGTTGCGGTACTCGTAGACCGCGCCGTCCTTCTTCAGCGCAGCGTAGCTCTCGTCCCAGCGGTACTGGAAGACCGGCGAGTACGGTTTTGACCAGTTCGATTTCGACAACGGCATCGGCTTCTGGACGACTTCCGGATGGACTTCGTAGAAGTTCGCGTCCAGCGAGTTCATGAGCGGGATGTCCAGCCCGTCCTGCCAGATGCACTGCGTGCCGCCGGCCTCGACGCCGTGGTCGTGCCAGGTGCCGTTGGGCGTCAGGACCAGGTCGCGCGGCCCGAGCGAGAGGCGCTCGCCGTCGACGACGGTATAGGCGCCGCGGCCTTCCATGACGAAGCGCAGCGCCGACGCCTGGTGCCGATGCGCCGAGGTGAACTCGCCGGGACTCATCACCTGCACGCCGGTGTAGAGCAGGCCCGCCGCCGCGCTCCACTCCTTGCGGCCGGGGTTGACCAGCATCACGACCCGGCGCGCCGCCTTCTCGGCCGAGACCAGCTCGGCCGCCTTCCTGACGTGCGGTTCGACTCTTTTCCAGGGCCAAAGCGTTGGCACGGACTTCGGCTGCGGGTACCAGGGCTCGATCTCGTTCGCCACCGTCCACAGGGCGCCGAGCGCCTCGCCTTCCAGGCTGCGGTAATAGGCTTCGAGCTCGGGCGTGTCCTCGACGTTGGCGCGCCCGATGGCGTTCTCGCGCTTCATGGCCCAGGCAGGAGCGGAGGTGGAAGCGTGACGGAAACCGGGAAGTCGCTGCGGGGCTTCTCTCCCGCGGGGCCGAAGTAGCGGATGGTACCGTTCTCGAAGACGAGCCAGACTTCCACGGCCCCGGCGGCCAGGAATGCACCGATCTTCTCGTCGATTTCCGCCTGCACGTTGGCAGGGGAAACGATCTCGATGCAGATCTCGGGCGCTTTCGTGAAAGGCGTGATTTCCCCGTACGCGCTCATGAAGGCCGGCGATGCCCATATAACGTCGGGGACCCGGATGCCGATGCGCGTCAGGATCGAGCATTCGCTGATCGCCATGCCCTGGAGTTGCCCCATCAGTTCGGCGCCTAAGGCGATCTGCAGCCGGCCGTGCCGGTTGCTCGCGGGGCCCATCTCCACCTTGCCCCACGCGTTTAGCTCGATCTTGTAAGGCAAGTCCTGGAGCGTCGGGTCCCGCAGGACCTCGTTCCAGCGCATGACCAGCGATTCCGGCGTAGCGAGATTTCCCATCGTCAGACTCCTAGATACCTCTGCTGGACCTCCTGGTTGGCCCTGAGTTCGGAAGAGCCGCCGCTCCAGACGACGCGGCCCTTCTCCAGCACGTAGTGTACGTCCGCCACCTCGGTCAACGCCTTGACGTCCTTGTCGATGACAAGAAGCGACAGGCCCTCGGCCTTGAGCTGCGCGATCGAGCGGTAGATCTCCTGGCGGATGAGCGGCGCCAGGCCCTCGGTCGCCTCGTCGAGGACGAGCAGCCGGGGATTGGTCATGAGGGCGCGGCCGATGGCGAGCATCTGCTGCTCGCCCCCTGAGAGCTGGTTGCCGTAATGGCCCTGCCTTTCCCGCAGATTTTCAAACAGGTCCAGGACCCTTTCGTAGGTCCAGGGACCGCGGCGCGCCGTGGCGAGCAGGTTTTCGCGCACGGTGAGGTTCGGGAACACCTGCCTGCCCTCGGGCACCAGGCCGATCCCGGCCTGCGCCACGCGGTAGGAGGGAAGGCCCTGGATTTCCTTTTCCAGGAACACGACTTTTCCGGATCGCGCGGGCGTGATGCCCATGATGGAGCGCACGGTGGTGGTCTTGCCCATGCCGTTCCTGCCTAGCAGGCTTACGACTTGGGACGGAGCAATTTCCAGGGAAATACCAAACAGCACCTGGCTGCGCCCGTACGCCGTTTCGAGGGCGCGCACCTGGAGCATCAGGCGCCCTCCCCAAGATAGGCCTTCCTGACCTCGTCATTCGCCCTGACTTCCTGAGGAGGGCCGATGGCGATGACGCGGCCGTAGACGAGCACGGCGATGCGGTCGGCAAGGCGGAACACGGCGTCCATGTCGTGCTCGACGAGGATCATGGTCTGGCGGCGCTTGAGCGTGCCGAGCAGCCCGATCATGCGCTGCGACTCGTCGATGCCCATGCCGGCCATCGGCTCGTCGAGCAGCAGCAGGCGCGGCCGGGTCGCCAGCGCCATCGCCACCTCGAGCTGGCGGTGCTCGCCGTGCGACATGTGGGCCGCGAGGGCGTGGATGCGGGATTCGAGCCCCACCTGGGAAAGGATGCCCCTTGCCGGTTCAAGCAACGACGGATCGTGCATGGCCGGCCGCCAGAAGCGGAAACTGTGGCCCTGGTGCGCCTGGATGGCGAGCGCCACGTTCTCTAGCGCGGTGAACTCGGGGAACACGCTGGTGATCTGGAAAGAGCGCGCGAAGCCCTTTTGCGCGCGCCGCGGCGCCGAGAACCGGGTGATGTCCTCGCCGGCGAAGCGGATGCGGCCGGCGTCGGAGCGCAGGTTGCCGGCGAGCTGCCCGATGAGGGTGGTCTTGCCGGCGCCGTTGGGGCCGATGATGGCGAGCGTCTCGCCTTCCTGCACCTGCAAGTCGACGCCGTCGGTGGCCCGCAGGGCGCCGAAGCTCTTGCTCAGGCCGGCTACTTCGAGAAGGGGAGCCACGAGCGAATCCGGTCGAAAGAACCAGCAAGGCCTCTGTTGAAAAAGAGCACCGAGAGCACGAGCAGCGGGCCGAGGAAGAGCTGCCAGTGCTCGCGCACGAAGCCGAAGGGCGCGCCCGCCGAGAGGAAGTCCTCGACCAGCAGCAGGGCGAAGGCGCCGGCCACCGGCCCGGCCGCGGTGGCCATGCCGCCGAGGATGACCATGAACATGATCTCGCCCGAGCGCGTCCAGTGCATGAAGTCGGGCGTCAGGTAGCTGGTGTGGTTGACGAGCAGCGCCCCGGCGAGGCCGCCCATGGCGCCGGCGATGACGAAGGCGGCGAGGCGGTAGGGGTAGGGCGAGAAGCCGATGGCGAGCGAGCGCGCCTCGTTGGACTTGGCGGCGCGCAGGACCATGCCGAACCGGGAATTCACGATCCTGGAAACCAGGACCAAGGACAGGAGCATCAGCGCCAGCACGGCGTAGTAGAAGGTCGCCGGGTCCTTCAGGTCGACGAGCGGGAACTCGCTGCGCGTCTTCAGCCGCATGCCGTCGTCGCCGCCGTACTCCTCGAGCGAGATGCCGAGGTAGTAGAGCATCTGCGTGAAGGCGAGCGTGATCATGATGAAGTAGACGCCGCTGGTGCGGATCGACACCGCGCCGATGGCGAGGGCGATCAGCGCCGAGGCGCCGATCGCCACGCCCCACTGCAGGAAGCCGTTGTTGATGCCGTAGAAGGCGAGGATGCCGACCGCGTAGCCGCCGATGCCGAGGTAGGCGGCGTGGCCGAAGGAGACCAGGCCGCCGTAGCCGAGGATCAGGTTGAGGCTGATCGCGGCGATGGCGAAGATCATGATGCGCCGCACCAGGTCGAGGTAGAAGGGCTGGCCGAGCGCGAAGGCGACCGGCGGCAGCGCCACCAGCGCGGCGATGAAGACGACCCAGAGGAGCGCCCGCAGCTTCATCGGCTGGCGAAGAGCCCCGCCGGCTTGAGCGCCAGCACCACCGCCATCAGCAGGTAGATGAGCATCGAGGCGAGCGCGGGCCCGGCGGCTTCCGCCGCCGGCGGCGAGATGATCTGGCCGAGCAGCGGCTTGAGGAACGCGCGCCCCAGGGTGTCGACGATGCCCACGATCAGCGCGCCCACCAGCGCGCCGCGCACCGAGCCGATGCCGCCGATCACGATCACCACGAACACCTGGATCAGGATCAGCTCGCCCATGCCGGGCTGCACCGAGTAGATCGGCCCGGCCATCAGCCCGGCGAGGCCGGCCAGCGCGGCGCCGAAGCCGAACACCACGGTGTAGAGCAGGCGGATGTTGATCCCCAGCGCCGCCACCATGGTGCGGTTCGACGCGCCGGCGCGGATCAGCATGCCCAGGCGCGTGCGGGTGACGACGTACCAGAGGGTTACCGCCAGTAATAAACCAACGCCGATGACCGTGAGCCGGTAAACGGGGTAGATCGAGCCGGGCAGGAGCTCGACGTGGCCCTGAAGATAGGAGGGCAGCGCGGTGTAGAGCGAGGCGCGGCCCCAGATCACCGCCACCAGCTCGTTGAAGAAGAGGATCAGGCCGAAGGTGGCGAGCACCTGGTCGAGGTGATCGCGGGCGTAGAGCGGGCGCAGCGCCAGCACCTCCACCGCCATGCCGACGACCAGCGTGCCGGCGAGCGCGAGCGCGAGGCCGAGCGGCCAGGAGCCGGTCCACTGCGAGGCGGCGACCATCAGGTAGGCGCCGACCATGTACAGCGAGCCGTGCGCCAGGTTGACGAAGTTCATGATGCCGAGCACCAGCGTCAGCCCGGCGGCCATGAGGAACAGCGTCACCCCGAGCTGGACGCCGTTCAGCAGCTGCTCGAAAAAGAGGATGAAGGTCATAAAAAAGGGCGCGGTCGCGCCCTTTTCACTTCGTCGCCTTCAGACGATCACCACTTCATTTTGCATTCTTTGTAGTACGCGTCCTTGTGGTCGTCGAAGACCTTCTTCTGGATGCGCATCTCGACGCCGTCGGGCCCGCCCTTCTCGGCCTTGAGCAGGTAGAAGTCCTGGATCGGATGGTGGTTGACGTTGAACTTGTAGCGGCCGCGGATCGAGTCGTAGTCGGCCTTGCGCAGCGCCGCCACCATCGCCTTGTTGTCGGAGACCTTGCCTTTCACCGCCTTCACCGCGGAGTCGATGAGCAGGATGCCGTCGTAGCTCTGCGCGCCGTAGAAGGCCGGGGTGTAGCCGAACTTCTTGCGGAAGTCCGCGACGTAGCGCTTGCTCACGGGGTTGTCGAGGTCGGGGCTCCAGAACTTGGCCTCGTACTGGCCGATCGCCGCGTCCTTGATCGCCGGCAGGGTCGTCTCGTCCACGGTGAACACGGTGTAGAGCGGGATGCGCTCGCGTAGCCCCGCCTGGTGGTACTGGCGCACGAACTGCACGCCCATGCCGCCGGGGTAGAAGGCGAACACCGCCTTCGGGTTCTTCGCGCGCAGCTGCGTGATCTCCGCCTGGTAGTCCTGCTGGCCGAGCTTGGTGTAGATCTCCTCGACGATGTTGCCCTTGTAGAAGCGCTTGAAGCCGGCGACCGGGTCGGTGCCGGGGGGGTACTTGGGCGCGAGCCCGTCGACGTCCGTGTTGCCCTGCTCCTGCATGAACTTGCCCATCGCCTCGGGCGTCTGGTCGTTGTTCCACGAGGTCGAGAAGTACAGCTCGTTGCACTGGCTGCCGGCCAGCGGGCTCGCGCCGGCGTTGGTGCCGATCATGATCTTGCCGGCGCCGGTGACCACCGGCATCACCGCCAGCATGACGTTGGACCAGATGATGCCGGCCATGATGTCGACGTTGTCGCGCTTGAGCATGTCGTTGGCGACCTGCACGCCGACGTCGGGCTTGGTCTGGTCGTCGCCGTACACCACCTCGGTGGGCAGCCCGCCGACCTTGCCGCCCAGGTGCTCGAGCGCGAGCTCGACCGAGTCCTTCATGTGCTTGCCGATGATGCCCTGCGGGCCGCTCATCGTCGTGATGAAGCCGATCTTCAGCTTCTGCTGCGCCTGCGCCCCCGCCGGGAACGCGAGCGCCACGGCAAGAGCGATGGCGCTTCCGAATGACTTGGTCACTGTCTCCTCCTCAGGAAATATAGTGCTGTCAAAACCGGGACTTATGCAGTCTAGAGGAGTGGGCTGGGCGAGCGCAAGTAGGATGCGGCCGTGCTGAGCCTCCGGGAGGTCACCAAGCGCTTCGGCGAGCGCACTGTTTTGGGCGGGGTATCGCTCGAAGTCGCCCCGGGCGAGTACGTCGCCGTGATCGGCGAGTCGGGGATCGGCAAGTCCACGCTTCTCAACGTGATTGCCGGCCTGGAGCCTGTCGATTCAGGGACCATAGAGTTCGAAAACGTCGACCTGACCCGCTTGAACGACGACGCGCTGACCCTGCTCCGGCGCGAGAAGCTCGGCTTCGTGTTCCAGGCCTTCCACGTCCTGCCGCAGCTCAGCGTCGAGCAGAACGTCGCCCTGCCGCTGCTTCTGAGAGGAAAGAAAGGTGGGGATGAGGTAAGGCAGGTCCTCGCCGCGGTCGGCCTTGCCGGCAGGGAAGGGAGCCCGCCGCGGGAGCTCTCCGGCGGCGAGCTGCAGCGCGTCGCCATCGCGCGCGCGCTGGTTGGCAAGCCGCGGCTCGTGCTGGCCGACGAGCCCACCGGCAACCTCGATCCGGAGAATGCCGCGAAGGTCCTGTCCCTGTTCAGAGACCTGGTCAAGACCCATGGCGCGGCCGCCATCCTCGCCACGCACTCGGAGCAGGCGGCGGCGGGCTGCGACCGGCGCTACCGGCTCACGGGGCAGGGCCTGCGACCGCTGTCCTGAACGCTACGGGGGCGTCGCGCGCTATGCCTTGTGGCGGCGGCGAGACCGTCGTATCGGGCGGTACTCGCCCTCCATCTGCCGCAGGAGGGCATACGGCTCGCCTTCCAGGGCGCGCATGAAGTGCAGGAACTCGACGACGTCCAGCCGGCGCTCGCCCATCTCCGCCTTGGATACATACGATTGCGGCTTGCCGAGGCGCCGGGCAAGTTCCTGCTGGGTCATCCCGCGCGCTTCGCGGGCGGCGCGCATGCGCAAGAGCAGCGCCCGATACTGCGCGGAATGGGTGGATTTCAAGTCGGCGGCCAGGCGGGGTGGCCACCTTCATAGACCTCGTCTAGGATTATCCCAACTTGGGATAAGACGCTGCCGCCCGTCCGCGTACTCGTCGTGGAAGACGATCCAGGCGACGCCCGGCTCGTCGCGACGTCGCTTCGGCAGCATGGCGAAGGGCGTTTCGAGCTGACGCACGCACCGACGCTTTCGGCCGCGCTGCCGCTTGCCCTCAAGGGCGATTACGATGCGGTGCTGCTCGATCTCTCCCTGCCCGATTCGGCGGGGCTCGCGAGCGTGCGCGACTTCGCGTTGGCGCTGCCCCGCGTCCCCGTCGTGGTGCTGACAGGGCTTGCCGACGAGGACGCCGCGGTCGAGGCGATGCGCCATGGCGCGCAGGACTATCTCGTGAAAGGGGAGGACGCGGGCGGCCGCCTGGCGCATGCGATCCTCATGGCCATCGCGCGCAAGGCGTTCGCGGCGCAACTCGCGGAGCGGGCGAACTTCGACGAGCTGACCGGCCTCGTGAACCGTTCGCTGTTCCGCGATCGGCTGAGGCACGCGCTGTCGCGCGCCGGCCGAATGCGCGATCGCGTTGCGCTTCTGTACATCGACCTGGACGGCTTCAAGGCGGTCAACGACACGCTCGGCCATGCGGTGGGGGACCAGGTCCTGCAGGCGGTCGCGGACCGTTTTCGCAGCTCCCTGCGGCGCAGCGAGACCATCGCCCGCATCGGCGGTGACGAGTTCACGGTCCTGGTCGAAGGTCTTTCCGGCAGCGGCGATGCGATCAAGGCCGCCGACAGAGTGCTGGCCGCGCTGGGCAAGCCGCTCAACGTCGCGGGACGCGAGGTTCGCATCACGCCGAGCGTCGGTGTCGCGCTGTTCCCCGACCACGCGCGGGATGCCGAAGACCTGATGCGCCACGCCGACACCGCGATGTTCTGGGCGAAGAAGGCGGGAAGCAACTGCGCGAGAGTGTTCAGCGATGCGTAAACAGCCGCCGCCTTAGAGAGTAACTGGCACGGCGCTTGCTCGGCTCGGGCAATGAAAGTACTGATAGCCGACATCCCGGAGGCGGATGCGGCGATCCGAAGCTGCCTGCCGGGCCGCGAGCTCGCGTTCGTGCGGACGCTGCAGGAGGCGATCGCCGCGCTGCGCCGGGGCCTTGAGCACTGCGGCGCTTTGGCGCGCGCTGCCGGCGCGGCCGGCGGCGGGCTGCGTCCGAGCTGACCGGCTGCGCTGAGTAGGGCCTTGGAATAAAGGCCCGGGCCGGCCGAAATCCGTCCGATCGGACGGAAACGGTGGGGCCTCCCCAGATCCTGGTTCGTTCATCTCTTCCCAAGCCTTGTCCAGCTGGATCTTCCATCGGGCCCAGTTCTCCTCGCCGGCCGCCTTCAGCTTTGTGAAGTGCTCGCGGGCCTCGGCTTGCTTGGCGCGGATTTGCTCCAGCTGCTGCTCGAACTGCCGGCGCGCTTCGCTTTCCAGCTCGCTGGAGTGCTTTCTCTGCTTCTCCGCGTACGCCTTCCACGCGTTCAGCTGGCCTTCGGCGGTCACGAAGCCGTTCGCGGCGCCGTACTCACGCTGCCTGGACCTCGATCTTGCGTGGCCGGAGCTCCGGGCGCTTTGGAATTCGCAGCGTCAACACGCACGCCGATCAGGTTGGACACGTTGCCGCGCGCCCCCAGGCTGAGCGCGATCGTTACCCCGCTCAGCAGCGAGGCGATGACGATGGCCGCAAAGGATCGCCACCCACTTTACTTCGATCCCGATCTGGTCGGCGCCCACCAGCAGAGCGCTGCGAGAGCAGGCCCCGTTTTCTTAGGGCCGTTTCAACGCAGAGGTCTTGTCTACCATGACGAGGCGCGCGTCCTCAGGTCGACATACACAACCAGCAGCAGCAACACCGGCGCGGGAAAGCCGATCAGAAACGGCACGAAGTCGATCGCGCGATTCCACCAGCTCTTGTCGGCCGTAATGAAGGTCCACGAATTGGCTGCGAGCGGCAGCAGCGTGAAAAGCAATGTCGGGGCGAGGAACCATGCATGGCTGCCGCGCGGCAGCCCCGCCATGCGCGCGGCAAAGGTTGAGACGGCAGCCACGAGCGCAGCGGAGGCCATGCCGCCAATCAGGCCGAAGAGCGAATATGCCCAGGCGCCGACGTGGTAGACGACGAGCAGGACGATCGCGAGGACCACAAAGCGTCTCAACCATGCGTCGCTCATATGCCGGCTCCGCGGGACATTAGCGTAGCGCGGCGAGCAGCTCGACCGGCACGATGAGCGGCATCAGCCCCAGCGCGGCGAGGACCGCCATTACTTTATCGACGCGCAGCGTGCCCTTGCCGCGCTCGAGGTTGTAGAGGAACTTGTCGCCGACGCCGGCGCGCTGCGCGAGCTGCGCCTGCGTCAGGCCCGCCGCCTTGCGCGCCACCAGCACCGCTTCGCCCAGCTCCACGCTCGTCGTCCACACGAACCAGCCCGCCATCTGCGCCGCCATCCTGCCCCGATATTGATCCGTCCGATCGAACGGATTCTACCCTCTCGGGCGGCTCCTTCCAGCCCTTCAGACAGGCTCGCTTCCGGGCGGCCGGCCGTTCGCGACGATGTCGAGCGCGGCGCTGAACACAGCGACCGGCGGCACCGCCTCGCCGCGGAGCCAGGACTCGAGCTCGGCGAGGGACACGCCGAGGGCATCGGCGAGCCTGGCCTCTCCTCCGAGCGTGAGCGCCGCCCGGGCAAGCGTCCTCGTGTATGGCGTATCAGCGGCCAATCGCAAACGGGAGAGATTGTTCCAGCGCTGCCGGCGATCGCGAGTCAGCGCGCGCGCTGAGGCCCGGCGCTCTCCTCGAGCTCGACGCCGAGGCCGACGAGGCGGGCGACGCGCTCCTGCAGCGCCTCGGCGATCTTCGCGCTCTCGGTGATGTCCTGGACCTGCTCAGGCGAGCCGCCGACTCTTCGCGGCGCCTCTGCTCCGTGAGGTCGGTCACCAGGCAGCTCGCCTGCCCGTGCGCGAGAGGGGCGAAGGTCATGAGCACCGGCAGCTCGCTCGCGTCGGCCCTCAGCAGCGAGAAGCGCTGGTGCGTAAGCGACTCGCGCCCGGCGCCGAGCGCGACCCCGAGCCGCTCGCGCTCGGCTGGCGGGACCAGCTCGGAGAACGGCGCCGCGAGCAGGCTCGGGCGCTGCACGCCGGCCATCGCCGCGATCCTGCCGTTCGCATACGTGACCTTGCCGTCCCACGAAACCGTCAGCACCCCCTGGGCGACGCGGTCGAGCAGCATCTCGGCGGCGGCGATCAAGCGATGGTGACTGCCGATCTTCCGGATGAGCCTGAGCTTCGGGGCGCGCGCGATCTGATCGGCGCTCACCAGCTTGAGCACGTGCCAGAGCACTTCCATCTCGGGCAGCAGGCGGGACGTACTCTGCGTCGTCCTTTTCGGGGCACATCCGGACCCCGAGCGCGGCGACCCTCTGTCGCAGAGATTCGCTCCCATCGAAGCGCAAGACCACCCTCATGGACGCCAGGGCCTGGAAACAGGGCTGGGGAGGGACAAAATCCGTCCGATCGGACGGATTACAACGGGCCCGTTCGTCGTTTCGCGAACAGCTTGCGGGCGGGGAAGGGCAGCGCCCTGGCGCCGAGCGACTCCTCGATGCGCAGCCCCTCGTTCCACTTCGCCATGCGCTCGGAGCGCGAGAAGCTGCCCACCTTGAGCTGCGGCACGCCCCAGCCCACCGCGAGGTGCACGATCGAGACGTCCTCGGTCTCGCCCGAGCGCGCCGAGACGATGGCGCCGTAGCCCGCCGCGCGCGCCGCCTCCCGGCAGGCGAGCGTCTCGGTGAGCGTGCCGACCTGGTTGGGCTTGAGGAGGACGGCGTTGCAGGCGCCGTTGGCGTTTCGCACGCG
Source organism: Betaproteobacteria bacterium (assembly GCA_052387375.1). GTDB lineage: Bacteria > Pseudomonadota > Gammaproteobacteria > Burkholderiales > SG8-39 > SCGC-AG-212-J23. Next base: position 19,496 of record JBQTJF010000020.1, read on the forward strand.
CTGCTCGCTGGTCACGAAGAAATCATCGCCGACCACCTGGATCCCCGCCGCCCTGGTGAAGTCGCGCATCGCCTCGGCGTCGTGCTCGGCGAAGGGGTCCTCGACGGAGACGATCGGGTAGCGCTCGATCCAGCGCAGCAGCATGGCGTGCAGCTGCTGCGCCGTGAGGGCGCGGTTCTCGAGCGCGAGGTGGTAGCCGCCCGCCCGGTAGAGCTGCGTCGCGGCGATGTCGAGGGCGATGCCGACCTCGGCGCCGGGCTCGAGGCCGGCGTCGGCGATCGCGCCGACCAGCTCGGCGAGCGGCTCCTCGTTCGACTTGAAGCTCGGCCAGTAGCCGCCCTCGTCGGCGACGCCGCGCAGCGCGCCGCGCCTGGCGAGGCGCGCCCCGGCGGCGGCGTAGATCTGCGCGGTCCATTCGAGCGCCTCGGCGAAGCTGCCGGCGCCGGTGCACACCACCATGTAGTCCTGCACGTCGACGCCGCCGCGCGCGTGCGCGCCGCCGCCGAAGATCTGGATCTGCGGGACGGGGAGGGCAACTCTTTTTCCACCGGAAAGACGTTTCCATAAAGGCAGCTTGTTCGCTGTCGCGTCGGCATGCGCGCAGGCAAGCGAGACCGCGACCATGGCGTTGGCGCCGAGGCGGCCCTTCTCGGCGCTGCCGTCGAGCTCGATCATGCGCCGGTCGATCGCCGCCTGGTCGGAGGCGCTCATCGCGCGCAGGGCGTCGCGGATGCGCGTGTTGATGTTGTGCACCGCCCGGGGCACCTCGAGCGCCATCGCTTCGCCCGAGCCGGTGGAGGCGCCCGAGGGCGCGATGGCGCGCCCGGTGGCGAGCGGCGTCGCGCCGCGGCCGACGACGACCTCGGCCTCCACCGTGGGCCGGCCGCGCGAGTCCCACACGCGGCGGCCCCTTACATCGAGGATTTTTGCCATGCCTCGCGGATGTCGCCGAGCCGGTTTGCATGAAAAAGGCCTTTCGCCGTCCGCCGGACCGGGTCCTTTTGCTCCTCGCGCAGGTACTCGACGGGCGACTTGCCGTCGACGCGGGCGAGGAGCAGGGCGGGCAGGAGCGAGGCTGTCCTCGCTTCCAGCCCGTCAGGCGAAAAGCGCTTCAGGTAAGAGCCGCTCAGGGCCTCGAAACAATCGAGAAAGCGCGCCTTCGCCGCGGGCACCCACGCGCACTTCAGCAGCAGGTGGTTGAGGCAGAAGGCGAGGTCGAACGCCGGGTCGCCGTACCAGGCGCACTCGGCGTCGAGGAACACCGGCCCTTGCGGCCCCACCAGGATGTTCTTGGGGCTGACGTCGCCGTGGACGAGAGCGACCTTGGTGTTTGAAGTACGGTCGACCAGGGAAGTGAGAGTGCTTATCAGATCCGCATGCTTTCTTCCCGTCGCAACCAGGTAAGGCTCGAGCCGGATGGCGTAGAAGATCTCGTCGGTGGCGAACAGGCGCGCGAGGTCCTCGCGGCCCGCGGTGGCGGCGTGGATGCCGGCGAGCGAGGCGCCGACTTGCGCGGCGAAGGCGGGATCGGCGCGGCCTTCGCGCAGTTCGTCCTTCCAGAGCGGGTAGTCAACGCACGCCATCGCGAACAGGCCGGCTGCGGCGTCGCTGGCGAGTATCTGCGGGGCGCTGCCGGGGACCGCGCGGCGCGCCGTCTCCAGCCACAGCCGCTCGTAGCGATTGCGCTCGATCGGCGCCTCCCAGAGCTGCGCGACGCGCAGCCGCGGCAGCGCGCGCTTCACGCAAACCGGACCGCGTGCGAGCTCGACCCGCCAGATGTCGGAGGAGACGCCGCCCGGGAGCGCCGTCGCGCGGGGCGTTTCGCTCTCGGCGGCGAGGCCCGCGCGCCGCAGCATTGCAAGCGCGCTGTCAGGGAGCGAGTCGTTCAATGGTCCAGGTATCGCCTGAGTGTCGGTAAAGCAGGCGGTCGTGCAGCCGGTCGGCGCGGCCCTGCCAGAACTCGATCGCCTGCGGCGCGAGGCGATAGCCGCCCCAGTGCGGCGGCCGCGGCGGATCGTCGCCGTAGCGCTCGCGCGCGCCGGCCATGGCCTCTTCTAGAACAGTTCTTGAAGAAACGCGCTCGCTCTGCGCCGAGGCCCACGCCGAGAGGCGGGCGCCGAGGGGACGGGTGGCGAAGTAGGCGTCGGACTCCGCGGCTGTCACTTTTTCGACGCTTCCCTCGATGCGCACCTGGCGCTCGAGCTCCGACCAGAGGAAGAGCAGGCAGGCGGAATGGCGCGCTTCCAACTCCCGCCCCTTGCGGCTGAGGTAGTTGGTATAGAAGGAGAATCCGCCGCGCTCGATGCCCTTGAGCAGGACGATGCGGGCCGCGGGCGCGCCGGCAGCGGTCACGGTGGCGAGCGTCATCGCGTTGGGCAGCGGCACGCCGGCGCGCAGCGCGTCGCCGAGCCAGCGCTCGAACTGGCGCAGCGGATCGGCGTCCGCGCTCGCCTCGGAGAGCCCCTCCCGCATGTATTCCTGGCGCAGGCTCGCGATGTTCATGGCGTTGGATTCTACGCAACGCCCGAGCGAAAGCGGCGCGTTTTCCCTCGGAAAGTCGTTGACACGCTCCCGGGGATTCGGCATCTTTCGCTCCACCGCCGCTCGACGGCGGGGAAAACCGGGATCGAAGAAGCGAACCGAGAAGCGAACCGAATCGTTCAGAGGAGAATCGAGATGGCGAAGAAGAAGGCAAAGAAGGCCGGCAAGAAGCGCAAGGCGAATGCCGCCTTCATGACGGCGATGACGCCGAGCGGCCCGCTGGCGTCCGTGGTCGGCTCGAGCGCGATGCCGCGCACCGAGGTGACCAAGAAGATCTGGGGCTACATCAAGCGGAACGGGCTCCAGGACAAGAAGAACAAGCGCATGATCAACGCCGACGACAAGCTCAAGCCGGTGTTCGGCGGCAAGTCCCAGGTGTCGATGTTCGAGATGACCAAGCTCGTGAGCCGGCACCTGAAGTAGACAGGACATTCAGGGAGACGGAGAAGGCCGGGCGATCCCCGGCCTTCTTATTTCTAGTGGTACGAAGCCACTTTTTCCACTTCGTTGCGGGACCCGAGCACGACCGCGATCCTCTGATGTAGCCCTTTCGGCTGGATGTCGAGGATGCGGCCCTTGCCGTCGGTGGCCGCGCCGCCCGCCTGCTCGACGATGAGCGCCATCGGGTTCGCCTCGTACATGAGGCGCAGCCGCCCCTCCCGGTTCTTCGCGTCGCGGGGGTACATGAAGATGCCGCCGCGCGAGAGCACGCGGAACACGTCGGCCACCATCGAGGCCACCCAGCGCATGTTGAAGTCCTTGCCGCGCGGCCCGTCCTCGCCGGCGAGGCACTCGTCGATGTAGCGCTTCACCGGCGGCTCCCAGCGCCGCGCGTTCGAGGCGTTGATGGCGAACTCCTGCGTGTCGGCCGGGACCCGGATGTCGGGGTGCGTCATGACGAAGGTGTAGGTCTCGCGGTCGAGCGTGAAGCCGTGCGCCCCGTCGCCCACGGTGAGCACGAACACCGTGGTCGGCCCGTACACCGCGAAGCCCGCCGCCACCTGCGCGCGCCCGGGCTGCAGGAAGGCCTTCTCGTTCGCCTCGCAGTAGCTGCCGTCGGGGTTCTTCGGGCAGCGCAGCACCGAGAAGATGGTGCCGACCGAGATGTTGACGTCGATGTTCGAGGAGCCGTCGAGGGGGTCGAACAGCAGCAGGTACTCGCCGCGCGGGTAGTGCGTGGGGATGGGGCGCGGCTCGTCCATCTCCTCGGAGGCGAGCGCGGCGAGGTTGCCGCCCCATTCGTTCGCCTCGAGCAGGATCTCGTTGGAGAGGACATCGAGCTTCTTCTGCGCCTCGCCTTGGATGTTCTGGGATCCCGCCGAGCCTAAGCCATCCGCCAGGGCGCCCTTGTTGACGCGGGTGCTGATCGCCTTGCAGGCGCGCGCGATGGTCTCGATGAGCAGCCGCAGGTCGGCGTTGATGCCGCTGGCGCGCTGGCGGTCGAGCAGGTAATGCGAAAGGTGCACTCTCCTCATGGACTTATTTTACTTGATGCCTCGCGAACCACGCGCCGGCGAGCAGGCCGGCGGCGAGCATGAGGAACACCGGCGCCATGCCGAGCGCGGCGGAGAGCGCGCCGGAGGCGAGCGGGATGAAGGTGTGGCTCGCGTTGAGCGTCAGGGTGCGCACGCCGACCACCTCGCCCTGGCGGCCGGCGGGCGAGGCCTCGTAGAGGAGCGACATGATCACCGGCTGCGCGCAGCCGAGGCCCAGGCCGAGCAGGAACGAGAGCGCCATCAGCGCCGGCGCCTTCTCCACGAAGGGAAAGAGCAGGTAGGCGCTGCCCGAGACCGCCATCGCGCCGCCGATGACGAACCAGGCGTGCACTCTTCTTATCAGCAAGGGCATGGCGAGGCGCACGACGAAGGTGGCGACGGCGAAGGTGGCCATGACCACGCCGATCGTTCCGGCGGCGAGCCCGATGCGCGCGCCGTAGAGCGGGATGAGGAACGTGTACAGGTCCCAGCCCATGGCGAGCAGCGCGCTTACCATGAACGTGCGCCGCAGCGCCGGGACGCGGAAGAGCTCGAGGACCCCCGAGCGCCCCTTGATCGCCGCCCGCTCGGGCCGCGGCAGCGGGTGCAGCCGCAGCAGCAGAAGCGCGAGGGCGAGCACCGGAAAGGCTGCCAGCACCAGGAAGGCGCGGCCGTAGCCCAGGCCCTCGATGGCGTAGCCGGCGACGAGGGGTCCGGCGGAGCCCGAGAACGAGAAGGCGAGCGCGAGCCAGGAGAAGTTCATCGCCCGCTGCTCCGGTCCGCCGTGGGCGCCGAAGACGCTGTTCATGCCGATATGGATCAGCATGAAGGCGGTGCCCAGGATGGTGCTCGAGAAATAGAGCGTGATCAGGGAGGGAAAGAGATAGGGCAGCACATTGCCCAGCGTCAGCGCGATGAAGGCGCCGGTCAGCGGCCGGCGCGCGCCGACGCGATCGATGAGGCGCCCGGCCCAGACGGAGAGCAGCATCGGCAGCAGCGCGAACAGCGAGAGCAGCAGGCCGGCGGTGAAGGCCGAGGCCTGGAGCTCGACGGCGAAGAGGGTCGTGCTCATCCGCGCGCCGACGAAGGCGATGTGGCCGAGCGCGTTGAGCGCTACGAAGTAGAGGATTGCCACGGGGAGCGGACCGCGCCCAGCTTACATCACCATCCATGATGATGTAAGATTGGTTTCATGCACCGGACCCAGATCTCCCTCGAAAAGGAACAGTACGAGCTTCTCGCGCGCGAGGCGCGGCGGCGCGGCGTGAGTCTTTCGGCGCTGCTGCGCGAACTGGTGGAAAGGCGCTATCCGCGGCGGGGAAGGAAGCGGCGTTCCGCCGCCGACGCGCTGGCCGGGATCAAGGGAATCGGGTCCGGTTCGGGAGAGGCCGTGGGACGCCGCCACGACGAGTTCCTCTACGGCCGAAAGCCGGCTTGATCCGGTTTCTCGTCGACACCGGGGCCTGGTACGCATTCGCCGATCGCGAGGACCCCGACCACCACGCCGTCGCGCAGTGCCTCGAGGACCGCAGCGGCAGGCTGATCACGTCGAACTTCATATTCGACGAGTCCGTTACCCTGATCCGCCACAGGCTGGGCTTCGCTGCGGCTCGCGGCTTTGGCGAGTCGCTGCTGGCGAGCAGCCCGGCGCGGCTCCTTGCGATTACGCGCGGCGATGAGGCGCGGGCTTGGGAGATCTTCCTGCGCTATCGCGACAAGAGCTTCAGCTATACGGATTGCACGAGCTTCGTGCTCATGCGAAGGCTGGGCGTCGATACGGCGGTGACGCTCGACCGGGACTTCCGTTCGTTCGGCTTCACCTGCCTGCCGTAGGCCAGCGCGGCGCCTTCGCGGGCGTCCACACCGTCATCGCCACGCCGGCGCAGGCGATCGCCATGCCGGCGAGGGCGAGCGCGCCGGGCAGCAGGCCGAACATGGCCAGCTCGAGCGCCACGGCGAAGACCGGCGGCAGGTACATCATGCTCGCCACGCGGAACGCCTGCCCGCGGCGCATCAGGTAGTGCAGCACGCTGACGCCGAGGATCGAGGCGAAGACGACCAGGAACGCGATCGATCCGAGAAGCTCGGCGGAGAGCACGACCGGGAAGCCTTCGACCAGGATTCCCAGCGGGACAAAGACCGCGCTCGCGGCGGCGAACTGGATCAGCGCGGCGGCCTTGAGGTCGGCGCGCGGCGAGAACTGCCGCTGGTAGAGCGTGGCGGCGGTGACCCCGGCGAGGCCGAAGAGCGTGCCGACCAGGCTGCCCACCGTCACCTCGCGGATGTCCATCTTGTGCCACACCACCAGCGTCACGCCGGCGAGGCCGATGACGACGCCCGCCCACTGGCCGGGGCGCAGCCGCTCGCCGAGGAAGCGCGAGGCGATGAAGGCGGTGGCGAGCGGCTGGCAGGAAATGATCAGCGCCGAGACGCCGGCGGACATGCCGAGGTACTGCGCGTAGTGGCTGCCGCCGAGCTGCACCACGTGCATGAGCAGCCCCGCCACGACCAGGTGCCCCAGCTCGAGGGGAGTTTTCGGCCAGCGGGGCCGCCAGAGGGCGACGAAGGCGAGAAGAACGCCCAAACCGAACAGAAAGCGCAGCGAGAGGAAAGTGAACGGCGGCGCGTACTGCAGGCCGAGCTTGGTGAAGACGTAGCCCGCGCCCCACACCGCCACGAAGTACCACGCGAGCAGCGCATTCATGCTTGCGCGGATTCTAGTGGAGCGAAAAAAAAAGGGGTCAGGACCCCTGACCCCTCTCCACTTGGCGTTTTCCGGCTAGCGGGCGTAGGTCGGCGCCTGCAGCGCCGCGATCCGCGCCTCGATGGGCGGGTGGCTGGCGAAGAGGCCGAGGAAGCGCGACTGGCTCTGCTTGATGCCGTGCGCCTCGAAGGCCTGCGGCAGCTCGCCGGCGGGCACGCCGCCCAGGCGGGCGAGCGCGTTGATCATCGGCCGCGGGCTGCCGAGCAGCTCCGCCGAGCCGCGGTCGGCGCGGAACTCGCGCTGGCGCGAGAACCAGGCGACGATCATCGAGGCGAGGATGCCCAGGACGATCTGCGCCACCAGCGAGGCGATGAAGAAGCCGGGGCCGACGCCGCGCTCGGTGCGGAACACCATCTTGTCGACGAAGAAGCCGATGATGCGCGACAGGAAGATGACGAAGGTGTTGACCACGCCCTGGATCAGGGTGAGCGACACCATGTCGCCGTTGGCGACGTGGGCGATCTCGTGGCCGAGCACCGCCTCGACCTCTTCCTTGCTCATCGACTGCAGCAGGCCGGTCGAGACCGCCACCAGGGAGGAGTTCTTGAACGCGCCGGTGGCGAAGGCGTTCGGCGCGCCCTCGAAGATCGCCACCTCGGGCATGCCGATGTTCGCCTGGCGCGCGAGCTTCTCCACCGTCTGCACCAGCCAGTACTCGGTGGTGCCTTCCGAGCCGTCGATCACGCGCGCCCCGGTCGAGGTCTTCGCCATCCATTTCGAGATGAGCAGCGAGATGATCGCGCCGGCGAAGCCGATCACCGCCGAGAAGACGAGCAGTCCGACCGGGTCGATGCCCTCGGCGGTGAGGAAGTTGCCCAGGCCGAAGACGTTGATGATCACCGACAGCACCACCAGGACGGCGATGTTGGTCACCAGGAACAGGAAGATCCGTTTCACGTGTTTGTTCGCTCCTTAGTTGGCGGGGCGTAAATGGGGTCCGATTCTAGGATTTCAAGACCGCCCGCGCACCCTTCTCGGCTATGACATAGGTCGGGGCGTTGGTGTTCCCGGAGGTGATGCGCGGCATGATCGAGGCGTCGATCACCCGCAGCCCCGCGACGCCCCGCACGCGCAGCTCGTCGTCCACCACCGCGAGGGGGTCGTTACCCATCTTGCAGGTGCCCACCGGGTGGAAGATCGTCGTACCCAGCTCGCCGGCGGCCCTTTCAAGATCGGCTTCTTGTTGAACGGCATTTCCCGGCCGAAATTCCTCCGGCGCGTACTTCGCCAGGGCCTTCGCCGCCATGATGCGCCGGGTGAAGCGCATGCCGTCCACCGCCACCTTGCGGTCCTCGGCGGTGGAGAGGTAGTTCAGCTTGATGTCAGGATGCGCCGCCGGGTCGGGCGAGGCGATGCGCACCCAGCCGCGCGCGGTGGGGCGCAGGTTGCACACGCTCGGCGTGATCGCCGGGAAGCTGTGCAGCGGGTCGCCGAACTTGTCGAGCGACAGCGGCTGCACGTGCCACTCAATGTTCGGCGTCGGCTGCGCCGCGTCGCTGCGCGCGAACGCGCCGCACTGCGAGGGCGGCATGGTGAGCGGGCCGGTGCGGAACGCGAAGTACTCGAGCGCCATCGCCGCCTTGCCCCACCAGCGGTTGGCGACGCCGTTCAGCGTCTTCGCGTTCCTGACCTTGTACTGCAGGCGGATCTGCAGGTGGTCGTGCAGGTTCTCGCCTACGCCTTTCAAGGGATGAACCACGTTGACGCCCAGGGCGCGGAGATGCTCCGGATTGCCGATTCCGGAAAGCTGCAAGAGCTGCGGCGAGCCGATGGCGCCGGCGGCGAGGATGGTCTCCCGCTTGGCTTCGGCAAAGAGCTTTTCACCCCCGGCGACGAATTCCACTCCTTCGGAGCGCAACTGTGAAAGCCTTATCTTCGTTGCGTGCGCGCCGGTAACCACCTTGAGGTTCGGCCGGTGCAGCGCCGGGCGCAGGAAGGCGCGCGTGGCGCTCCAGCGCCGGCCGCGGCGCTGGTTCATCTGGAAGTAGGCGCTGCCGAAGTTGTCGCCCTGGTTGAAGCAGCGGATCTTCGGGATGCCGCATTCCGCGGCGGCGTCGCGCCAGGCGTTGATGATGTCCCAGCGCACGCGCGGGTTCTCGACGCGCAGCTCGCCGCCCGCGCCGTAGCCGTCGACGGCGCCCTCTTCGAAATCCTCCAAACCTCTGAAAATCTCCACTACGTCGTCCCAGGACCACCCACGGTTGCCGAGGGAGGCCCAGTAGTCCCAGTCGGCCTTCTGGCCGCGCATGTGGATCATGGCGTTGATGGAGGAGCAGCCGCCGAGCACGCGCCCGCGCGCGTAGTGGATCGAGCGCCCGGCGAGGTGCTCGTCGGGCGCGGTCTTGTAGCACCAGTCGGTGCGCGGGTTGGCGATGGTGTAGAGGTAGCCGACCGGGATGTCGATCCAGAACCAGTCGTCCTTGCCGCCCGCCTCGAGGAGAAGCACCGTGTAATTCCTGGAAAGGCGGTTCGCCAGCAGGCATCCGGCGCTGCCCGCGCCGGCGATGACGTAGTCGACGCTGCCGAAATTGCGCACGCCGCCCCCTGGGAATATTGTAGCGACAGGGGGAAGACGCAGATGGGACCGCTGGCGCAGTCGCTGGAGGAGCTGAAGGCGCATTTCGACGCCCACGGCGCGTGGGACCTCGGCGCCCTGGCCGCCTCGAGCGCGCACGGCCGGCTCGCCGCGGCGCTCGCCGACCTCGCCGGGTTCGACCCGCGCGGCATGCGCATCCCCGCGCAGATGGCCTTCTGGCTGAACGTCTACAACGCCGCGGTGCTGCGCGACCTGCTGGAGTTCGAGGCGGGCGAGTTCTTCGCGCGGGCGCGCCTGCGCATCGCCGGCCACGCCTGGTCCCTCGACGACATCGAGCACGGCCTGCTGCGCGGCAACGCGCCGAAATACATGAGCTTCTCGCCGCCGCTGAGGAAGAGCGACCCGCGCCTCGCGCTGGCGCCGGTCACCTTCGACGAGCGCAGCCACTTCGCCCTGCACTACGCCTGCCGCTCCTCGCCGCCGCTGCGCGTCTTCCACGCCGAGCGGATCGAGGACCAGCTCGAGGACGCCTCGCGCGAGCACGTGCGCGCCACGGTGCGGGTGAAGGACGAGGGCGCCAGGGTGAAGGTGCCCAAGCTCTTCCAGTGGTACGCGGAGGACTTCGGCGGCGCCGACGGCGTGCTGGAGTTCGTCGTCGCGCGCCTCGACGACGAGTCGGTCGAGCTCATCGATCGCCGGCAGGGCCGGGTCAAGATAAAGTATCTCGACCACGACTGGACGCTGAACCGCCTGGAGACCGCCAAATGAACCTGCAGCAGGTCGCGGCCGAGTGCCGCAGCATCCTCAAGGCCGACCCGGGGCCCGACGCACGGCGCAAGATCTGCCAGCGGCTGCAAGAGCTGCTGCGCGACCCGGGATTCGTTTCTTCTCTTCTAAAGGATTCCACGCCTGAGCGCGAAGTGCTCTACGAGGACCCCGAGCTCGGCTTCTGCATCCTCGCGCACAACTACACCGGCGCGAAGACCTCGCCGCCGCACGACCACGGGCCCTCCTGGGCGATCTACGGCCAGGCGAAGGGCGAGACCGAGATGACCGACTACGAGCGCGTCGCCGAGCCCGCCGAGGGCAGGCCCGGCAAGGCGCGCGCGACGCGCACCTACAAGCTCACCCCGGGGGTCGCGCACGTCTACAACGAGCGCGACCTGCACTCGCCGCTGCGCCGCGGCCCGACGCAGCTCATCCGCATCGAGGGCCTCAACATGGACCGCATCAAGCGCGCGCGCTTCGAGGCCGTCGCCTAGAAAATCAGGGACAGACCACGTTTTTCGGGGTGCGTTTGTCGCCTCTGCGAGCCGGGCGTATGATCCGCGTCATACAACTCCGGTAGACGCAACATGAAAATGCTCTCGGTGCGCCTCGACGACAAGGAAGCGGCGGCCCTCGACGCCGTGTGCAGCGCGCAGGGTCTGTCGCGCTCTGAGGTCGTCAAACGCGCCATCCGCGGCCTCGCCCAGGCGGCGCGGCGCCAGCCGTTCGGTCGCGCGGCGCGCGAGGCGGGCCTGGTCGGATGCTTCTCCGGTGCGCGCGACCTCGGCGAACGCCACGGCAAGCACATCCGCCGGGCGCTCGGTGCGAAGGCTGCTCGTTGACACCGGCCCGCTCGTCGCGCTGGCGAACCGGCGCGAGCGGCGGCACGCGGCCGCGGTCGGCTTCTTCGATCGCTTCGAAGGTGCCCTGATCACGACGGTGGCGGTCGTTGCCGAGGTGTGCGCGCTGCTCCCCCGCCACCGCGCGCCCGCGTTCCTGCGCGCGATGGCGAGCAGCAACTTCTCGCTGGCGCACGTGCCGGAGCAGGAGCTGCCGGCGCTCGCCGCGCTGATGGAGAAGTACGCCGACCGGCCGATGGATTTCGCCGACGCGAGCCTGCTGTGGCTGGCGGACGCGCTCAGCTTGGGCGACATCGCCACGCTGGACGGCGGTTTTCACATCTACCGCACCAGGCGCGGGCGCGCGTTGCGCAATCGCTTTGCGTGACGTCGGCGAGGCGCCGCCTATCGGCAGGTCGCGCCGCCCGCTGCGCTGAGCCATGGGCTTGAGGATAGGGATCGACCTCGGCGGCACGAAGATCGAGGTCCTTTCGTTGGATGACAGCGGCGCAGAGCGCTTCCGCAAGCGCGTTCCTACGCCGCGGGGGGACTACGCCGGCACGCTGGAAGTCGTGGCTTCCCTCGTGAAGGAAGCGGGGCAGGGTAGCGTCGGCATCGGCATCCCCGGCGCGCTTTCGCGCGTCACTGGTCTTGTGAAGAACGCCAATTCCACCTGGCTGATCGGCAAGCCGCTCAAGCAGGACCTGGAGAAAGCGATCGGGCGGGAAGTGCGGATCGAGAACGACGCCAATTGCTTCACGCTCTCCGAGGCGGTCGACGGCGCGGGGAAGGGTGCGAAGCTAGTGTTCGGCGTCATCCTCGGCACGGGAGTAGGCGGCGGCATCGCGGTGGACGGCAAGGTGCTGACCGGCGCGAACGCCATCGCCGGGGAGTGGGGACACAACCCGCTGCCCCTGCCGACGGCCGAGGACCTGCCCCTGCCGCCCTGCTACTGCGGCCGCTCCGGCTGCATCGAGACTTATCTGTCGGGCCGAGGCCTTTGCCGCGACCATAAGGCCATGACGGGGGAAGACAGAACTGCCGAGGAAGTTGTTTCCCTGAATGGAGAAAGCCTTCTC